>NZ_ALKL01000010.1:0-438926 GCF_000286635.1 Veillonella sp. ACP1 | reverse complement strand
GTAAATGTCAATATAAGAATGTACAATTTTGACGATGTACAATGTACAGTTATTCCTTCTGTTGCATATGGTTTCGTAACCGGTATGAATCTCCAGTTATGCTAATCACATGTGCATGGTGAAGTAATCGATCAACAATAGCATTAGCTACTCGCTCATCATGTAATATGGTAGCCCACTCATCAAAATTAATGTTAGACGTTACGATGGTACTTTTCTTTTCGTACCGTCTATCAATAATTTGAAATAGTAAGTTAGCATCACCTGGTTGTAACGGTAAATAGCCAATTTCATCAATGATGAGTAATTGGTAGCGTGCATAATGCTTGAGCCGAGTTTCTAATCGTCCTTCATCTTTTGCACTCTTAAGGTTTTGAATTAAATCATGGCATTTAATAAAATAGGTGCTTCGTCTGTTACGAGAGCTTTCAATACCTAGTGATGTAGCTAAATGTGTTTTCCCCACTCCGCTAGAGCCAAGAAATACAATGTTTTCAGCTTGTTCCATGAATCCTAATGATGCTAAATCCTTAATTTGCATTTCGTTAATTTGTGGTTGAAATGAAAATTCAAAATCAGCTAGTGTTTTCAAATGAGGAAAATTACTAATTTTCACCATATGGTTAATTACGTTTTGTCGTTTAATATCAACTTCGTAATCACTCAGCTTCAATAACCACTCAATATGAGATAAGCTCTGTGTATTAGCTAATTCAATTGTTTCATCTAGGTGTAACATGCATTGTTTTAGTTTTAGATATGCTAGATTATCTTGTAAGCGTTGGTAATTAGTCTGTAGTGTCATAGATAGCTCCTATCTTTTCCAAATTAGATTTTGCTTTAGCTTTCACATCTTCAGAACTTAGATAAGGAATTGTTTTCTGCAATTGTGCCTCATAATGAGAAGGCAAATAGTTAACCTTCTTACCACTTAATGGGTGCTGTGCAATCAATTCTGTGCTATCATATATGTATAGCATCTTATCTATGGTCTTTAAGGTCATAGATTTGGCCACATATCCTGGTGGTACAGAATAGTGGCTACCACGAAAGCTAATGAGATTACTTGCTGAAACCTTAGCTTTTGGGTGATCTATGCGGTAGGAATCTCTTATCACTTTTGTTGGAAGTGGGGTAAGAGATTCCTTTTCTTTTTCAAGCAGTGCAGACGGTATTTGTCTTGTAGCTTGAGAAATCGCTAGATTACTACGTAAAATAATTTTTTGAATCTGTTCTTCCACTTCTTGTATTGTTAATTTTCCTTGGTACGCATGAATTTCATCTAGAATTTTCATTTGGCTTTCTACTTTGCCTTTCGTTTGTGGACGGCGCGCCATACACGGCTTAAATGTAAAGCCAAAGTCACTTGAAAATTGTTCTGCTTTGGTATGAAGCTGTCCTTTAGTTCCAGCTAGCCTCGGTTGTACCATCACGGTTTTCATATTATCTGTTAATAGTACATGTGGAACACCTTGTAATTGTTCAAAGAATTCTACCAATGCATCTTGTAGTGTTTCAGTAGTTCTATCGAAAGTGACCTTTGCTAATTTGTATCGAGAATAGCCTAATGTCATCAGCAATATATTAAAAGTTATGTGTGTGCCATCATGCAATAGGAATTTAATATTCTCTTTCCAATCAACTTGAGCCTGTTCAGCTGGTGCGGTTTCAAAGCGAATCGTATGCTGTGTGCTAGGCGATGTATGTTTTCTATCAAAATAGGATTGAAATACTGGTATCTTTAGAATATAACCGCGAAATGTAGAGTAAGCAGCTGTGAGTCCATGGTTATCTACCAAGTATTGCCACAAGACACGCTTATAATAAAATTGTTGGGGTGTATCATCAGATAATAAAGTCTGTATTACGTCATGAAATTTATCAATCATAGATGGTTTATGACGATGTGGATCAGGCGTTCCATTTTCATAATGAGATTTTATGGTGCGTCTATCATAGCCTAATTCACGACCTAGTAAACTATAATTAGGTTTCAAATTGCAAGCCTCCAGAATGTCTCTTAACATTGGTAAGTCTAATAATGATGTTACAGTAAATGAACTGTTAATAGCGTATACGTATTGCATGTTGTTATCACCTCAACTATAGTATCGGTGATACAATCAAAGTTGTACATTCTTATATCATCATTTTTGTACATTCTTAGAGTATCATTTACAGTTATTAAATACAGACGGCTTTAATAATCCTGATATCTATGAAGAGTCAGAATTTAAAATAAAACGAATTTTAGAAAATATAAACTTAACCCCACATAATAATATTTTGTTCAATGATATATCAGATGTATATTTAAGAAAAATTGAAAGATATCAAGCTTTAATTAATCTACCAGAAGTTAATGCGGATAATACTATTTTTGACAAGATTAAGGATTTTATAGATTTATGTACAAATCCAGAATTTCAAATTGCATTTGTTGGTACCATTAAAACTGGTAAATCAACATTGATTAATTCATTACTTGGACATAATTATGCCTCGATGGCTGTAACGCCTGAAACAGCTGCATTAACAAAGTTTCGAAGTAGTTCTAAAGATTACGTAAAAGTAAATTTTTATTCAAAAGATGAATGGAGACTCCTATGGGATTCTAGAACGTCTGGTGCAGATGCTTTTATGCGTGAATATAATGCGCTTAAAGCAGAAACAATTAAAGATAAATGGATTGGTCACCCACCTATTTACAAGGAGGTTACTAATAATAATATTGATAAGGAATTGTCTATTTGGTCTTCTTCTAAATATCCAGAACATTATTTTGTTAAAGAAATAGAGGTAGGAATATCAACTATGCCTGATAGTATTCCTAAACAGGTAGTTTTTGTAGACACTCCTGGTTTATCAGATCCAGTTGCATATAGATCAGAAATTACAAAACAATATATTAGAAAAGCAAATGCTGTATTTGTATGTGTTGATTCACAGAAAGTACAAAAAGAAGAAATAGAAACAATATCTTCTGTGTTTTCTTTTTCTTCCTATAATAAAGAGAAAGTTCATATTATAGCAACACATTGGGATAAGCTTAATAATCCAGAAGCAGATTGGCTAGAGCAAAAAAAATGGTTGAAGAGTCGTTTAGTAGGTAAGGGTTTCTTTGATACATCTGAAATGGCTGAAGAAAATATTATCCATTCAGCTGCTCATATTTATAATCTATGTAGAGATTTTGAAACGATTACTCAAGATGAGAATATTACATTAATGCAATTTGCATTAGGTATGAAAATGGATATTAATAATCTTAAATGTTGCATTCCTGAAATGAAGAAAAAAACAAATATTAAATATATACAAACTTTGATAGTTGAAAAGTTTGCTAAAAAATATGAGAAGTTATTGGCTACAGATATTGAAATGAAGTATAAAGATATTAATTATATAATTAATCGTTTTGCTAAAGAACGGCAACATGATCTCAATGAAATGATTACTATGAGTAAGTTAAATATTAAGGAAATGGAAGCTAAGGTGAAAAAACAACAGATAAAACATGATGATATTATGATTGGGGCACAACAACTGACGGCTTTAATTACAGAAGTTGAGAAGAGTACACAAAAAAGACTAGATGAAGTACTTTCTAAATTAAAATCTTATAGACAAAGTGGAATATGAAATGAAAATAAGTGAAATTGCTAAACTGAGTGGATACTCGTTTTGTGGAAAAGATTTTAATGTGGACTCTATTCGATATGCAGAATATGCTGAGGATACAAGTATTGCAATTATTAAGAATATAGATAGCATTAATAAAACTAAAGCAAGATGTATTTTAGTTGAACCAAAAATAATTGATATAGATAAAACGATTATTTTTACCGGTGACCCAATAGAGATAGCTATTGTAAAAATTGCTCAAGTTTTGGAAGACAGTAAAAACAATTTTAATGAATTATCTATACATCAAAAGGTAGATAATTATTTTTTAGGTAAAAATGTGATTATTGGCTCGGATACTATTATTGCCCCAAATGTTTTTATTGATAACAATGCTGTAATTGGGCATCGATGCTATATTGGACCTAATTCATATATTGGTTCTGACACTATTATTAAGGATAATGTTTCCATAGGTGCATCTTCAACTATTGGTGCTAATAGTTTTTATCATTATTACGAGAATGACTGTTTACATGAATTAAAGGGCCTAGGCAGAGTAATTATAGAAAAAAATGTATCTATTGGTAGTAATACAGTTATTCAAAAAGGTACATTTTCTGATACTAAAATCGGTGAAAGTTGTAAAATAGGAAATTTAATTGATATTGGTCATGATGTAATTATTGGTAATAATTGCAAGATTGTTTCACAGACAGGTATTGCTTCAAATGTAAAAATAAAAAATAATGTAACGATATATGGGCAAGTAGGTATTTCTAATGATATATCAATTGAGGATAATGCTTGCATTTATGCAAAGTCTCTTATTTGTAAAAACGTAAAAAGTAATGAGATAGTATCAGGAATATATGCATGTAATCATTTGGATAATTTAAAAATGATAGTGAAGTTAAGAAGGTTATAGGAGAGTCGCAATGGGTGGTTGCTGTGTTATGAACAATGCTATAGGTGATTTTTTTAGAGATATTTTTGGTGATAATAGTGGTGGATGTGCATATTCTCCAGGACTATCAGAAACAGAAGCTCATGCAAAAAAAATAGCTGATGAATTAGCTGAGATGAAGGAACATATTCGCAAATCTTCTGAAAAAAATGAAAAAATGATTATTAATAATATAAGTGAGGCAATGGAAGAGCTTATTGTTACACTTGAAAAGATTAATAATAATAAATATGGAGGGAAAAATCTAAATATTAATATTGATGGGATAAGAAAAAGTATTGAAAGTCTAAAAAAGAAAATAATAGGATTTATTGGTGATTTCATGGATGATAGATTAGTCCTTACTGATAAAGAGCTATCAATAATTTTAGAGGAAAGAGACGATCAAAAAAGAAAAATAAATTTTGATGCTTTTTGTAAGAAGATAAAAGGGCAGGCTTTAGATCTTTTAATTGATATGATTAAAGTAACTGTTCGACAACAAGAGAAACTGATTAGAAAAGAAATAGAATCTCGTCTTAATGAAGTTAAAAAAAATCTAGAGATAGAAAAAAAAGCTTATCATGATATTTTAAAAACAAAAAATAAAGATGAATCAGAAATGTCTAAAACACAGATAAAATTAATTTATCAATATGGCGTATTAGATATTTTAAATGATCAATTGGGAGAATAAAAATTGTTTTTTTATAAAAAAAGGAATTTTATGGAATTAGAGCGAAAGGTCAATTTCATAATAGAAGAACTAAGTGATTACCATTGTAGACAGGATATAATTCTCTCTTCGATAAATATAATCGAGAAAAAAATAAATCTAATTGAAAATGAATTGAATCGAATTGAATCAAAATCTATTGATGACAATTTGAGATTGTTTAATAACATTCAAAATTCATCAATTCATATGTTTAGTCAAATTAACTCTTTAAACAAACATATGGATATGATTAAATCTGAAATAATAAGTCAATCAGAGAAAGAAGATAAAGAGTTTTCTTTTAAATTACAGTTAATATTAGATGAAATAATGAATGTAAAGAATGATTTATTAAATGCACAAAGAGAAAATACGACTCCCTTAATAGAGTTCAACCGTCAATTAAGGAGCGTGCTACTAGATACGATTTCTGAAAATAATCAGATTAGCACAAATCAATTAAAAACTCTAGGTAATGAATTAGAAACAAAATATGAAGGATTATATTCATTAATTCGACTATTATTGTTAAACAATATGATGGATCAATTAGAGGAGTGATTATTGTGGATATCATTATTTCTGCTAATGATAAATTTATCAAATTAATTAAAGAAATTCCGCTAAATAACAAAAACAAAGTTAATCATAATACTTTTCAAGAGGTGATTAAAAAAATTGCAAAAGACAAAGCGTCTGATGATGTATAAAAAATCAGAATTTAATTATATTCAGAAAAATAGGGACTACTATTTAGTTTATAATACTTTATATAATTCGTTAGTTCGAATGAATGCTTCAGAGTTTAATAAATATAGCAAGTTAATCAATATTGATTATGATTTTTCTAACCTTTTGATTCAAAATGGGTTATGGGTAGAATCTGAACTTGATGAGAAAACCAAATATTTGGCTTGTGCTGAAGCGTATACTCTCAGTGTGCCACGACCACTTAGTATTACTATAACGACAACTCTCAAATGTAATGCTAGATGTATTTATTGCTTTGAAAATGGTGTTAAACAAACTGATATAATTGAGGGAGTGGAAGAAAAACTACTTGATTTTATTAAAAAACATAATAAATCTAATGAAGTTCATTTAGTTTTATTTGGAGGAGAGCCATTATTAAATATTCCATTTATAGATTCTTTATGTAATTCTTTGACTGAGGCAGAAATAATTTATTCCACTTATATTATTACAAATGGCAGTTTATTAAATAAAGAACTTATAGAATCCAAATTTGATTATTGGAATATTAAGGATATGCAAGTAACTCTTGATGGAGTAAAGAATGTATATGAAAAAATTAAGAACTATAAATTTCCTCATGAGGGAATGTTTTATTCAATATTAGATAATATAAGAATTGCTGCTGAAAATGATGTTTTTGTAAACATAAGACTTAATATAGGTAAAGATAATAAAGATAGCATTATTGAGTTAATCAAAGAGTTGGATAAAATTTTTGGTCAGTATAATAATGTTGTCTTTTATCCCGCATTTCTTGCTGGTAATCAAGAAATACAAGATGAAGATGAACGTATAGAATTTATAAAGAAAATGTTATTTAGTATAAAAAATGTTCAGAAATTAACTGCTGGGATGAGATTTTATTCTCTACCGAGGATGCATGCATGTATGAATGGCGATCCTACTTCATTTTCAATAGATGTTAATGGAAATATATATACATGTGAATGTAATGTTGGGAGAAGTAAATACCGTATAGGTGAATTAACTGAAGGGTTATTTATAAATGATTTGAGAGGTGCTGATGTAACTTTTAGCGAAGAATGTAGACATTGTGTGTTTCTACCTAAGTGTTTTGGAGGATGTGAATCAAATAGAAATAAGAATAATATCCCTTGTATGATTGAAAAGTATTTATTGAAAGCATACCTACAGATTTTATAGTAAATATTATTAGAAAAGTTAAATATAAATAATTTGTAATGGACAAGTATCATGTCAAAATTCTACCCAACAATAATAAATAGTTTCCACGGTAGTGAAGGAGAGCGTCTCGTATATGAGGCGCTCTCTAAATTAAATAACGAATATGTAATTTTTCATTCTTATCGATGGTTAGGCGAATTGAACCAACGTAGGAGTGAAGGTGAAGCAGATTTTGTTATTTTACATCCCAAAAAAGGTGTTTTATCCATAGAGGTAAAAGCTGGCGGGATTTCCTATCGAGATGGAAACTGGATTCAAACGAATCGAAATACAAAAGAAGAAAAAATTATAGATCCTTTAGGTCAAGCTGCAGAAAGTCAATTTAGGATTCAAAATTATTTACGTAAACATTATAATGGGCAGATGCCTGTTATTGGTCGAGCCGTATGGTTCCCATCTATAGCTATTCATAACAAGGTTTCTTTACCACTAGAGGTAAATAGAGATATTGTGTTTGATGTAGATTGCTTACTTAATCCACAGGAATCTATGGATAAAGCTTTTAGCTATTGGAAATCTAATTTAGGATTTAGAGACTCAGAACAATCAGTTAATGATTTTCAAAATATGATCAAGACTTTAATGCCTACATTTAATATAGTTGAGTCTGTTGCAAGTACAGCTCTTGAATCAACTAAAAGTTATATTCAGATGACGAAACAACAAGCATCTATATTACATTTTTTACGTGAGCAGCCTACAGCTGTTATTCATGGTCCAGCAGGTACAGGTAAAACGATGTTGGCCATTGAGAAGGCTAAGATGTTAGCTGCGGAAGGTAAAAAAGTACTATATTTATGCTTTAACGAGTTCTTATTATCTTATGTGAAGGAGCATTATACATACGATAATATAGTCTTTCATAATGTCAGGTCACTTGCAGAGAAGTTGATGCCTAATAGCAATTACTCTATTGCAGAGATTATTCCTCAATTTATTGATTACTTTCAAAATGAATATGATGATCTAGAATGGTCTTATGAAAATGTAGTTATTGATGAAGGTCAAGATATTGATGAACATATATTAGAACATATTTCTATATTAGTAGACATGTTAGGCGGTCATTATTATGTGTTTTATGATAAAAATCAGTATATAATGATGCATAAATCGACACATTGGTTAGATACTTATGGGGACTGTCGTCTTGTATTGTATAAAAATTGTCGCAATACTGCTGAAATAGCTAAGACTGTAGGCACAACATTAAGTGATATTAAGAAAGATGCTTACATAAATGAGCTATCTGGGATAAAACCACTTGGATCATTCTATAAGAATGAAAATGAATTACGTAACATTGTTACCAAATTTGTTACAAAAATGATTCAAGATAAGGTTAAACCTGAAGACATTGTTATTCTTACTACAAGTAGTGTTCCTAACAGTATGTTAAAAAATATTTCTGCTATAAACGGAGTATTTATTTCTAGCGAGCCAAAGAAAAATAATATATTGTTCACATCTGTTCGTAAATTTAAAGGCTTAGAAGCTAAAGCAGTTTTATTAATTGATATTTTAGTTAATGGCCTCACTAATGAATTACATAAACGATTAGTCTATGTTGGTTCATCTCGAGCAAATACATATTTACAATTAGCATTCTATGATAATGTACCTAATGAAGATTATAAGTCCATTCTAAATCATTTAGGTGTAAATGAAATCAATGGACCTAGTAAAGAAGCTTTATTAGATACTTTTGGTCTCGATTTATTAAAATAATATTTTGATGTGTTATTTTTTACGTATACACTTTTGTACAATATAGATGTAATCAGTTAGTTATTCTAATGTTGTTTTGTAGTATAGAGGTGTATGGTATGAAAACAGATGTTATCAAAGAAGCTCTTGAAAGTGTAAAAAAAGAAGACCCTAAATTATACGAGGATGTAGCAGAGTATATTTCTTCTAATAGAAATAAAACTGGTGTTCACCCTGATGGGGTGTATCAAGAACACAGTTGGCCTAATATTATAGGACCTATGCCTGGACCTTTTCCTCATCCACGGAATCCATTTGAACAAAATCCTTTTGGTGTATTTTGGCCATTGGCTGGGTTATATCTGTTCTATAAATTAGTTAGAAAGGTATGGAGATTATTACGAGGCAAGAATCAAAATATTTCCATAGATGATATTATTACGTATATAAATAATCATAAATAATGTGTTGTAAGGGAGAGTAATAATGGCTTCAAAAAAGTTAAAATTAGGTGATATTGTTTTTTGTGAACGACGTAGTGGATTATTAGGCCGTAACTTATATCAACATTATGGCGTATATGCGGGTTATCATAAAATTATCCATTACGTAAAAGGGGATTCTCCACTAGACGGACGAATTGCTGAGACTAGCATTGAAGAATTTTGTGACGGAGATACCTTATATATTGCCGAGGACGATAGTTTATTATCTATTTTCCAAGATGCAGATGTGACATCTACCTTTTATGGACCATGTAAAACTGTAGAACGTGCTAGATCTATGATTGGCAAAGGCGATTATAATTTATTTAATCATAACTGCGAGCACTTTGCTATTTGGTGTAAAACAGACCTTAATAAGTCAACTCAACTCAGCATAGAAGGTATGGCAGCAAGAGTATTTAAACCTTCGTGGGGACCATTGAAATGGTTAGCTGATGAAATTTGGCGCGTAGAGGCCAAGTATTAGTAGTAACTAAAAGGGACTAGCAATGCAGAAAAACATGTATTGCTAGTTCTAACTTTCAAAAAAGCAAAATATTTTAAAAATAATTATTGACACACACGGATGCGTGTATTATAATTACATAATCAGGTGAAAGAAATCACCAACATGTAGAACAGAAAGACTTAGATTCTAACAGCAATCCTGTCACATACATAACTTGATTAAGATGAGTATAGAATCTAGTATAATTTCATAGTTATCGTTCATAAACGATTCATAAGGTTAGACACTAGCAGCAATCTTTGATGATTTAACCAGAAAAAGTTATTTTGGAGACCCTTTGGTCTAGAGTATCGTGTCTAGTAAACTTTAGCCTCAGTGAGGTTAGTAATTGTCTTGAACTTTGTATTGTAACCGCTCACGGTTGTCTTGTTTATTTTGCTTTCAAAATTTACGTTGTGATAATCCGCAGCGGTTTTTTTATATGCCAAGGAGATATGAACTATGAATACATTTATGAACGCTTTAACAAACAATGAAAAATCCTATACCGCTAATGATGGTACTGCGTATCGTACAAGTGGCAGTCCTCTTGTGGACCTTAATTTCTCTGTGCCTGCATTACGTCAAGTTGCGGTTGATTTTTATGGTAAAAGTAAACATGACCGCTATTTCTATGGTGCACATCGCACTATGGATGCAGTGGATGCATTGCGCTTATTCATTACATCCTACGATGAAGACCCTCTGTATACCATGAAATGGCTTATGTATGCCCGCCATATTAAGCTAGGCCTTGGTGAGCGTGATGTATTCCGCATGATGCTCACTAAAATTGGTGACTTGTATCCAGAGATGGCATTGCAGTTTATCATCGGTACCGAGTTGTGGAATTATGGTCGTTGGGATGATGTGCTACGCATTTTCTTTGATACGACAAGTGGTATCTTACATGATGGACTAGGTGAGCTAATCACTAATCAGTTTAGACGTGATGTAATGGGGTGTGGGCTCGGCGACTCTATTAGCTTGTTAGCGAAATGGATGCCATCCAATAATACATCTTCAAAACAAAAACGTTCTGAGGCGGCTATTTTACAATCCTTGTTACATCTAAATGCACGAGAGTATCGTAAAACTCTGTCTTGCTTGCGCGAACATCTAGCGGTAGTAGATCGCAAAGCTTCGCTCAATCAATGGAATGATATTAACTATAATCATGTGCCATCTAAGGCCAATCTAAAATATCGCAATGCCTTTTTAAAACATGATGAAGAACGTCGTAAGGCCTATCTTGCATCATTACAAAAGGGAGACGATTCTGTTAAGATTAATGCTGACTCTATGTTCTTGTATGATATAGTACAAGCCTATATAGAGAATAATGGTTTCTGGGGTGGTAGTCTAAAACCATATGACGAAACGCTAGAACAGTTATGGAATGCTCAAGAATCTCCTAAGGATTATGACGATATCTTAGTTATACGCGATGGGTCTGGATCCATGGAGCAAAAGCTATCTGGTAATAGTTCCGTCACTGCACTTAACGTAGCAGATTCTATTGCATTATACTGTGCACAGCATAATAAGAATGAATCCTTTAAAAACCGATTTATTACCTTTAGCAATCGCCCTCAGATGGTAGATATTTCCATGTGTCAAACATTGCGGGATAAGCTAAGACGATTGCATCGATTTGACGATTACAGCAATACGGATATAGAGGCGACCTTTGATTTAATCCTCGACACAGCTGTGAGAAATCATTTGCGTCAAGACGAGTTACCTTCAGCGTGTCTCGTTATTTCTGATATGCAGTTCGATCAAGCCACAAAGCATGAGGATAACACGACAGTTATTGAATCGTGTCGCCAGAAATTTGAAGCCCTTGGGTATACTATGCCTGGGCTTATCTTCTGGAATGTATCTGTCTATGCACACAATACAATTCCTGTACAAATGCATCCCAGTGGTGTCATTCTCGTATCTGGATTCTCGAAATCTATCGTAGATATGGTAGTATCTAGAGAACTCAATCCTGAAATGGCCCTTAAAGCAGAGCTAGATGCAAAGTGCAGCATTGTAGATACAGTTTTAAACGGCTATGTAAGGGTAGCGTAACATTTATATATTCTTATTAAAATAGGTTCTTACTAGTCGTAATATGACTAGTAGGAACCTTCTTTTGGTGTAATTAATTTGTGCTATAATGAGTTGTAGGTTTTATAATATAATAATCATTTATATATACGAGGAATTAAGTATGGCAATTAGCAAAGAAATACAAAAATCTAGCGAAATGAAGTTTGATGGTAAACTAATTAAGGTTACCTATGATATAGCTGATGTAAATGGTAATGAAGCATGGCGTGAGGTTGTACATCATCCCGGAGCAACCGCTATCGTTGTTGTTACAGAGGATAATAAAATCGTAATGGAACGCCAGTTCCGTTATGCTTTGCAACAACCTTTGCTTGAAATTCCGGCAGGTAAACTAGATCCTAACGAAGAACCTATCAATTGTGCTAAACGTGAATTGGCAGAGGAAACTGGTTACCGCGCTAAAGAATGGATTTCTTTGGGAACTATTGCTACAAGTCCTGGTTTCTGTAATGAAGTATTACATCTATACTTAGCAAAAGATCTCACCATGGGAGAAACCCATTGGGATCCTGATGAATACGTAGAACTTGAATACTATACATTGCCTGAATTATTAGAGGCTATCAAGGCAGAACAAATTAAGGATAGTAAATCATTGGCAGCTCTAATGTTAGCTATGCCTTATCTTAAGTAGTACTTTATTTTCATAATTATATATAGTATAATTAACACATAAAGAGAGCCAAATAACGTACTGTTAGCGTTAGGCTCATCTAAAATACGGAAATATGATGATGCCTAACGTGTTGAGGTGGTAGGATACCTCATACGTTAGGCGTTTTCATTATTATTTACGGCTATAAAAAAATAGCGTAATCATTATAGTAATGATTGCTACTATGAGCATAGAAAAATCTATCATAATAGATAGTGATTCATATGTTGTCATAGCATCACCTCCTTTGAGGAGATGAACCTAACTTACGTCATTTGGCTCTTAATGGTAGTATAGCATGTAATATTCTACCTGAATATTACAATAGGAGTTATTATGTATAAAAGAATCATTATATTAGTTATGGATTCTGTTGGCATTGGTCATGCCCCAGATGCCGCAAAATTTAATGATGAGGGATCTAATACATTAGGTCATATTGAATCAACCGCTGGTTTGATTCATTGTCCTACATTGCGTTCTCTAGGCTTGGCAAATATTGCGGATATTAAGTCTGATGAAACACCTGTTATGGGTGCTTATGGGAAAATGGAGGAAGTCAGCACAGGGAAGGATACAACTAGTGGTCATTGGGAAATGATGGGCCATCCTGTTACGGTTCCGTTCCCTACATTTTACGATGGATTCCCTAAGGAGTTAATGGATACTTTCACCAAAGAAACCGGTTATGGGTATCTTGGTAATGAGGTTGCATCCGGTACTGAAATTATCGAGCGTCTCGGCGTAGAGCACATGAAAACGGGGAAACCTATTGTGTATACCTCTGCCGATTCGGTATTTCAAATTGCAGCACACGAGGATGTGATTCCTCTAGAGGATTTATATCGTATGTGCGAAATTACGCGTAACAAAGTATGCGTTGGTGATTATTATGTAGGACGTATCATAGCTCGTCCGTTTATAGGTAAACCAGGTCATTTTGTACGCACATCGAATCGTCATGACTATAGCCGTATGCCTGAATACCGCATGGTGCAACAGGAATTACAAACTGCACAAATTCCGACTGTGGCCGTTGGTAAAATTGGCGATATCTATGCTCATGTCGGTTGGGATGAAAGCTATCCAACCAAATCAAATGCTCACGGCATGAATGTGGTGCCTTATTTATTAGGTTCTTCCTTTGAAAGCGGCCTTATGATGGTGAACCTTGTAGAGTTTGATAGTCTATATGGTCATCGTCGTAATGTAGAAGGTTATAAACGTGCCATCGAAGATTTCGATTACCAATTAAGCGGTTTATTACCATTGTTGAAAGAAGATGATTTGCTCATCATCACAGCTGACCATGGTAATGATCCTACATGGCATGGTACAGACCATACGCGTGAACGAGTTCCATTGCTTGCTTATAGTCCAAGTATGAAAGGAGCCATTGATTTAGGTTTACGCCATAGTTTTGGTGATATAGGACAAACCGTATTGGAGAACTTTGGACTTTCACCATATGCAATAGGCACATCATTTTTAAAAGATATTACGAAATAGTCGTATTGTGTAATATAATCCTTGCGTCACAATATCTTGTATGATATAATCATTCAGGTATAAGAAACGATTTTTAAGGAGGTGACTCAATTGCCAAACATTAAATCCAGTATTAGAAGCGTAAAAACGGATGCTGAACGTCGTGCGAAAAACGCCGCTGTGAAATCTCAAATCCGTACAGCAGCTCGTAAAACCGTTGAAGCTGTTCAAGCAGGCGCAGTAGAAGAAGCAAAACAAGCACTTGTTCAAGCTACTAGCGTAATTGATAAAGCAGCCTCCAAAGGTGTACTTCATAAAAACACTGCAGCTCGCAAAAAATCCAACCTTGCAGCTAAAGTAAACGCTTTATAATTTTATAGAGCCAAAGCCCATCATCGATGGGCTTTTTTTATACCAAAAGGACGCCGAAAGGCGTCCTTTTTCCCTACGGCCGGGATTGGCGGACACTTAATCATATGTTTCATAGAATAGACAGATTAGTGTAGTAATAAAATTGATTTATATATCGTAGAAGCAGAATGTAAAAATATATGTATATCTGTATTAAATGCTTGATATGGGGGAACACTGGTGACCTAAAGCTGACTTTGGCCCTGCGAAGGCCGAAGGCCGTAGACAGACCCGGCCGGTGGAAGCTTTAGGTCACCAGTGTTCCCATTCTTCTTAAGCAAGAATACATAGTACATATATTTTTACCTTCGTATAAGCGATTAAAAATCAATTTTATTACGCCTCAATATGCTATAATGAAACATATGACTAAGTGAGGTGTACACATGAAAAAATTAATGATTATAGATGGCAGTAGCCTATTATTCCGTGCCTTTTTTGCGCTTCCTCCGTTGAAGTCTGCTCTTGGCACGCCAACCAATGCAGTATATGGTTTTTTGACAATGCTCATTAAATTATATGAAGAGATTAAACCTGATTATATTGCGGTCGCATTTGATAAAGGTCGTCAAACGTTCCGTACGGAAATGTATAGTGAATATAAAGGTAATCGCCCTGATGCACCAGAGGATTTACGTCCTCAGTTTAGCTTGATTCAAGATGTGTTAAAGGCTCTTGGCATTTGTGTTATTGAAGAGGAAGGTTATGAGGGGGACGATATTCTTGGTTCCTTGTCTAAAAAATTTGGATCTTCTGATTTAGCAGTGCAAATTATTACTGGTGACCGCGATAATTTACAGCTTGTTACCGATTACAGTCATGTATTCTTAACGAAAAAAGGTATCTCGGATATGCTTGAGGTTACCTTGGATAATATGTCTGAATTATATGGCTATGGCCCAGATAAAGTTATCGAAATGAAGGCGCTTATGGGCGATTCTTCCGATAATATTCCAGGCGTTCCAGGGGTTGGTGAAAAAACAGCTCTTAAATTGATTAATGAATATGGTGATTTAGAGTCAGTATATGAGAATATTGATAATATTTCTGGCAAGAAATTAAAAGAGCGTCTTGTTGAAAATAAAGAGTTAGCCTTCTTATCTCGTCAATTGGCTACTATCAAGACTGACATGGATTTGTCTTATACGCTCGATCAATTTGTACAGAATTTCCATCTTGGCGAAGTGAAACCGATGTTTGAAACATTAGGTTTTACAAAATTGACACCTCGTTTGGCTAGTGTGATGGGCGTAGAAGGTGGCGACACAGAGGATTTTGGTGGCCTATTTAGTATGGCCGAAGAGATTAAAATCGAAGACCTGTTAGATGCATCTGCTCTTACTGAGGACTTTTACAAAAATAAAACCATTGGTGTTCATATTATTACGGATGGCAAAGCGCCGTTCCGTACGATTACGTCTGCTTTCATTAATAATGGTGAAAGCATCATCAAGTTAGATGGTTCTCATAATGATAAATTATTGAATGCATTGAATGGTGCAAAGACGGTTGTAACGACGCAAAGCAAGGAATTGATGGAGGTTCTTTGCCACAATGAACCGGCTCAGATTCGTTTATATGATGACGGTGTGGCTCGTATTCACGATGTATCCTTGATGGCTTATCTATTGGACCCAACGCGTACCAATTATGGATATCTCTATTTAACAGAGCGTTTTAGTGTGCCATCCATTGCTACAGGTAGTGTAGATGTAGAATGCGTCTCTATGGTGAAAGCATTGCTTGCTATGGACGATGCTGCTGTTAAGGCATTGCAAGATGAATCCTTATGGGATTTATACAACAATATTGAATTGCCATTGATTCATACATTATTGGTTATGGAGAAAAATGGTATTTATATTGACCCTGTAAAATTAGAAGAAACAACTGTTAAATTCAAGGCGGAACTCGAAGCTGTTCAGCAAGAAATTTATGAATTGGCAGGAGAAACGTTTAATATTAATTCTCCCAAACAATTGGGAATCATCTTGTTTGAAAAGATGAATCTACCTGTCATTAAAAAGACGAAAACAGGTTACTCTACAGATGCAGAAGTATTGGATATGCTTCGTCATGAAAGCCCTATTGTAGAGAAGATTTTAGCCTATCGTTCCGTAGCTAAATTAGTTTCTACCTATTGTGAAGGCTTATCGGTCCTCATCAATCCTGAAACGCATCGCATTCATACCACATTCAACCAAATGGTAACAGCTACTGGACGCTTGAGCTCTTCAGATCCGAACTTACAAAATATTCCTGTTCGTACAGAAAAGGGTCGTGAAATTAGAGCGTTATTCTATCCTGGAGAAGGCTTTGATACATTGGTGAGTGCCGATTATTCACAAATCGAGCTCCGTATCTTGGCGCATTTGTCTGGTGATGAAGCGTTAATTAAGGCTTTCAACGAGGGCAAGGATATTCATAGATTTACCGCTGCCGAAGTGCTTGGTAAGTCTCAAGATGAGGTAACCAGCGAAGAACGGTCTCATGCTAAGGCTGTCAACTTTGGCATTATCTATGGCATTTCAGATTTTGGTTTGTCTCGTGATTTAGGTATTACACGTCAAGAAGCAAAAAACTATATTGAGCTTTATTTTAGCCGCTATCCAAAGGTTAAAGAATATATGGATAACATGGTAACAGAAGCCCATGAAACAGGTAAGGTTCGTACGATGTTTGGTCGTATGCGCGAGTTGCCAGATATCAATAGTCGCAATTTCAACCGTCGTTCCTTCGCAGAGCGTACAGCTATGAATACACCGATACAAGGTACTGCTGCTGATATTATTAAGCTCGCTATGAATAAGGTAGAATCCATTTTAGAGGAGAAGACGTTTAAATCTCGCCTATTATTACAGGTGCATGATGAACTTGTATTAGAAGTAGTAAATGAAGAATTGGATGCTATTCAAACATTGCTTAAGGAAACAATGGAATCCATTGTAGAATTACATGTTCCACTTATCGTTGATGTACATAATGCGGAAAACTGGGCACTTGTAAAATAAATTTTACATATAACGTTCGAGTAGAAGGATAGATGCAGGAGGCACATATGTTAAAAATAGGTTTAACAGGTGGAATTGCATCTGGCAAGAGTACAGTACTAGACTTTTTTAAAAAGAAGGATGTACCTTATATTGATGCTGATGTAGTAGCCCGTGAAGTGGTTGATCTCGGTACGCCTGGACTCGTTGCTATTCGTGAATTATTTGGTGATACAGTCATTCTCGATGATGGTAGATTAAATCGTGAAGCACTTGGTAGTATCGTCTTTCACAATGAAGAAAAACGGTTACAATTAAATAGTTGTTTACATGGTTTTATTCGTCAACGTATTGATGAACTGACTGAAATGTATGAGGACGAACAACGACCAGCTGTTATATACGATATTCCTCTCCTCATTGAAGGTAAGTGGTATGAACAACTCGATACGGTTTGGCTCGTCTATGTATCGCCAGAGGTACAGGTTCAACGATTGATGGAGCGCAATGGCTACTCAAAAGAGGATGCATTAGCGCGTATTAATAGTCAAATGTTACTAGATGATAAACGGCCCTATGCGGATGTCATCATTAATAATGATGGTGCACCTGATGAATTATATATTCAGTTAGAAAAATTGTGGCATGAGAAACTACTACCGTTGTATAATAAATAATCATCAATATGTAAGATTGAATCGATTCAAAAGATATACGGTTAGGATTAAGGGGAGGATGTATGAAACGAAATACAGCAACAGCATTGGCTGTTGTCGTGTTGGGCTGGTTTTATTTTAACCATATGCAAGATCCTGTAGCACGCTATACGGCATACCCCTTTGATTATAGAGATGTAGTTGTATCGGCTGCGGAAAAAGAAGAGGTGTCACCATCGTTGGTGGCTAGTGTTATTTTAGCTGAAAGTAAATACAAGAATACGGCGGAATCTGAGACGGGGGCGCTTGGACTGATGCAGCTCATGCCGGATACGGCCCGTTGGGTAGCACAACAAATGGGGCATGGTAACTACACGGATCGTCAGCTAAAAGAGCCAGAAACAAATATTCAGCTAGGTACGTGGTATTTAGGGTATTTATTAAAAGAATTTAACGGTGATGAAGTGCAAGCGTTAGCTGCTTATAATGCAGGTCGTGGACATGTAGAATCATGGATTAAGGAAAAAAATTGGAATGGTATGGTTGATACGATTCCATTTCCAGAAACGCGTATGTATGTTAAAACCGTTTTAACCTATCAAGAAAGGTATGAGTCACTATATGGAGAACATCATTGAAACCTGTAAGTCTTTAGACTATTCTTGGTTGCCACCGGAGATTGGTAATTTTAAACTCAAGGTGACAGGGCCCGATGAAATTGTGAAAGCGCAAGAAACATTAGCTGCAGGTGAAGCCGTGTTGACTTTACCTTTATTTCACTATGAAAATGATTTAGGGTGGAAGTGGTGTGCTCTCTACGATAAAGAGGTAGAGGATTATACCGTGCATGTAGTGATGCCTTTGTTCACATTTGTAGATATATCTTTTGTGCGCCAAGAGTTCGAACCGTATTGGCAAGGCCTACAAGAACGTTGTGTTCAGGGGCTTTCAAAATTACTAATCAACAGTGCAGAAAATTTTACCTATACCTATATGCGTAAGGGGCTACAAAATTGGGATTATGAAGCTGTTATGCCTGCTGAGTTAGAAGGATTTGTACGAGATATAACACCTAAAAATGCGGTACGCATGATTAATGGTTCCTATATCATAGGTGAATATCGAAAGATGGATGAATGTACAGGATTACTGTTGTACTATAATGAATATCGGGATGAATTCTTTGCAGAATTACGGTATCAAAATTATCCAGAAATTGATCATCATCTTGATGCTAAGTCATTAGATGATTTGGAACATGTACTATCTGAACATTTAAAAAATATACTGTGTGAATTAAATTCACGCGGTTAAATTGTACATTTTAGCGGAATTATGCTATACTATACATGACTTTTATATAAACTTTTTTAAGAGTGGGCTATTTTTTGCTCACTCTTTCGTTTATGATTGGGTGAAATTAGTCATATAATTGCATCAAATTGTATGATGAAAACAGCGTATATGATCGATATGTAGTATGTTATAAGGAGGCGATGGCTATGAAAAGAGAGGCCGTAGAGGAATTTGTATCCTCTGTAGTTGAAGGCGTTATAGCTGGCACGAATCTGGAATTAGTCGATGTCGACTATGTTCGAGAACGGGATTGGTATTTGCGCGTGTACCTTGATAAACCAGGTGGTGTCGATTTGGATGACTGTCAAATAGTCAGTGAAAAATTGAGCGCAGCTCTCGATGAGAAAGACCCTATTGCAGAAAATTATTTGCTTGAGGTGTCTTCTCCTGGTCTTGATCGAGTTCTAAAAAAGGATAAAGATTTCATTCGCTATAATGGCCGTGATGTAGATATCCAATTGTTTAAACCTATTAATGGCAGTAAACAATATACGGGTGTACTACAAGGCTTTACAGATACAACGATAGAATTTTCAATCAATGGTGAAAGCGTAACATTTGAACGTTCTGCTATTGCACAAATTCGATTACATCTTGATTTTTAATATATGGAGGCATACGAGTGAGTCAAGAATTAATTCAAGCAGTTATGGTGCTGACAAAACAAAAAGGTTTTGCACCTGAGGTTATTTTTGAATCCCTAGAAGCTGCATTATTACAAGCATATCGTAAGGAACCACATTCTAATCCAGATGCGTATGTGGAATTGAATCGTGAAACTGGTGCTTATAAGGTAATGGCGAAGAAACAAGTTGTAGAAACTGTAGAATTCCCAGAAACCGAAATCAGCCTATTAGATGCTCGTAAAATCGATAAACGATATGAAATTGGCGATATTGTTGAAGCAGATGTAACACCTGCTAACTTTGGTCGTAGTGCAGCTCATACAGCTAAACAAATGTTAATTCAACGTTTGAAAGAAGCTGAACGCAGTGTTGTATACGAAGAATATTATAGCCGTGAAGGCGATATCATTACGGGTGTTATTACACGCGTTGAAGGTAAAAACGTATATATCAATTTAGGTAAAACAGAAGCTATCTTACCTCCAACTGAGCAAATCGGTACAGAAACATATCATGAAGGGGACCGCATTAAATGCTATATCGTAGAGGTTAAGAAAACTACGAAAGGCCCTCAAATTATGATTTCCCGTACTCATCCAGGCCTATTAAAACGCTTGTTTGAATTAGAAGTGCCAGAAATCTATGAAGGCGTAGTAGAACTTAAATCTGTAGCTCGTGAACCTGGTATGCGTTCTAAAATCGCCGTATATAGCCGCGATGAATCCATCGATCCAGTTGGTGCTTGCGTAGGTCCTAAAGGTCAACGCGTTCAACACATTGTAGATGAATTGCACGATGAAAAAATCGACATTGTAAAATGGGATGAAGATCCTGCCATTTATATTGCGAACTCTTTAAGTCCTGCAAAGGTAATCTCTGTAGATGTTAGTGAAGAAGAAAAATCTTCTTATGTTGTAGTACCTGATTACCAATTATCCTTGGCTATCGGTAAAGCTGGTCAAAATGCTCGCTTAGCAGCTAAATTGACAAACTGGAAAATCGACATTAAGAGTGAAACACAAGCTGCAGAAAATCCTTTTACAGGTTTTACAAGTACTGAAGCAGCGGAAAGCGAAGACTAATGAAAACCAAATCTCAACCTATGCGCACCTGTGTAGGCTGTGGTGAACCAAAGAGTAAGCGCGAGTTAATGCGTGTTGCTTTAAGCCCAGAAGGGACAATCAGTATCGACAGAACTGGTAAAGCCCCTGGTCGTGGTGCTTATATCTGTGCATCCATGGACTGTTTTGAGGCTGCGTATAAGGGTAAAAAACTAGAACGCTCTTTGAAGTATGCTGTATCAAAAGAGGTATATGAAGCATTGAAACACGATTTGGAAGGTCATGAATAATTTCAGCATATGAATGAAGATAAAGTTTTAAATCTCTTAGGCTTGGCACAACGGGCCGGAAAATTGAGTTCCGGAGATTTCATCGTAGAGAAAGCGATGAAAAAGAAAACCCCTAAGCTTGTTCTATTAGCAGGTGATTGTGCGGCCAATAATGAAAAGAAATACATACAATTAGCAGAATTACATCATATCCCATTGCGTAAAGTCGGCAGTAAAGAAACATTAGGTACGGCTATAGGCAAAGAAGTACGTGTAGTGGTAGCCGTAGAGGATGATGGATTTGCAAAAGCATTACTAAAAGAGATTGATCAGTAAGAAGGGGGTATGTAGATGTCCAAAAAGCGCGTACATGAAATCGCTAAGGAATTTGGCGTTGAAAGTAAACAGGTTATTTCTATTTTGCAACAACATAATTTTAATGTTACAAAAGCCGTTAATACAGTAGATGATGCAGGTTATACTGTGGTGAAAAACCAATTAGGTGGTAAATCTAATGGGGCTGATACAAAGGCAGCAGCTGCTCCTGCTAATCCAAGCAAACATGAAAAAGCTGCAACACCTAATAAAGCTGTAAAAACAGATAAACCAGTAAAAGAACAGAGCCATAAAAAAGAGGCTAAACATGATGATAAGAAACATGACGATAAGAAATCTAATGTTCGTCATGTACAAATTAATGAGCCTACTAAAAAACAAAATAATGGCCAAAAACAAGATGGTCGTAACCATCAAAAACAAGATCGTCCAAATGGTAATCAACAAGGCCAAAAGAATGATGGTCAACAAGGTCAAAAGAATGACAACCGTCACAATGGTAATGCAGATAACCGCAACCGCAATGGCCGTGTAGATAATCGCAACAATAATGGCGGTAATCAACAAAATGGCAATGATCGCCGCAATAAGAAAAATAAAAAAGGTAACAATCGCCCACAATCCTTATTGTCCACTTCCATGCAAAAGAAGAAAAATAAGGTAAAACATCGTAACGAGCAATACTTGCAACATAAAGCGGAAGAAGAACGTAAAGCACAAGAAGCAATCGCTACGGAAATCGAATTAAGCGGTCCTTTAACAGTAAAAGAATTGGCTGAAAAAATGGGCCGTGAAGTATCTGAAATCATCAAAAAATTGATGCTTTTAGGTGTTATGGCTAGCATCAACCAAGAGGTAGATGTTGATACAGCTACCATCGTAGCAGAAGATTTTGGTGTAACCGTAACAGAAGTAGAACCAGAAGAAGATCCTACAGATATCATCGAAATTGAAGATGCACCAGAAACATTGAAACCTCGTCCTCCGGTTGTAACTATCATGGGTCACGTTGACCATGGTAAAACATCCTTGTTGGACGTAATTCGTCAAACCAATGTAACCGCTGGCGAAGCGGGCGGTATTACACAACATATCGGTGCGTACCAAGTTCGCTATAATGACAATAAGATTACATTCCTTGATACACCAGGCCATGAAGCTTTCACAGCTATGCGTCTACGCGGTGCGAAGTCTACGGATATCGCAGTTCTCGTAGTAGCTGCCGATGATGGTGTAATGCCACAAACTATCGAGGCTATCAACCATGCTAAATCTGCAGATGTGCCTATTATCGTAGCCATCAACAAAATGGATAAACCAGGTGCTAACCCAGATCATGTTAAACAACAATTATCTGAACATGGTTTATTGCCAGAAGAATGGGGCGGCGATGTAATCATGGTTCCTGTATCTGCTAAGAAAAAACAAGGTATTGATGATTTGCTCGAAAATATCTTGCTTGTAGCAGAGGTTATGGAATTAAAAGCGAACCCTAATCGTAAAGCATACGGTGTTGTTATCGAGGCTCAACTTGATAAAGGTCGTGGTGCAGTATGTACAGTATTGGTACAAAAAGGTTCCCTTCGTGTAGGTGATACCGTTCTTGCTGGTACTGCGTATGGTAAAGTTCGTGCCATGACAAATGAACGCGGTGAAAAAGTAAAGGTTGCTCGTCCTTCTATGCCGGTAGAAATCTTGGGCTTCTCCGAAGTTCCACAAGCTGGTGAAATCATCAACGGTATGGATGATAATGAAGCACGTGCTATCGCTGAGAAACGTATTGCTAAACAACGCGTACAAGAATTGCAAGCTACTCACAAGGTTACATTGGATGATATCTTCAACCAAATTCAACAAGGTGAGTTAAAAGATCTTAATATCATCATCAAAGCGGACGTTCAAGGTTCTGTAGAAGCATTGCGTCAATCTTTAGAAGGTATTAAGAACCCTGAAGTTCGTATTGTTATCGTTCATGCTGCTGTAGGTGCCATTAACGAATCCGATATTATGTTGGCTTCTGCATCTAATGCTATCGTAATGGGCTTTAATGTACGTCCAGATGCTAATGTTCGTCGTGCTGCGGAACAAGAAAAGGTTGACCTTCGTACGTACCGCGTAATCTATGATGCCATCAATGATGTTGAGTCTGCTATGCGTGGTATGTTGGCACCTGAATTCAAAGAGGTTGTCGTTGGTCGTGCAGAGGTGCGTCAAGTTATCTCCACACCTAAGGCCATCGTTGCTGGTTCCTATGTAACGGAAGGTCGTATTACGAACGATTCCGAAGTACGTTTGATCCGTGATGGTATTGTCGTATTTGAAGGTAAGGTTGATTCCTTACGTCGTTTCAAAGACGAAGTGAAAGAAGTTAAAACATCCTTCGAATGCGGTATCTCCTTGGAAGGTTACCGCGACATCAAGGAAGGCGACGTAATCGAAGCGTACTTGATGGAAGAAGTTGCACCTCAAATTTAGGAGGTTAATATGAGTGATGTTCGTGTAAGAAAATTACAAGAATTCATCAAACAAGAAGTAAGTCAAATGTTGATGCGTGGGTTGAAAGACCCTCGCATCGGCTTTACTACAGTTACCGATGTCCACGTGACAGGTGATTTGCGTGAAGCTACGATTTATGTTTCCTTGTTTGGTTCTGATAAAGAGAAAGAAGATACTCTTATCGCTTTAAAACATGCATCTGGACATGTGCGTACCGAGCTTGGCAAGGTATTAAAATTGCGCCATATTCCAACGATTACCTTTGATAAGGATACATCTTTGGATTACAGCATGCATATTGAATCCCTTTTGAATGAAATCAAAAAGGATGAAGAAACAAATTAACACAAAGGATACAGAACATGAGTAAGATCACAATTAATCAATTACACATGGCTCTGTGTGAAGCTAATTCTATAATGCTCACTGTCCACGTACGACCAGATGGCGATGCTATTGGTTCTATGGTGGCCTTTTATGAGGCTCTCATAGCACAAGGCAAGACTGTGTATATGGTCGTGGATGATGTAATACCTGAAAAATATTCCTTTTTATCGTATATCGATCAAATTAAGGATGTTGTCTATTTTGAAACACATCCTGTACAGGTTGATATGCTAATGGTATTAGATGCTAGCACGTATGAACGGATTGGCCGCGTAGGTGCACTCTTTAGTGCACCTATTTTTAATATAGATCATCATATTTCTAATTCAGAATTTGCAGATCATCTATATTTAAAACCTGATTTTGCGGCTACTGGTGAAATTATTACGGACTTGTGCGAACAATGGAATTGGCCTATTACAGAGTCTATGGGCAATGCTCTTTATATGGCGATTGCCACCGACTGTGGATTCTTTAAATTTAGTAATACTACAGCTAATACACTTAAAATGGCTAGCCGTTGTGTCGCTGCTGGGGCTCGCCCTAATGTTATTTCCGAAACGATTGAGGCCGTAAGTGCAGCACGTCTTGAATTAACGAAACAGGTAATGCAAACTATTGCTTTTTATAAGGATAATCGCGTTGCTACTATCGAGCTATCTCCAGCGGTTATGTCTATATTAGGCGACGATACAGATGGATTCGTCGACATTATTCGTAATGTAGATACTGTTGATGTGGCCATTTTATTGAAAGGTGAAAGCCCAAATCGCACGCGTATCAGCCTTCGATCTAAGGGGACAGATGTGAATGCTATTGCTAATCATTTTGGCGGTGGTGGTCATATACGTGCTGCTGGTTGTACCATAGAAGGTTCTATCGATGAGGCTAAGTCTCGTCTATTGGGGGTTATCAAATAATGGATGGAGTGCTGCCATTTTTAAAACCTCCTGGTATTACCAGTCATGATGCTGTAGGTATATGTCGTCGCATTTTAAAAGAAAAACGAATTGGTCATAGTGGCACATTGGACCCTATGGCCTATGGTGTATTGCCTATCTTTTTGGGTAAGGCCACACGTCTCATTGAATACACAGATGGATTTAATAAGACCTATGTAGCAGAATGTAAATTTGGTACCTTTACTGACACTGAAGATAGTACGGGACAGCCAGTATTACCTGATGATGATATGAAACTTGTCAATGGCGTTACCGTATTAGAGGATTCCTCTGAAATTAATAAAATTTTGATACCCCCAACATGGGATGAATTATCATCAGTACTATCAAGATTTGTTGGCACTCAAGAGCAACGTCCGTCTAAGTACTCGGCTATTAAAATCAATGGAATTCGAGCTTATGAATATGCCCGTAAAGGCATACCTGTAGAGTTACCAATGCGAACCATTACGATTTCTAATATTGAATTGGTAGCCTATGGTTTTCCTTATTTTACAATTCGTGTCACCTGTTCTGGTGGTACCTATATTCGTTCGTTGTTACGTGATATATGTATTCAATTAGGCATTCCTGGGACTATGACTTCCTTGGCAAGAACTTGTGTGGGGCCTTTTGATATTCAATCTGCCTATATAGCGGAGGAATTAACGATTCACGGTGAAAAATTGTTGTTGCCTACGGATATTGCGGTATCTCATCTTTCAAAAGTGGACGTAGATAGTGTACAATTAAAGATGATGGTACAAGGTAAGGAATTACCAATCGTTGAGGCCTTTTCTCACACGATTCCATCTGAAAAGTATAGAGCCTATGGACCTCATGGGTTTGTAGGTATTCTAAAACGAACGAAACATTCACTTAAAGTGGATAAAAATATTTTTATTGAAGGATAAGTATGAAACATTTACACTCGTTTGATGAATTACGTCAAATTAATCGTAAAATCGTATACGCATTAGGCACATTTGATGGTGTACACCGTGGTCATCAACGGGTCATTGGTAATGCAATAGCAGAGGCTAAGGCGCATGATGCCGTTACGGTTCTCGTCACATTTAGTGCGCATCCTATGACTATATTGCGACCTGGAGATGTTCCCAAACGGGTATTATCTGCCGATATTATGGATGAAGTCTTAGAATCTCTAAAGGTAGATTATATCTTACGATTGCCTATGAATTTGGACATATTCAATATGTCACCTGATAAATTCTTAGACGCTCTTTGTGGTGATCTAGATGTTGTAGGTATCGCAATTGGTACTAACTTTACATTTGGTGCCAAAGGGGCTGGCAATCCTCAGTTAATGCGGGAACGTTTGTCTGCAAAAGGCATTCATATCATTGTTGAACCTTTGCTATCTACAGAAGAAGGTCCTATTTGTAGCACGAATATACGTAAGGCTATAGAAGAAGGGCATATGGAACAAGCGGCGGTTTGGCTCGGACGTCCATACCAGTTTAGAGGTATCGTCATAAAAGGCGATCAACGAGGCCGTACATTAGGATTTCCAACAATTAACTTTTTATTGCCCAATGAGATGGCAATCCCACCTGATGGGGTATATGCTAATCGGGTTTGTATAGATGGCATTTGGTATGATGGTGTTGGAAATATAGGGGATAATCCAACTTTCAAAAATCAATATCATCGATGTGAAGTACATGTATTTGATTTTGACCAAGACGTATATGGTAAGGAAGTAACTGTTCAATTTATATCATATATACGCGGTGAGGTTAAATTTAATAATTTGCAAGAATTGATCGACCAAATGAAGGTCGATGAGGAAACAGCAATTCGAATTTTACGTAATAACCCATAAGGGGGAGCTATGGATATTAAAGACGCACGCAAACAAATAGATACTATTGATGCACAGTTAGTAAACTTATTTGAACAACGTTTATCTATCATTAAATCAATTGGTAAATATAAGGATGAACATCATTTACCACTGATTGATGAAGAACGGGATCATGAGATCATTTCTAGTCTTAAAACTGAATGTGACGATTCACGTATGTTGACATATATTGAATCCTATATGAAGGATGTTATTTCGATTAGCAATGAGTTCTTAAAAGAACACATGCATAAGCATATTTTCCTAATTGGTATGCCTGGTGCCGGTAAAACTACGGTTGGTAAAATGTTAGCTAAAGAATTAGGACGAGATTTCTATGATTTGGATCAAACGATTCAAGATAAAGTGGGGAAAACCGTACAAAATATCTTTATCTATGATGGAAAAGATGCATTTAGTAAGTATGAATATGAAACAATTAAAGAATTGATTCATAATAAACCATCTGTTATTGCTACGGGTGGTGGCACAGTGACATCTGAAAAAATTGTAAATCTCATGAGAAATAATGGTTTAGTTGTCTTTGTTAATCGCGACGTTAACCATATTCTGGATGACTTGGATTTAGAAATTCGTCCACTTGTGAAAGAAAGTATTGAATATATTTTCAATGTTTATGAGGAACGTTATCCTTTATATGAAAGTGTTGCTCATATTAAGATTGGCAATGAAGGCAGCATTACTGACGCTGTTCAAGAAATTATCGAAGCATTACCTAATACGGAGAAATAATGGAAGTATTACGAGGATTTGTATACCGAATTATATATCAGAACACACAGAACACGTATTGTGTATTTCTTGTGAAAGATTATAATGAGGAATACATTACTTGTACTGGTCGCTTTGAAGCCCCAAAAGAAGGGGAAGATATTGAGATTAAAGGCCGTTATGTAGAACATCAAAAATATGGCATTCAGTTTGATGCATCTAGTATAGAAAAATTAAAACCCGATAATATGGGTGCTGCTAGAATATATTTGATGAACTTAGGCATAAAGGGATTAGGCGAAAAATCTGTAGAGAAAATCTGTGATTATTTCGGCCTTCGGTTATTAGATGTACTGCGTGAAGAACGGCCAGAAGAAATTAAAGATGTGCCAGGTTTACGCAAAGGCGTTAAAGAGGAATTATATAATACATTACTCGGTGAAGGTATATTATCCGATTTAAACCATTTCTTTGAGTCTCATCAAATTTCTTCTAAATGGTCTCGCACTGTGTACACATATTATGGTGCATCCTCTATAGATGTCATACAGGATAATCCTTATAATTTATTGCGTATCGCCCCAGATATGTTGTTCAATACGGCTGATACATTAGCTATGAATTTAGGGATTGATGCTGATGACGAGCGACGATTAGAGGCCGGTGTAAACTGGATTTTAGGAAATTTAGATAACCAAGGTCATACGTGTTTACCTGTCGATGAATTGATAGGTCGTACCTACGATTTGTTGCAAGTAGATGCAGATTTAATAGCTAACTATATTGACTCATTAATTTCTCAAGCTATCATGTATAGTACCTATTATGATGATATACTCTATGTATATCCACCTGAAATGTATGTATCTGAAGTAGAAGGTGTACACTATACGCGTGATTTCTTAATTGAAGCTGATCCTATATCTCTAGATATTCCAGATTTTATTGAGCGATTTGAAGCAGATAATCATATTACCTTTGGCCCTGAACAGAAGGAAGCTATAGAATTATCATTTTTTGAAAAATTTTCGCTTATTACCGGTGGACCTGGCACTGGTAAAACTACGATTATTAAAGCCTTAGTTAAAGGCTTTCAATTAGGTGGATTAGGACGTATTATTCTTTGTGCCCCAACGGGACGTGCAGCAAAGCGTTTAACAGAGGCTACTGAGTTTGAAGCCACGACTATACATCGCTTGCTCATGCCTGTAGCTGGCAGTGATTCTTATGATTTCACTAAAAATGAAGATGATCCTCTTGATATAGATGTTATTATCATCGATGAAGCATCCATGCTCAATGTGCGATTGTTTTATTCTCTAATGTCAGCGATTCCTCGTGAGGCCCATGTTATTATCGTAGGCGATGTGGATCAACTGCCTCCTATAGGTGCTGGATTCGTATTGAAAGATTTACTTGATAGTGATATGGTTCCGTATACGCGATTACAACATATTTATCGTCAAAGTTCTGGTAATAGTATCGTCGATAGTGCGTATGCTATTAACCGTGGTGAAATGCCAAATCTTGATACGACTAGTGATGAATTCACTTTCATTTCCGTTAACTCTCTTGGTGATATGATGAAAGCCATCGTTGATGTGTATAAACGGGAAAAAGAATTTGTCGATGATGAACTTGATATTCAAATCATTTCGCCTATGCGTAGAGGTAAGGCTGGCAGTACAAGTATATCTCAATATGTGCAGCAATCCGTAAATCCTCCAGATAGTTATAAAGGGGAAGTGCGTGTTAATGGAATTACATTCCGCGTTGGTGATAAGGTAATTCAAGTTCTTAACAATTATGAATTAGAAGTTTTTAATGGTGAAATCGGCGTTATTTATGCCATTACCAAATCTGATATCTGCATTCGCTTTATTCATAAAGAGGTTCGCCTATCTATTGATGAAGCGCATATGATTATGCCGGCCTATGCTATAACAGTTCATAAAAGTCAAGGCAGTGAGTATGGCGTTGTTATCATTCCGTTCGTGCCAATGTATGGTGGAATGTTACAACGAAACCTACTATATACAGCTGTTACACGGGCTAAGCGAAAGGTTATCATGATCGGTACAAAGAGTTCTGTAGAGCGTGCTGTTAAAACGGTTAATGGTGAAGAACGATATACATTATTTAAAGAACGTTTACAAGGAAGATGTGATGGATAATGAATCTATTTGATTTTTTATTTCCTCCTGTTTGTCCTCATTGTGGTACCCATGTACAACAACAAGGGGATTGGTGTGATGCTTGTATTGAAGAAGTTCTACATGTAAGACAAGTGCCATCTAAATTACTGTCCTCGCTAGATTCTGCTTGGATTCTAGCTGACTATCGAGGTGGTATTAAATCCATGATATATGACGTTAAATTTAACGAAAAAAAGGAGCAGTCCAAAGGGGCTGCTCCTTTTTTAGCATCGTACAACTTGAGGATGCACGATTATAGGCCTCATTATGTGATTCCTATACCATCAAGTGCAGAAAAAAAGAAGGTTAGAGGATATAATCAGGTGGATCTATTTTTTTATGATTGGGTGTTGTCATTTTCAAATTCTAATCGTATTGATGGTAGAAGCAGCGATGACAGTGTAAATGGAGTTATGGAATATAATACTGAAAAAGAGGTCTGTTATAAATGGTTTGATTGTTTATATAAAATGGATACCCATAAAGAAATGTGGAGCTTATCTGGTAGTGAACGGCATAGCACAATAGATAAGGCATTTATGTGGAAGGAAACTTGCGATTTCTCATTGTTATATGATAAGCGAATTTTATTAGTTGATGATATATTTACGACAGGAGCTACCTTAGAGTCAGCGGCTCGAATACTAAGAGCATATCATCCTCAATATATTGAAGCATTGACATTAGCTAGTGGTAGTTTTTAAAAATAAAAGGCTGTAATAGATTTTGTTCTATTACAGCCTTAATTATGTTGTTTAACCTAGTACATCGATAAATGCTTTTACAACATCTGGATCAAAGAGGGAACCAGATGCGCTAAACAATTCTTCTTTTGCTTTAGCTTTTGTTTTTGCCCAAAATTCAGTGGATGGATTCACAGTGGAATCATAGTAATCCGCAACAGCAATGATACGTGCTCCAAGTGGAATGTTGGCGCCACGTAAATGTTTTGGATATCCGGATCCGTCCCATTTTTCATGATGGTAACGAATATATGATAGGATTTGTTGACAACATGGATAGTTTTCAATCATATTAGCACCACTAGCAGCATGTTGTTTATATTTTGACATTTCTTGCTTGTTCAAGTATGGTGCTTTTTGAATCATCGCATTAGGAATCATCAAAAGACCTACATCATGTAATAGTGCAGCATGACGGATTTGTTCAATTTCATTTAATGGCAATCCCATTTTTGCAGCAATACTAACTGCATAATTGGAGACTTGTACAGAATGTGTATACAAGTGATAGCTTTTCATTTGTATCATTTGTAATAGTTGAGCACTAATGGCCTCTAAACTATCTTTCTCCAGTTCATACAGCCCGGACGGCTGCATCAATGATAACATAAACATAATAAACCCCTCTACTATACAAATATGTAAAGTCCCAACCCCAAGGACATTACATCGTACAACTTATAGTCCGTTCTTCTTTAACAGTATTCGTATTATACAACAATTTTTATGCTTTGTGTATCGGTATAATGTTTGGTTTTTGAATAGGTATTCATATTTAGCATAATAGAAAGTGTTGACAAAAAAGGAATGCATTAAGAATGGGATGTAAAAATCGTGTTTTAAGAATTATAATAGAAAAATGAAGAATTATTTTATATTCCTATTCCTATTTTCTATACATTGAAATTAAGACTTGCATTTTTTATTCTCACAACAGTGATATTGATAAACACATATGTTTGTATTATCTGCAAATAATAAAGATATAGACATAGATATAATTTATAATCTATAATATTAAAATACGGGTCTGTGGTTGTAAGTCGAGGCCAGTCGCAGGCAAAACGATCCACATAAGCAGTCCAAAGGGCTGTGAGCATGGTGCGGCTTAGATGTAAGTCCTGCCGGGAAACCGAGAGGAGTAGTAGTGGGGGGCCATGGGCTTATGAGCGAACCTTCCAGCAGGCGAGTGTGGGGGCAAAGACCAGGTCAGCCGTATAACGGGCACATGAGGCTTTTCTCATGTGCTTTTTTTCATTTATACAGATGCATAAATGAAAATTGTAGATATTGCGTTTGTTAAGCTATATTTTGTATACAATGAGTGTATATTAATACATATTGTGTATAAAAATTAATAGAGAAATCATTAAAATATGGAATTTTAAAAATGTTATATACATTATTATTGACATAATTATTCCATGTATATATACTATATAAATAAACTTAGTTATATATGAGGTTAAGAAGATGTTTAATAAAAAAGTAAAAAAATTAGTTCTCGGTAGTTTGATGGTTGTTATGGCTGCATCTTTAGTTGGTGGTTGTGGATCTTCTTCTACAACAACGTCTAATAATAAGTTAATTGTTGGCACAAATGCTACATTTGTACCATTCGAATTTAAGGACGATAAGACTCAAGATTATGCAGGGTTTGATATCGATTTGATTCGTGCAATTGGCAAACGTATTAACAAAGATGTAGAACTTAAAAACGTTGCCTTTGATGCGTTGATTCCAGCATTAAATACACATGATATTGATGTGGCAGCTTCTGGTATGACAATCACCAAAGCGCGTAGTGAAAAGGTATTATTCTCATCTCCATACTATGAAAATGCATTAGCTATTGTATATAAAGATTCTAATAGCATTCATTCCTTAGACGATTTGAAGAATAAAAAAATTGCTGCTCAAATGGGGACAACTGGTTCCGATTTAGCTCATAAGATCGAAGGTACTTCTGTAAAAGAATTCGATCATAGTAATGAAGCGTTGTTAGAGTTGCAAAATGGTGGTGTTGATGCTACTGTTATTGATTTACCAGTTGCTCAATATTACAGCACAAAACATCCTGATGAACATATCCAAATCTTGCCATATCCAAATACAAAAGAGTACTTAGGTTTGGCTTTGAATAAAGATAATAAAGCTTTACAAGAGGAAATTAATAAAGCTATTGCTGATATGAAAGCAGATGGTGAATTTAATACATTATATAAAAAATGGTTTAATGTAGATGCACCTGCAGATATGCCTGTTGTGTTGGATTTTAAATAATTAGGGAGTTGTAAATGGACTGGAATGTCATAACGAGTAATTTACCATTATTATTATATGGGGCTTTAATGACCATAAAAATTACAGCTGTTGCTGTAAGCTGTGGTTTCATTATCGGTTTAATTGTTTCCTTAGCTAGAATGTCGAATTTCGTAATTGTTCGATTGATTGCTAAATGTTACGTAGATGTAATTCGTGGTACACCTATGTTAGTACAAATTTTCATGATTTACTTTGCATTACCTCAAATCATTGGCACTCGAATTGATCCTTATGTAGCAGCTGTTGCTGCTTGTAGTATCAATTCTGGTGCATATGTATCTGAAATATTCCGTGCGGGTATTCAATCTGTAAATAAAGGGCAAATGGAAGCCGGTCGTTCACTAGGTTTGTCTTGGTGGCAAACTATGCGCTTTATTATTATTCCGCAAGCGTTTAAAGCATCAATCCCTCCTTTGGGTAATGAATTTATTGCCATGCTAAAAGATTCTTCTTTAGTTTCTGTTATTGGTTTTGAAGAATTGATGCGTCGTGGTCAATTAATTATCGCTAAAACCTATGCGGCTACTGAAATTTGGGGAACGGTTGCCATTATCTATCTATGTATGACAATACCGATTTCTCGATTGGTTGCTTACCTTGAAAGGAAATATAACGTAAAATGATAGAATTAAAAGATGTGCGAAAATCATTTGGTAAAAATGAAGTATTAAAGGGCATCAATCTACAAATTGATAAAGGTGAAGTTGTTGTAATCATCGGTCCTTCAGGATCTGGTAAAAGTACAGTTTTGCGGACGATGAATTATCTAGAGGAACCTACCAGTGGTCATGTAATTGTGGATGGTATGGATTTATCCGATAAGAATAAATTGAATGCTGTACGCACAGAAGTGGGCATGGTATTCCAAAACTTTAATCTATTTCCACATATGACCGTATTGGATAATTTGACATTGGCTCCCGTAAATGTAAGAAAAACAGATAAGAAAGAAGCACAAGACATTGCTATGAAACTATTGGAACGTGTTGGATTAGCTGATAAAGCTCAAATGTATCCGGACTCACTATCCGGTGGTCAAAAGCAACGTGTTGCTATTGCACGTGCATTAGCTATGAAACCGAAGGTAATGTTATTTGATGAACCTACATCGGCACTTGATCCAGAAATGGTACGCGAAGTATTGGATGTAATGAAATCTTTAGCTGATGAAGGTATGACGATGGTTATCGTTACACATGAAATGGGCTTCGCTAAAGAGGTTGCGGATAGAGTTTTATTTGTCGATGGTGGTCAAATCCTAGAAGATGGCACACCAGTACAAGTATTTGATGCACCTTCTAGTGATAGAACAAAATTATTCTTGTCTAAAATTTTATAGATTCTTAGGAACAACACTCATAATTACGTAGTTTATAATTATGAGTGTTTTTTGTTGCCCGTTATCTTATAACAAATTTTGATAAATTATATATATTTACTTTAGGAACTACTGTAATTAAGTGATTTTTCTAAATCTATTAATTCGAATAAATAGATATTAGATATAAATATTTGTGATAAATATACAGTTTATGCATCTATACGCGCAAAAAATATTTATAATACTCATATATTTTAGTTATAGTGAAATAAATATGAGTGTTTATGCTATAGAATATATAGAGTAAAACCAATAATAAAAAGGAATTAAGAATAAAAGTTATTTATTTCTTAGAGTTGAATCTGCATAATAATTTAAATGAAATACGAGTGTTGTAATTTGATATTTTATACACGCTATGTTATTATACAGATATAGAGCAAGACAGTAAGACAATATATATTTTATAGGAGGATATTACCCATGTTAGGTAAAGTAAAATGGTTTAGTGCAGAAAAAGGTTATGGATTTATTGAAAGAGAAGATGGTAGCGATGTATTCGTTCATTTCTCTGCTATTCAAGACGAAGGTTTTAAATCCTTATCTGAAGGTCAAAATGTAACATTTGACATTGTTGATGGCAATCGTGGTCCACAAGCAGCAAATGTTGTAAAAGCGTAATCATATACCAAATATTACATAAAAACTAAATTAAAAAAATCCCAACATCTTATTTGTTGGGATTTTTTGCACATTTAATAGTGTGCAATACATATTTCTACAAAAAATATAAAAATTTTTATAAAAAAAGAGGAGTTTTATATGTAGATGTAGAAATACTAATTAAGACACCAGAAATAGAGTAATAAGAACATTCTAACAACTGGTCGTTGATTTTTAGAAAGGGTGTTGACATATGAAAGTAGCAATCAGAGGTAAAAACATTGAAGTAACTGCGGCTCTTCGTGAGTATGTAGAAAAAAGATTGGGTAAGTTGACCCGTTACTTTGATGATGAGTTAGATGCACAAGCAGTATTATCTGTAGTGCGTGATAAAGCAACCATTGAAATTACATGTTTCGTTGATAAAATTGTACTTCGTGGCGTAGAAACAAATGATGATATGTATGCAGCAATCGATTTAGTAGTAGATAAAATCGTTCGCCAAATTCATAAACATAAAACTCGTTTGGCAAAACGTTTTAAACGTCAAGAAGCTTTCCATCCAGATGTAGCACCTCTTGATACACCTGTAGAAGAAGAAAAAATTGAAGTAGTAAAACGTAAACATTTTGCTGTTCGTCCTATGGATGTAGAAGAAGCTATCTTGCAAATGAACTTGATTGGACATGATTTCTTTATGTTCTTCAATGCGGAAACAGAAACAATGAATGTAGTATATCGCAGACATGATGGTTTCTATGGTTTGATTGAACCAGAATTAAAATAATATAATCGATTATTCAATTAATTATCTTTCTACGATGATTTAATCGAGTGAAATATAGAATGGATACCAGAAACGGTATCCATTTTATATTTCTAGTTGTATATCTATAGAAAAGCCTTGAATTCTTTGACTATTCAAGGCTTTTTCGTTATAATGAATTAGATATAATAATGTAAGATATCCCGAAGAGGAGTGATTTGTTTGTTCGGCTTTTTACAAAGTCTTATAGGAAATAATAGCGCAAAAGAAGTTAAAAAAATGCGCAAAATTGTAGATCATATTAATGAACTAGAACCTAATTATGTAAAATTAAGTGATGCTAATCTCGTTGCTAAAACTGATGAGTTTAAACGTCGCTTACAAAAGGGAGAAACGTTAGACGATATTTTACCAGAAGCTTTTGCCGTATGTCGTGAAGCATCTAAACGTGTACTTGGTATGCGTCATTTTGATGTGCAAATGCTAGGTGGTATTTGCTTGCATAGAGGTAATATTGCAGAAATGCGTACTGGTGAAGGTAAGACCTTAGTTGCTACCTTAGCTGTATATCTTAATGCTTTATCCGGTAAAGGCGTTCATGTTGTTACTGTCAACGATTACTTGGCTACACGTGATAGTGAGCAAATGGGTCGTTTGTATAATTTTTTAGGCCTTTCTACTGGTTTAATCGTTGCAAATCTCGATTATAATCAACGTAAAGAAGCATATGCTGCAGATGTAACATATGGTACTAATAATGAATTTGGTTTCGATTATCTTCGTGATAACATGGTGTCCGATGTATCTCAAATGGTACAACGTCCGTTGAACTATGCCATCGTCGATGAAGTTGACTCCATTTTGATCGATGAAGCGAGAACTCCGCTCATCATTTCTGGCCCTGGTAGTCGCTCTACTGACAACTATTATAAATTGGCGCAAGTTGTACCACATCTTGTAAAAGATGAAGACTATACAATCGATGAAAAACAAAAGACGATTGCACCGACAGATTCTGGTATTACAAAAGTTGAAAAAATGTTAGGCATCGAAAATTTATATGATGCTGATAATATTGAACTCAACCATTTACTAGGTGCCTCTTTACGCGCTTATGCTATGATGCATCGCGATACAGACTATGTAGTAAAAGATGGTGAAGTTGTTATTGTCGATGAGTTTACAGGTCGTTTGATGTTTGGCCGTCGTTATTCTGATGGTTTACACCAAGCTATTGAAGCAAAAGAAGGTCTTAAGGTCGAACGTGAAAGCCAAACATTAGCATCTATTACGTTCCAAAACTATTTCCGTATGTATGAAAAATTGTCTGGTATGACTGGTACTGCTAAGACGGAAGAAAAGGAATTTAATGATATTTATGGCTTGGAAGTAATTCCTATTCCTCCAAATCGTCCTTTGATTCGTGTGGATTTATCTGATCTTATCTTTAAATCTAAAGCAGCAAAATATCGTGCTGTTGTACGCAATGCTGTAGAACGTCATCAAACGGGTCAACCTATTTTGATTGGTACTACATCCATCACTCAATCCGAAGAACTTTCAGATATGTTATTGCGTGCTGGTGTACCACATAAGGTATTGAACGCTAAACATCATGAACAAGAAGCGGAAATTGTTGCCAATGCTGGTCAAATGGGTATGGTTACAATCGCCACAAACATGGCTGGTCGTGGTACTGATATTACATTAGGTGAAGGTGTGCCTGAACTTGGTGGTTTAGCTATCTTAGGTACTGAACGTCATGAAAGCCGTCGTATTGATAACCAATTACGCGGTCGTGCCGGCCGTCAAGGTGATCCAGGTTCTTCACAATTCTTCCTATCTTTGGAAGACGACTTGATGCGTATCTTTGGTGCTGATAATATTTCTGGCATTATGGATAAACTAGGAATGGAAGAAGATGAACCAATTGAACATTCCTTAATCACAAAATCTATCGAACGTGCTCAAAAGAAAGTTGAAGATCATAACTACAATATTCGTAAATATATCTTGGAATATGACGATGTTATGAATCAACAACGTGAAGTGTTATATGAGCAACGCCGTCGTATATTACGAAATGAATCTTTAAGAGATACCATTAATGAAATGATTGACAAGCTTGTCACTGAAGCTGTTGATACATATGCTGATGAAAAATTGTATCCTGAAGAATGGGATTACGAAGGTTTACATAAACACTTGAGTCAATACTTCTTGACTTCTGAACTTATGTCTGCAGAAGAGATGGAAGAATATACACGTCAAGAATTGGATGAACGTTTACACGAAATCGCACATAGCGAATATCAAGATCGTGTTGATCTTTTAGGTGAAGCAATGTTTAGCCAACTTGAAAAAGCGATTATGCTACGTGTTGTCGATAGTAAATGGATGGAACATTTGGATAATATGGATATGCTTCGTGAAGGCATTGGCCTTCGTGCATATGGCCAAAAAAATCCTTTGGTTGAATATAAATTTGAGGCCTATGATATGTTCCAGCACATGATTGAATCTATTCAAGATGAAACAATCATGGCATTGTACAAAATTCGTGCACAATTGATTCAAGAAATTGAACAACCAGTTGATCACTTAGAAGGTGCACAACCCCATCATGAAGATGTGTTGGAGCCACAAAACATAGATTAACATTTGTGAATGGCACGTTGCTCAATGGGAAAACACCTTCTGGGCAACGGCCATTTTTCATTTTAAAAATACAGTAAATCGTTACTATGTACATGTAGTAATTCTATAAAGGTGGTGAACATAAATTGTTAGAGGATTTAAAACCAATTATCTCTGGTTTAGAAGAGCGAATTTATGGAATGAGGGATTCACTTTAACATAGCTCAAAAAGAAGAACGAATCTTCACACTTGATGTACAGATGAGTGATCCTACATTTTGGGATAATCCTGATAAGGCTCGTGAGATTTCTCAAGAGGCAACACAATTAAAAAACTCTGTAGAGGGGTATAAACAGTTAGTGTCTGATATCGAAGATGCTAGTGTCATGTTGGATATGGCAATAGAAGAAGAAGATACCTCTATGGAGGGGGAAATCAAACAATTTGTAAATGGCATTCAAGAGGCTGTTGAAAAACAAGAGGTATTGCTTTTGCTCGGCGGCGAATATGATCAGAATAATGCTATTCTTACATTCCATGCTGGTGCAGGTGGTACAGAAGCACAAGATTGGTGTTCTATGCTGATTCGAATGTATTTGCGTTGGGCAGAAAAGACAGGGTTTTCCGTGGAACTTATGGATGAACAACCTGGCGATGAAGCGGGAATCAAAAGTGCAACATTTCTCATTAAAGGCGAAAATGCCTTTGGCTATTTAAAATCTGAAAAAGGCGTTCACCGTCTCGTTCGTATATCGCCATTTGATGCTGCTGCACGTCGTCATACTTCATTTGCAGCTGTTGACGTAATGCCAGAAATTGATGATACTGTGGAAATCAATATCGATATGAAAGATGTCCAAGTTGATACATATCGTGCAAGTGGTGCCGGTGGGCAGCATATTAATAAAACGGATTCTGCTGTTCGTATGACGCATAAACCAACAGGCATTGTAGTGCAGTGTCAATCTCAGCGTTCTCAAATGCAAAATAGAGAACAAGCTCTTCGTTTATTACGTGCAAAATTATTTGAATTAGAACTTGAAAAGCAGGCTGAATTAAAAGAACAAATTGGTGGGACATACCAAGCTATTGAATGGGGAAGCCAAATTAGATCCTATGTATTCCATCCTTATAATATGGTAAAGGATCATCGCACATCGGTTGAAACTGGTAATGTACAGGCTGTTATGGATGGCAATATCGACCAATTCATAGAAGGCTATTTAAAGAAAGAAGCTAATTTAACAGTATAGGTGTTATAATGAAAAAATTTTTAATATTCATCGTCTTGCTTATCATTGTATGTGTGGTGGGTGCTCAATTTGTAGTTCCAAAATATATGGAATCTATTGTAGAAGATGAGTTAAATCAATCACTTAAACCTTCCAGCCAAACTGTTGTTATTGAATCTACACCAGCCTTTAAACTGGTTTACGGACAAGCAGATCACGCGGCAGGAACATTGGAAAATGTTCAATTAGGAAAGTTGAATTTTTCTAGTCTTCATTATGAGGCAAATAATATTGTTATTAATCCTATTTCTCTCATTGCATCTCATGAGGTTGAGGTCCTAAGTCTTGGTCCATCCTATGCAGAAGGTATTGTGTTAGAGGATGATTTAAAGAAATTCCTGATTCAGAATACAGAAGGTCTGCAGGATGCTAATGTAGTAATTAATAATGACCGTATAGCATTAACTGGGACTGTTAACATTATGGGGTCTTTGAAAGGAACAGCTAGTTTGGAAGGCGCCTTGCAGTTGAAAGATAATGTTTTATCATTTGCTCCTAGTCGATTTACAGTTAGTGGATTGACTATTGCAGGTATTACATCACAACAATTGCATCCTATTGCTATCTATGATTTTAATAATTTCCCAGTTCCGGTTAAAGCTGAGTCTGTTAACGTTGAAAATGGAGAAATTCATATTAAGATTAAACCTGTACTCAATTAGAAAGGAAATATCGTGCATACTGTTAAGAAAACTAAGCACTCATTAGTTCTTATACTATGTATCATAGTAGGACTTATTTCAGCACTCTATTTAGTAATGGAGCGCAATACAATTGAAAAGGCACAAAATCATATTGAGAATATAGTAGATTATGATGCTGTACTTCGAGCTAATGCCTTTGAAAAACGTAGTCAAAAAGATGCTTTTGATGCACTGAAAGAGGCGGGAATAACGGCATTTGCCATTTATGATAGAACATTAGAAAAGGCAAATGACGCTGGTGAAATTAAATTACTTTCATCACAAGATATGTCCGATGTTCGTATCAATGGTGGTTCTATTAAACCAGGTGCTACTTATGTTGCACTTATTCCTGGTAAAGAAGGCTATTATAAAGAAATTCGCGAAGACCTATATCATCGTATTAGTAAAGAAAAGGTTAAAGAACTTAATACTAGTATAGGACCCGTTTTAGAATTACAAGGTGCTACTTCAGATAGCTATGCGAAGATGAACTTAGGCATCTCTAAGATTCAAGCCATGGAAGTGGCCAATCGCGGATTTAATGTAATTGTTCGACCTACTAATTATCGCAATGTTACATCTGATGATATTAAATATGTATTTAATCGTCTAGATGGGGTTCCTCATGTAACAGGTATTATATTTGCTGGTAAAGAGGCATTAGGTGCACCAGATCATATTGATGAAACCTTAGAGGCTATGAATAATCTTCATATTCCATTGGTTGGTATTGAAGCTGTTAATCAGTTGCAATATGAGCCTCAGTTAGGATTCTTAGATATGGCAGCTAAGAAGAATTACAGTGTAGGTCGTGTTTACACAATTTCTAAAGATGAGTTAAAGAAGATTACTCCGGAAGAAGCGGCTCAACGATTCTATATTAGCGATATTGAGCGCAACATTCGATTTAATTTATTCCCTATGTATGAAGTAGGGCAAAATAATGAAACTGTGTTACAAACAACGATTAACTATGTACATAGTGCAACAGATAAATTGAGTGCTAAGGGCTATGAATTTGGGCCAGCAGATATTTATCCTGCCTATACACCTAATCCTTTATTAGTTGTTCTAACAATGATTGGTAGTATTGCGTTATTTGTGTATGTAGGACAAATGTTTATAGCTATGTCACAACACAAACAATTAGTTCTATTTTTTGCACTATCACTACTATCCATTGTTGGATTTATTGTAACTAGCGGTACATTATTAGTTCAAATTTGGGCTTTATCTGCAGCTATTATGGCACCTGTTGGAGCCTTGGTGATTCTTATGGAAGAATGGCGCAGATCAGATGGTACACGTCCTATAGGTGCGTGGAAATCTACGCTACTCGCATTACTCTATCTCGTAATAGCAACATTATTTGCTGCTATTGGTGGCATGTATATTGCGGCATTATTAGGTAATACAAAATTCTTTATGGAATTTGAAATCTTTAGAGGTGTAAAACTTACCTTCGTATTACCAATCATCCTTGTTATGATTGCATATTTACAACGCTTTCCATTATGGAAAGGTCGCATGATTAACTCTAGAACAGAAGCTAAGCAATTCATTAAAGAATTTCTAACTACAGATGTAAAAATGTATGTGTTCTTTGTGTTTGCTGCTATAGGTGCTGCGGCTTGGGTATTTGTAGGTCGTAGTGGTCATACGGCAGGTGTGCCTGTTCCAACATTTGAACTCGTATTGCGTAGATTCCTAGAGAATACACTATATGCTAGACCAAGAGAAAAGGAATTTATGATTGGTCATCCATTGTTGATGCTCGCAACATTTGCATTCTTACGTAAATGGCCTATGGTTATTCACTTTGTATTAACTATAGCTGGCGTTATCGGCGTAGCGTCTATGGTTGAAACTTTCTGTCATATTAGAACACCTGTCTTCATGTCTATTATGCGTGGGTATGATGGCTTGTTGCTCGGTTGTGCTATAGGTATTGTTCTTATTCTTGCAGTTCGTTTCCTTATTTACATCTCGCAATGGGCTATGCATCGGGAGGACAGTCATGAGTAATATCGTTATTTCCGGTTACTATGGCTTTGGTAATGCTGGTGATGAAGCTATGCTTTGCGCCATTATCGACGCTATTCGTGATGTAGAAGACGATGCACATATTACGGTTATCTCCGGCAATCCTCAAGAGACTAGTAGAAAACATAATATTAAGGCTGTTGGAACATTTGCTGCCTTTGGTATTTTGAATGCCATACGTAATGCTGATTTAGTGATTAGCGGTGGAGGTAGTTTATTACAGGATGCTACAAGTATTCGAAATACCTATTATTATCTAAGTATCATGGGACTTGCAAAATTACTCGGAAAACCTGTTATGCTGTACTCTCAAGGTATTGGTCCTTTATATCGTAAATCTACAAAACGAGCTGTTAAATTTATGTTGAAATATGTAGATGGAATTACAGTTCGTGATTCCATTTCGAAAGATGAGTTGAATGCTCTAGGAATTTACGATGTTGAGGTTACGGCGGATGCTGTATTAGCTATGCATAAGGCCAATCCTAGTATCGGTGCTAATATTTTAACCAAATATAATTGTGCTCCTATTGAAAGTGGTAGAAAACGCATCGGCATTGCTGTGCGTAGTTGGAAGGATGATACAGCGTATAGACAGAGTTTAGCAGATGTATTGAGCCGGTTAAGTTTAGAGCAAGATGCTGAAATAGTATTCATACCTATGTCTCATCCTGATGATACGAAGGAAGCAAAGATTATAGCTTCATTAATGAAGATCAAACCAATCGTATTAGAAGGACCTTTTACCACAGAAGAGCAACTATCCTTATCTGGCAATGTAGATCTAATGATTGGCATACGCCTACATGCACTTGTATTTAGTTCCTTAATGGGAAAACCAGTTATTGGTATTTCCTATGACCCTAAAATTACAAGTTTTTTACATATGATTGAACAAGAACCAATTGGTACTATGACAGAATTAGATTCTAATGTTCTATATGATCGATGTGTAGAACTTTTACAATCTACAGAATCCTATCAACATTCATTCAATCGCATTCAAACATTGCGTAAGGTATCGAAACGCAATGCGGAATTTGCTATTTCACTTTTAGAAGAGTATTAAATATAAATTGGAGATTATCCAGAAAGTGAGGTCTTTATGGCTACATTGAGTCAAGATCAAAAACAATTAGTACAAGAGAAAGCAAAAGCGATTCGCGTAAGCATCGTACAGTCTGTTACAGCAGCTAAATCTGGACATCCAGGTGGCTCTTTATCCATTGCTGATGTAATGTCTCTGTTATATTTTGTAGAAATGAATGTAGACCCAAGTAATCCTAAAAAGCAAGATCGTGACCGGTTTGTGTTATCAAAAGGTCATGCAGCGCCAGCATTGTATGCGACACTTGCTGAAAAGGGATATTTTCCTAAATCTGAATTAATCAATTTGCGTAAAATTAATCATTTTCTACAAGGTCATCCTGACATGAAGCATACATCCGGTGTAGATATGTCTACAGGTTCTTTGGGCCAAGGAATTTCTGCCGCTTGTGGTATGGCATTAGCAGGTAAAATCGATAATGCTGATTATCGTGTATATTCCATTCTCGGTGATGGAGAACTTGAAGAAGGTCAAGTATGGGAAGCTGCTATGTTTGCAGGCCACTATAAATTAAATAATTTGACTGCCTTTGTAGATTATAATGGCCTACAAATTGATGGTGATATTGAAAAAGTTATGTCCCCATTGCCAATTCCAGATAAATTTAAAGCTTTCAAATGGAATGTTATTGAAGTAAATGGTCACGATATTGACGAATTACATCAAGCCATTGAAGAGGCGAAAGCTTTCACAGATGGTCCTACATGTATCGTAATGCATACTGTAAAAGGTAAAGGTGTTGCAGAAATGGAAGGTCAAGCTGGTTGGCATGGTAAGGCACCTAGTGAAGAACAAGGTGTAGCATTCGTAAATGAAATCATGGGGGTACAATAATGGGTAAAGCAACACGTGAAGCGTACGGTAATGCGCTAGCAAAAATTGGTAAAGAAAATTCTAATATTATTGTTCTTGATGCTGATTTATCAAAATCTACTAAGACTGATACATTTAAGAAGGAGTGTCCAGACCGTTTCTTTAATGTAGGTATTGCTGAACAAAATCTAATCTCTGTAGGTGCCGGTTTAGCTGCAGCAGGTAAGATTCCATTTGTATCTTCCTTTGCTATGTTTGCAACTGGTCGTGCATTTGAACAAATCCGTAATGCTGTATGCTATCCAAAACTTAATGTGAAAGTATGTGCTACACATGCAGGTATTACTGTAGGTGAAGATGGTGCAACTCATCAAAGTTTAGAAGATATCGCATGTATGCGTGTTTTACCAAACATGACTGTTATTGTGCCAGCAGATGAAAAAGAAACAGAATCTGTCATTCAATGGGCAGCTGATTATAATGGTCCAGTTTATGTACGTCTCGGTCGTGCTGGTGTTGATGATGTAACAGCAGAAGGATATACTTTCACACCTGGTAAATCCAATCAATTAAAAGATGGTTCTGATGTGACAATTATCGCTTGTGGTGCTTTAGTAGGCCCTGCAGTTGAAGCAGCTAAACAACTAGAAGGTGAACAAATTTCTGCTCGCGTTATTAATATGGCATCCATTAAACCTATCGATGCTAATGCCATCATTAAAGCCGCTGAAGAAACAGGTGCTATTGTGACTGCTGAAGAACATAATATTTTAGGCGGTTTAGGTTCTGCTGTATCTGAAGTTGTTGTTGCACATAAACCTGTTCCTATGGAATTCGTTGGTGTTCAAGATACATTTGGGGAGAGTGGTACACCAAAAGAATTGATGGCGAAATATGGTTTAACAGCTGAAGATATTGTAAAAGCAGTTAAAAAAGTGGTGACACGTAAATAAAAGGGGAACCAATGATAGAATTTAAGAATGTTAGTAAAGTATATGAAAACGGATCTACTGCACTTGATAATGTGTGCATCACCATTAATGATGGTGAGTTTGTATTGATTTGTGGTCATAGTGGGGCTGGTAAATCTACGTTGTTTAAATTATTAACTCATGAAGTTACACCAGATTCTGGATTAGTTATAGTCGATGAATTTGATGTTACAAAATTGAAACGTAGTAAAATACCAAAATTGCGACGTAAATTAGGCGTAGTATTTCAAGATTTCCGATTATTACCTAACAAAAGCGTAGCTGAAAATATTGCTTTTGCTTTAGAGGTTATCGAGGAGAAACCTAAGGTAATTAAAGAGAAGGTAGCTCACGTTCTTGAATTAGTTGGCTTATCTGATAAGGCGAATGATTTACCAGAAGATTTATCTGGTGGTGAACAGCAACGTGTAGCGATTGCACGGGCTATCGTCAATCGTCCATCTGTATTAATTGCAGATGAACCAACTGGCAATCTTGATCCGAATACGAGTAAAGACATTGTAGATTTGTTCAAGCATATCAATAATTTTGGCACTACTGTAATTATGGTTACCCATAATATGGATATTGTTACCTATTTAAATAAGCGAGTTATCGAATTAAAAGATGGTCGTGTTCTTAGTGATAATATGAGGGGTGCAGAATTTAATGAAGCCTAGAACAATGAAATATTTCTTTAAGGAAGCCTTAAAGTCCATGAAACGCAATGGACTTATGACATTAGCGTCTATTTCCACTGTAGCATTATCTTTATTTATGCTTGGTGTATTTCTCTGTGGCGTTATCAATCTTAATAACATGGCATCGAGCTTAGAGAATCAAGTGCAGTTAAGTGTGTATTTGAAAGATGGTCTTACTACAGAGCAAATTATGGCTGTTGGTAAGCAAGTGAAAGCAATTCCAAATCTAAAACACTTAGAATTTGTTAATAAAGAACAAGCTATGAAAGAATTTAAGGAGCGCTTGGGGGATCAACAACAATTGGTGAATGCCTTAGGTGGTGTAAATCCATTGCCAAACTCTTATGTTCTTACCTTTGAAAATCCTGAAGATGTTAAATCTACAGCTAAATTAGTAACTACATTCCAAGGCGTAGAAAGTACACATTATGGTCAAGACATCATTGAGGAATTGTTCCGAATTACACAAATTATCCGTATTGGTGGTATCGTACTCATCGGTTTCTTAGCAGCAGCTACATTGTTTATTATTTCTAACACTATTCGTTTAACTGTATTTGCTCGTCGCAAAGAGATTGCGATTATGAAATATGTAGGTGCTACTAATGGCTTTATTCGTTGGCCATTTGTTATCGAAGGCATGTTGTTAGGCTTTATTGGGTCCATTATTGCCGTACTATGCGTGGGTGAGTTCTATCATTTTATTACCATAGAAGTATCCGATTCACTTGCATTCTTCCCATTAGTTCCTATGTTCCCATTCTTCTATCAATTAGTAGCATGCTTAATTGGCGGTGGGATTATCGTAGGCATTATTGGCAGTACCATTTCATTGAAACAATATATGAAAGTATAGTAGAGGGATTATGAGACAGTATACATTTAAAACTCGTCTCGTAGCAGCCCTTCTTTCGGGAGTGGTATTATGCGGGACACCAGCCTATATTATGGCTGAAGATGAAGATTTAACAAATCAATTAGATTCGATTCAACAACAAGTTAACCAGCAAAATGCTGCAAAAGCAGATGCGGAAACTGTGATTGGAAGCGTTTCTGAACAGTTGCGACAAATTGAAGAACAACTTCGTCAAGCGACTGCTGAGTTAGGTACGATTAAAGAGCAGCGTGTAGCTGTAGAAAATGATATTACAGTTAATGAACGTCAATTGGCAGAAGCTCAAAAACGATTAGAAGGTCGAGAATCCGTATTTTATAAACGAGTTCGTGATATTTATATTAATGGACGACTTAGTTATCTTGATGTAGTCATTGGATCTAAAGATTTTAGTGATTTCGCTAATCGATTAGAGGTTTTAAAACGCATTATTGATTCCGATATTACATTGATTAACGAAATTAAAAAAGAGCGTGCTGAAATTGAAGCTCATAAACAAAAACTCGAAGCAGATCGTGCTAAGTTGGTTGAATTAGAAAAAGCTGCACTTGCTAAACAGGCTGAAATTGAACAGAAAAAAGCAGAACGCAATGTGGTTCTTCAAAAAGCGCAAAATGATAGAGCAACTGCAATGCAAGCAATTGAAGAACTTAATGCTTCCTCAGCGCAAGTAAGTGCTATGTTGAAAGAACGACAAGCTGCACGTGCCGCCGCAGCTGCTGCAGCGGCTGCGGCCGCGGCTCAATCCTCTGGTGGACAAGGTGCATCAGATAATTGGGTACAAGGTACAGGACAACTTGGCTGGCCTGTTAGTGGTGAAATCACTTCTCCTTATGGCTATCGTGTTCATCCAATTTGGGGGACCACAATTTATCACTCCGGTATTGATATTGGCGTTGATGAAGGTACACCTGTTCATGCTGCTGATGGTGGCGTCGTAGTTTGGTCTGGATGGATGGGCGGCTATGGTTATGCTGTTGTTATCGATCATGGTAATGGACTTTCTACACTATATGGTCATAACTCTGAGCTCGCCGTAGATGAAGGTCAATCCGTTGCAAAGGGCCAAGTTATTTCTTATGCCGGCAGTACTGGCAATAGTACAGGACCTCATGTTCACTTTGAAGTTCGTGTAAACGGGGATCCAGTAGATCCTATGGGTTATTTATAGAATGAATAATAATTTTAAAAGAATTGGTTTAGCCTTAATTAAATATATATTTGCGTCCATCATTATGTTGTGGCTCGTATTTTGGTATATTTCTGGTTCAGCCATGGGTTTACCACGATTTGTCGTAACCTATTACATAGCGACTCAGAAATTTATGACACCTGTAAGTAAAGCCACATTATTTGATGGTATGTTGAAAGGTTTAGTGGCTTCCTTAGGAGAACCTCATAGTGTCTATTTAGACAAGGATGACTTTGAATCTATGAAAGAGCATACCTCTGGCACCTATGCAGGTGTGGGCATGGTTCTTGGTCATGGTTCAAAAGGGTTAGAAGCAGTATCCGTGATTGATGATATGCCGGCTTATAAAGCTGGCATCAAAAGCGGTGATCACATTGTATCCATCGATGGCGTAGACACTAATTCTATGACGATTGAAGATGCAGCTTCAAAAATACGTGGTGAAGCTGGTAGCGATGTAACGATTGTGGTTGAACGGGATAATCAATTATTAACGTTTAATGTTACAAGAGAAGAAATCGTATTACCTACAGTAAAAAGTAAGATGTTATCAGACCATATTGGATATATTCGCATCAGTCAATTCGCTGAGCATACAGCAGGTGATTTTAAAACACAATATGAGCAGCTTTTATCCGAAGGAATGACTTCATTAGTTCTAGACTTACGCGATAACCCTGGTGGATTACTTAATAGTGCGCAAGATATTGCTAGCATTATTATGCCAGAAGGTACATTAGTATCTTTCACAACACGAGATGGAAAAACCAAAAATTATGTATCTGATGGAAAAAATCCTGCATTACCTATGGTAGTTCTCATTAATAAAGGTTCTGCTAGTGCATCTGAAATCATTGCTGGCGCTATTCAAGATAGAAAATTAGGTACCATTGTTGGCACTAATAGTTATGGTAAAGGCACTGTTCAAAGTGTATATCCAAATCTAGAGGATGAAGGTATTAAAGTGACTATAGCTAAATACCATACTCCTAATGATCGTGTTATTGATGGAACTGGTATTCAACCAGATGTAGTTCTAGAATTACCAAAGGGAACTACCCCATCTAGTGATATGTCAGATATTCAAATTCAAAAGGCAATAGAACTATTAAAATAGTTTTGCAGAAAAGGATGTAATTATGTTTATAGATCGCGCTCGTGTATTTGTAAAAGCGGGTGATGGCGGAGATGGTATGTCTAGTTTCCGTCGAGAGAAATATGTTCCTAATGGCGGACCAAGCGGTGGCGATGGTGGCCAAGGGGCAGATGTTATTTTAAAAGCAGATAAAAATATTAATACTCTTGTAGATTTTCGTTATAAACGCCAATTTAAAGCACCAAAGGGTGGTAATGGTGAAAGTGCCAATAAACATGGTCGCGGTGCAGAAGATTTAATTATTCCTGTTCCATTAGGCACCGTTGTTAAGGACGAAGAATCAGGTAAGGTGTTCTGTGACCTAGTTCATGATGGTGATACCTTTATCATCGCTAAAGGCGGTCGCGGTGGACGCGGTAATGCGAGATTTTTATCTAGCTCTAATCGTGCACCTACTTTTGCTGAAAAGGGGGAACCAGGGGAAGAACGCTGGTTACAACTAGAGCTAAAGGTATTGGCTGATGTTGGCTTGCTTGGCTATCCAAGCGTTGGTAAATCAAGTATTCTACGCAAAGTATCTAAAGCACAACCAGAAGTGGCGGCTTATCATTTTACAACATTAACTCCTGTATTGGGTGTTGTAACGCTCCCTGGTGATCGTAGCTTTGTATTAGCTGATATTCCTGGTCTTATTGAAGGGGCTAGTGAAGGTGTAGGCCTTGGTCATAATTTCTTGCGCCATGTAGAACGCACGAATATTCTGATTCACGTTCTAGATGTATCTGGCATGGAAGGTCGTGACCCTAAAGTAGATTTTGATGCTATTAATGATGAGTTGCGTAAATACTCAGAGAAATTAGCTAATAAGAAACAAATCGTGGCACTTAATAAAATAGATCTTGTCTTTGATGATGAAACAATTCCAAATACAAAATCTTATTTTGAAGACAAAGGTTATGAAGTTTTCTTAATCAATGCATTGAGTGGTGAAGGTTTACCTGAGCTAATGGAACGAGCGTATTATTATGTAGAAAATTATGAGCCAGAGGTTGAAGCCACTGATGATACCGTTATGTATGAAGCAAAACCAGATACGGATTTTGTTATTACACGTGGTGATGATGCTGCTTTCTATATTACGGGTAAACGTATCGAACGACTTGTGGCAATGACCAATCTTGACGATGATCAATCCTTACGTCGATTCCAACGTATTTGGCGTTTCATGGAATTGGATAATAAATTACGTGAAAAAGGATGTCAAGAAGGCGATGAAGTTGTTATTGGTGAACAACGATTCACATTCAGAGACTAGGAGTTATAATGACAGGAAAACAGAAACGGTATTTACGCTCATTAGCTGCAACTATGCCAGCTATTGTGCAAATTGGTAAAAATGGTCTTGAGGATAGCGTGATTGATAGTGCACGAGCAGCACTGATGGCACGTGAATTAATCAAGGTTAAATTGCTTAATAATAGTCCAGAAGATAAAGCGATATTCCAAGAATTAGCAGATATGCTTGGTGCTGAGTTAGTACAAGTTATTGGATTTAATGGTGTTCTTTATAAAGCTAAAAAAGAACCAAAAATTATATTACCGAAATAATAGTTATAACCTTTTTCCCTTATAGGAGATGATTGTATGAGAGATGCCATTAAGAATGCTAAACGCATTGTTGTAAAAGTGGGTAGCAGTACATTATGTTACCCAAATGGTCATTTAAATTTAGAACGGATAGAACATTTAGTCCGTCAATTATCAGATCTTGCCAACCAAGGGAAAGAGGTTATTCTTGTTTCCTCGGGTGCTACGGGTGCAGGTCTTGCGCCGTTAGGATTTAAAGAGAAACCAAGAGATCTTGTGTTACGACAAGCATCAGCAGCGGTAGGACAAGGTGTACTCATTCATATGTATGAACGCATGTTTCGAGAGTATGGTAGAACGGTTGCTCAAATATTATTGACGAAGGAGGATAGCACTTCTCGTCATAGCTATTTGAACCTACGAAATACATTACATGCGTTATTACAATTACATGTCATTCCAATTATTAATGAAAATGATGTAGTAGCTATTGAAGAATATAAAATAGGCGATAATGATACATTATCGGCTACTGTAGCAGGGATTGTAGAAGCCGATGTGCTTATTATTTTATCTGATATTGATGGTTTATATACGGCTAATCCAGCTACGGATTCTACAGCTACTTTAATCCACGAAGTTTCTGTAATTACAGATGAAACTTATGAAATCGCTGGTGGTGCAGGTTCAAGTATGGGTACTGGTGGTATGTATACAAAAATTAAGGCTGCCCATATGGCGACTAATTCAGGTATACATATGATTATTGCCAGTGGTGAATCGGATAATTCTTTACGTAAAGTATGTAAAGGTGAGAATATAGGTACATTATTTGTCGCTAATGATCAAGGTGTTTCTCAAAAGCATCATTGGGTAGCTTATGGGAAACGCTTAAGTGGAAGCATTACTATAGATGAAGGATGTACGAAAGCCGTATTAAATCACGGAGCTAGTATTTTACCAGCTGGTATTATTGAAGTGGATGGGTCTTTTGAACCTGGTGATACAGTATCAATTATTGCTAAGGGAAAAGAAATCGCTAGAGGATTAGTGAATTATAGTTCTACAGATTTACTTAAGATTAAAGGTCACAATACGCAAGATATAGCTCGTGTATTAGAAATTGATACAACATATGATGAGGTTGTTCACAGAAATAATCTAGTAATTATTCATTGATGAGGTACAGTATGAATTCATATGAAAGTATATTTAAAGAAATGGGTGAATCTGCACGAGCAGCATCTATTGTTTTACAGCAATTACCAGAGAAACGCATCAATGAGGTGTTATGTGCTATAGCCGATGCGTTAGTTGAATATAGTGAACAAATTTTAACTGCCAATCACATGGATATGGATTCGGCTAGAGGCGTGGTGCCTGATACGATGTTGGATAGATTACTACTATCTAAAGAGCGCATTAATCAAATGGCAGAAGGTGTTCGTCAAGTTAGTCTATTACCATCACCGGTAGGAACCATCCTTGAAACTATTAATAGGCCTAACGGACTTCATATTGAAAAGCGTGCCGTACCATTTGGTGTTATAGGTATCATTTTTGAAGCGCGTCCTAATGTCACTGTTGATGCTGGCGCCTTATGCTTTAAAACCGCTAATGCCACTATTCTACGCGGTGGTAAGGAAGCATACCGTACAAATCGCGTCATCGTATCTATTATGCAAGATGTATTAGAAGCCAATGATTTACCAAGAGCAGCTATCCAGTTAGTAGAAGTATTAGATCGTGAAGCTGTAAGTGTATTGCTACAACAACGCCGTTATATAGATGTAGTGATTCCACGTGGCGGTGCAGGACTAATACAACGGGTTGTACGTGATAGTATGATACCAGTTATAGAGACGGGAAGCGGTGTCTGTCATACCTATGTTGATGCTGAAGCTAACATTGACATGGCTGTTGATATTGCTGTGAATGCAAAGGTACAACGTCCTTCTGTATGTAATTCTATGGAGACTCTATTGGTTCATAAATCTATCGCTCACGAATTTCTGTTGGCATTAGACCATAAATTAGAGCTCCATCATGTAACGATTCACGGTACACCAGATGTATTACAGATTGTTAAGGGGATTGCTGTTGATGAGCACTCATTTAGTACAGAATATAATGATTTTGATTTAAATGTAGCTATCGTATCATCTGTGGATGAGGCTATTTCACATATTAATCAATATACGACACATCATTCTGAAGCGATTGTAACAGATAATATGAAAACCGCTCAGCATTTTATGAATCTTATCGATTGTTCTACTGTATATCATAATGCGTCTACACGTTTCACAGATGGTTTTGAATTTGGATTTGGTGCTGAAATTGGCATTAGTACACAAAAACTCCATGCTCGTGGACCAATGGGATTACAAGCATTAACATCCTATAAATATTTTGTATTTGGTACAGGACAAATTCGTTCGTGATGCGTTTATATTATTTGATACGAGCTTATTATCGTTATATTCAGACTCCAAAAGGTCGTTATGAGTGGGTATCATATGTAAAAGCATTAGCATTATTTATCTTGATTTGTATTATAGTCATAAAGGGTGTGACTTATATATGGTAGAGAACCGGCGGATTGGTATTATAGGCGGAACTTTTAACCCTATCCACTTAGGACATCTAATGATTGCAGAGGTGGCAAGGGAAAACTTTCATTTAGAAAAGGTTATATTTGTTCCTGCAAGAATACCTCCTCATAAACATAATGATGTTATTGATGCTAAGCATCGTTATGCCATGACGGCTGCGGCGGTAGCAGATAACCCGTATTTTGAAATATCCGATGTGGAAATGCGTCGTGAAGGGCCTTCCTATACAATTGATACTATTCATCATTTCAAAAAAATATATGGGGATTCTGTTTCTTTTTACTTTATTGCTGGTACAGATACAATACGAGACTTACCTAATTGGAAATTTATTGATGAATTATTAGAGCATTGTCATTTTATTGGTGCTATGAGGCCTGATGGATCTCAAGTTATTGATACAACATTAGAGTTATTAGGTCCCAAAGCTAAGAATAGAATTCATTTAATGAATGTACCAGAAATGAAATTATCTGCTACTTATTTACGAGACCGACTGCGTCATGGCTTGACGGTCAGATATATGTTACCTAAATGTGTAGTTCAATATATTGAAAAATATGATATTTATCGGAAGGAATAATTAAAGGTGGATATACAGCAAATTGAAACCGACTTATCTTATAAATTAAGTAAAAAACGTTTTATACATACCTTAGGTGTTGTAGAGTCAGCGATTTATTTAGCTAAAAAATATGGGGCTAATGTAGAAGACGCTCGGTTAGCAGCGATGTTACATGACTGTGCTAAAGAATTACCATTATTGGAAATGCAAGATTTAGTTGCAGATTTGGCCTGTGATGTTGATATGTTACATAGCGGTGCTTTATTACATGGTTTAGCAGGTATGGTGTTAGCGAATACTCATTATGGTATTACTAATCGAGAAGTATTAGAAGCAATACGTGTTCATACAACTGGAAAAGTGGGCATGTCAAAGTTGGATAAAGTTATATTTTTAGCTGATTATATTGAGCCTAATCGTAATTTTCCTGGCGTAAACGATATTCGTGCAGCTGCAGAACAGTCTCTTGATGCCGGAGTATTGTGTGGATTTGATATGACCATTCGACATTTAATAGATAGTAATGATACTATTTATCCTCTTACTATTATTAGCCGTAATGATCTTATACAGCATATGAAAAAAGGAGGTGCCTAGAATGGATGAACGTGAAAAAGCGCGAGCTCGTCGCCGTAGAAGACGTCGAGAACGTCAGATGAAAAAAAATAAGCTCCAATGGGGCCGTCTAATCATCGCATTCGTGTTAGCACTTACTGTTATTTGTGGCATCGGTTGGGGTATGTATAGTGGAATCAGCTATGTATATCATCGAGTAACACAAACTGATACTGCAAGTGAGATTGAAGAATCCAGTGAACCTAAGCATACTGATACAGTTAATGTAGAACAGAAAGCATTGGACAAGCCGGTATATGTATTAATTGTAGGGCGAGATAAAAATAATCCGAGTCAAGCTGACTCATTATTCCTCATGTCTATTAATATGAATACTAATACGATGGATATAATTGGTATTCCTAGCAATAGTAAAATTGAAAGTAGAGATCAAAAATCTGCATCTATGTTAAATCAAATGTATGCAGAAGGTAATATTGAACTAACGAAAGCCGTTGTAGAGGATATATTCCATATCAGCATACCTTACTATGTTGTCGTGGATGAGGCAGCTTTCAAAAAAACAAGTGATGTTTTAGGCAGTCAACAGTTTTACGTAGAAAAGAATATGGAACATGTTGATGCTGAAACTGGTAGTAAAGACATAGATTTACGCAGAGGCTATCAAAATTTAGATAGTGATAATGCATTAGCATATTTACGTTACACAGACGAAAATAATGATAATTTTGGACGTGTTCAACGACAAGAACGGTTCTTGAAATTATGGGTTGATCGGGAACAAGATACTTGGTTTATTACAAAAGCTTGGCATATATGGCGTTTATGGAGTCATTATGAAAGTAATATATCTACATGGGATGCTATTAAATTAATGCGTTCTATCGGTCAAATGGATAAAGACCATATTCATTTTTATATTTTGCCTGGTGAAAAAGAAAAAATTAATGACGTCGTGTATTGGCATGTAAATCCAACTGAGGCTCAGCGCTTAGTGGGAATTACAATGGGGACATTGGCACCAGAAGATTTAAGTCAATTTGTTTCTACACCTGAAACTAAAAAAGCACCTGTTGCGGTAGAATCAGAACAAAGCACACGTGTAAAACCATCAGAACCAGGTTCAGAACCAGAAAAGAAAGAATAATAGGAGATACAATGAAACAAAAAGAAGAAATTAAACAACATGTTTTAGCGCTTGCACAAGCGGCTTATGATAAGAAAGGTCATGATATTGAAATACTTGATTTGGAAGGTGTTTCTATGTTAGGCGATTATTTTATGATTGTAAGCGCCAATAATATTAAACAATCTCAAAGTATTGCAGATGAAATTGAGGATATAGCAGCAGAACAAGGTATGACGGTCCTCCATCGTGAAGGATATCGCGAAGGTGAATGGGTATTATTGGACTTTGGCGATATTATTTGTCACGTGTTTGGTAACGATGAAATTCGTGAATTTTATGGACTAGAAGCCTTATGGAACGATGCTGGACGTGTTCCTTTTGAAGGAGAATAATCTATGGCTAGCGAATTATTGGAAAATACCATTGCTACACTGCGTGTTCTACGTACTAGTGATCATGGCGCTTTCCTTGATGGTCAAACGGGAAATACAAATGATGATATTTTGCTCCATAAGGATCAACAAACTTCACCAGTTGCTATAGGTGATGATGTAGAGGTATTTCTATATCGTGACCCTAAGGGACGTTTGACTGCCTCCATGCGATTGCCTGCTATGAAGGTCGGTCAAATTGGTTATGTTGAGGTTATTAATGTAACCAATTTTGGTTGTTTCGTTGAGGTTGGTACTGAGCGGGGGATTTTTATGCCTCACGCTGAAATGCGTGGCAGACCTCAAGTAGGGGAAAAGGTATGGGTAAAATTATATACCGATAAATCTGGTCGTATGGCCGTTTCTATGGACGTTGATGATGAGATGAGACGCGCCTCTAAAGCTGCTACCGATGCTGTTGTAGGACAACAAGTAAGTGGTGCTATTTACAATTTGACTAGTGATGGAGCCTTTTTTATTACTCCTGAGCGATGGATTGCTTTTTTGCATCGTTCAGAAATGACACGCAAATTAAATGTTGGAGAAATGGTAGAGGCTCGTGTTACGTTTAAACGTGAAGATGGTCGTATTAATGTATCTATGCGTCCAATTAAAGAAAAAGCGTTAATCTCTGATGGTCAGATTATTATGGAATACCTATTACAACGGGGCGGTAAAATGCCTTATAGTGATGAATCATCAGCTATGTTGATTAAGGATAAATTTAACATCAGCAAGGCTGCATTTAAACGAGCGTTAGGTCATTTAATGAAATCCCGCCTTGTAGTACAAGAAGATGGTTGGACATTGTTGACAGAAACTGGTAAACAATGGACCCCAAATTCACAAGAGGTCTAAACTATGAAGATTATTGTAGTAGGCGCTGGTAAGGTTGGGTATTCCTTGTGTGAAAGACTGGTGCAAGATGATCATGACGTATATCTTATAGACCGTTCTCAGGAACGTATCCATAATTTAGAAAATACATTGGATGTTAGTTTAGTATGCGGTAATGGTAGCGATATTCAGTTGTTGAATGAAATTGACTTATCTGATGTGGGGATGTTTATCTCAGTTACCGATTCAGATGAAGTTAATATGTTATCTTGTGCGGTAGCTAAAATAGCAGGTGTTCCATCTACTGTAGCACGTGTGAGGGATACAAATATCGTTGATCATATGGACGATCATATGAAAGAACGATTAGGTGTTGATTTATTCATTAATCCAGAAATGGTTACGGCGCAAGAATTACTTCATATTATTGAAACACCATCCGCTTTGGACGTAGAAGAATTTGGTCAAGGCGCTGTACGTTTAATGGAATTTAAAATTAATAGTACATTCCCGCTCGTAAATAAACCTTTAAAAGAGTTAACTTTTCCAGAAGGTGTGTTATTGGTTGGCATTTTACGATTAGGTGAAATGATTATACCTCATGGTGAAAGCATATTATTACCTAATGACAGTGTTTTCTTTTTAGGTTTAAAAGATGGTATTAATGAAGTAGAACAAGAATGGTTTTCTAATCATGCAACCTTCCATAAACGGGCTGTTATTGTAGGCGCTGGTTTATTGGGTCGCAATCTAGCTATCTTATTAGAAAAAGCAGGATTTACTGTTAAGGTTATTGAGAAGGATATTGAACGTTGTGAAGCCTTGGCTGCACAAGTGGATAAAACCATTGTCATCAATGGGGATGGTACGGATTTTGATTTATTAGAAGCCGAAGAAGTAGCCGATAATGATGTTATTATTGTTTTAACAGATGATGATAAATTAAATCTTTTAGTTGCTTTAGTAGGGAAACATATGGGCATACCTAAAACCGTTGTTCGTGTGGGACGTCCTGAATATATTATGCTCATGGAACAAGTTGGTATAGATATTGTATTTTCACCACGTCTAATGACTGCAGGACAAATACTACGATTTGTTCGAAGTGGAGAAGGCGTAGTGTCCATATCTACTTTTGAAGGTGGCAAGGCTGAATCTATAGAGATTCTTATTACAGAACAATCTCCCGTAGCTGGTAAACAACTAAAAGATATTCGTCTACCTGGTAAAGCCTTAGTTGGTGTTATACTCCGCGGTGATGACGCGATTGTTCCACGGGGGAATACAGAGCTATTAGTGGGGGATCATATTGTACTATTCTCATTGCCTGAATCTGTTACTAAATTATTGAATTATTTAACGTAGGGGTTATATGCGTATACAGATTGTCATGTCCTTGGTAGGCAAATTACTCTATATTTTTGGAGCTTTTCTTGTTATACCATTTATATATAGTATTCTATTTGAAACTGCATATTGGTCCTTTTGTATTACAGCTATATTATCCATACTGCTCGGTGGTCTACTAGTACTTGGTGGAAATAAGAGTAAAACCTTTAGCTTGAGAGATGGCTTCTTAGTGGTTAGCTCAACATGGATTTTAACAATGTTATTGGGGGCGTTTCCCTTTATAATATCTGGTGTATTAGTTAACCCGATGGACGCGCTGTTTGAATCTATGTCAGGTATTACCGCTACTGGTGCTACAGTTATTTCTGATGTTGATAGCATACCAAAGTCTTTCATACTGTGGCGTGGATTAATGCATTGGATTGGCGGTATGGGAATCATTGTGTTGATTCTATCATTCTTACGTAATCTTGGTGCTGATGCTGCGCATTTTTTCAATGCTGAGGCATCTGTGCCAAAACCAGGTGTAGTGTTACCACGAATTCAATCTATAGCATCGAAATTATGGACATTGTACGTAATATTTACAATCATCTGTTTTATCATGCTTTGTTTAGGTGGTATAGATCCTTTTGATGCATTGAATTATGCTTTTTCTATTATTGCTACTGGTGGATTGACACCAACTACTGCAGGTACTTTTTTATATAGTCAAAATACATATATATGTGTTGTATTTATACTGTTTATGGTCATTGCAGGCGGTAATTTTGCCGTATATTATAATGTAATTCAAAAAGGATTCTCAGCGTTATTCTCTGATTTTGAAACGCGTATGTATTGGCTTGTATTAGTTATTGGTATTCTTATCACCTTTATATCCTTATATTTTCAATCTAATTCTATGGATATAGGACAAGTTTTTCAAGATGCAGCCTTTACCTTAGTATCAATACAAACGGGCAGTGGTTTTGCCGTATCTGATTACGATTTATGGCCTGCTGCGGCTCAAATGATGTTATTTATAGCTAGCTTTTTTGGAGGGTGTAGTGGATCTACGACCGGTGGCGTTAAGATTATTCGTCTCATTATATTAATTAAGAGTAGTATCATTTATTTGAGAAAAGCCATACATCCAGATATGGTTCAAGTTGTACGAATCAATGGAAAGCCATTACCAGATAAATGGGTGCATATGACGCAACAATTTATATTTCTATATTTAATGATTTATGTTATATCCGTATTTCTTATGACATGTTTTGGTTTATCTACAGGTGATGCACTCCAAATAGTCACCGCATTCCAAAGTAATGTAGGTTTAGCCTTTGGTGGTTATGGACCAACTGATTCCTTTGCATTATTGCCATTAGGTGCAAAAGGTGTGGCTATTGTAGATATGCTATTAGGTCGTTTGGAATTATTTACGATTCTAGTTATGCTTCATCCCCAATTCTGGGAAGGGTATTTTATTAAAAAAGATACTACAAAACGATATAGAATTTTATAGAAGTTTATATTGTATACTGCATTAGTTATGGGGGAGGGATTGTATAATGGAAATAATAAAACGCCCATTAGGCTTGTATAAGGCAAATTGTTATGTATTAAAAAAAGACAATCAATCTCTCATAATTGACCCTGGATTTCATAGTAAACATATAATTGAGATGGTAGGAGATTCCAAACCAATTGCGGTTTTATTAACACATGGTCATTGTGACCATGTGTCGGCTCTTGATGATATTTGTGGACATTATAATATACCTGCATATCTACATGATGGAGATCATGAATTATTGCAATTGATTCGTCGTCGACCAAGTGTATACAAGAAAAAAATGTTCACCCAATGTATTCCTTTGCAAGAAGGTATACTAAATATCGGACCATTTCATATACGGGTGTATCATACACCGGGTCATAGTGCGGGTTCAGTATGTTTTGAAATAGAAGGTCATCTATTTACAGGTGACACTATTTATAAACAAAATGTGGGCAATAGTGATAACTATAATGGCAATGCTGAAGATTTACGTAAAAGCTTATGTAAAATACTGGAGTTAGATGATGCATTATTAGTAGAACCTGGACATAGGGAGAGCACTATTTTGGGAGATGAAAAAAACTTCATCAAGAATTTACACATATAGTGTTGACAAAAACTCTGATAACAGATATACTAAGCAAGTACTTTGGATACGGCCCCGTGGTGTAGCGGTTAACATGTCGCCCTGTCACGGCGAAGATCGTCAGTTCAAATCTGATCGGGGTCGCCATTCATGCCTCGGTAGCTCAGTCGGTAGAGCAACGGACTGAAAATCCGTGTGTCGACAGTTCGATTCTGTCCTGAGGCACCATGTACATGCGGGAATAGCTCAGCGGTAGAGCACCGCCTTGCCAAGGCGGGGGTCGCGAGTTCGAATCTCGTTTCCCGCTCCACTAATTTTATATGGCGGCATAGCCAAGCGGTAAGGCAGAGGTCTGCAAAACCTTTATTCCCCAGTTCGATTCTGGGTGCCGCCTCCACAAAATCGTTACCCATGCCGGGGTGGCGGAACAGGCAGACGCAACGGACTTAAAATCCGTCGGTTAGAAATAACCGTACCGGTTCGATTCCGGTCCTCGGCACCATTAGACTAACTTCGGTTAGTCTTTTTTTGTATATAATTTTAACTGTATTTACGTGTAGGTATATAACGTGAGTAAACCGAATCTGTTGATTAGTGAATGTCTTTGCGGTGTTTGTTGCCGTTATGATGGTGACCATAATAAAATAGACTGTTTGGAAGAACTTAAGAGCCTCTATAACCTTATACCAGTATGTCCTGAGGTTATGGGTGGGCTTTTAACACCAAGACCCCCAGCGGAGCGGATAGGTGGTCGAGTCCAAACGAGAAATGGTATAGATGTTACAGAACAATTTAAAGGGGGTGCAGAATTAGCTTTAGCAATTGCTATAGATAAAAATTGTTTGTGTGCTTTACTAAAGGCTAAGAGTCCAAGCTGTGGATATGGTGAAATATATGATGGTACATTTACTAGAACCCTCGTAAATGGGGTTGGTGTCACGTCTGAGCTTTTATTACAACATAATATACAAATCTATACAGAAAAGAATGTACAGGACCTTATACAGCACAATAGCGACGATTGATATGTATCAATCGTCGCTATTGTTGTATTAGTGTATGTTATTGGCCTGCATTAACTGGGTCATTTGTTAATGGCTGTTCACCTAATAGTGTTGTTAAATTGTGTAAATTAAATCGATAAGCACTATTACTAAAGTCTCTTGTTTTATCGTAACGACTGTTTGGTGCATGCATGAGACCAACTAATGTATCGTATAATAAATCATTTGTGAAATATTGATGTTCATGACTATCGAGTGCTGATACCGTTTGAGGATATGCTGCACGATATTGAGGCGATAAGTACATCCAGAATGGAATGTGAGTCATCACAAAATCAAAGGTGTCTGGATTGTGGGACTTGTCAACGCTTTCACCATGATCAGAGAAGTAAACCATAGCTTGAAGATTTAAATTATCTTTACCATAGGTGTAGATTTGTTGTAACAACCAATCTGTATAGAGCTGACTATTAGCATAAGCCTCGATACCTTCAGGATTGGGACCTTTTTTCCATTTACTGAATTCATGCGGATAGCGGTCATTATAATAAATATGACTGCCCATAATATGAATTACGATAAAATTATTTTTACTTGGATCAGCTGTTTTTAACAATGGCAATAATGCTTCATCATATAAATCAGAGAAGCCATAGGATTCGTGAGCCCACTTTGTAGTATCCGCCGTTTTAGCCATTAAAGAAATAGCTGTATCGTATTCGCCAAATACGCCTTGGTTACTGAACCATGATGTGGTGTAACCTGCTTTTTTAGCTACATCCAAAATATTAGCAGAATCTAAGAATGGTCGGTCGTTATATTGATTGCGCTCTGAAAGGGCACGTTCTAAGGTTGGTACTGTTTGTACGTAGGAAGAGTACGCATGATTAAAAAAGATAAAATCTTTATTGTGATCGCGCATATCCTCTTGCCAAGGCGTGTCATCGTATTGGAATTTTGGATTGTAGACCTTCATATAGTCACGAGAACTGGATTCGCCGATAACGAGAATGATAGTTCCAGGCGTTTTAGTAGGTGTCGTATCCTTTGTATCCAAATTGAATGAATCAAATACAAGATGGTGATTATCGTTGTATTGTTGCATTTCTTTAACATAATTACCGGCAGCCGTCCAATTGGCTACGATGCATGTTTGAGGGAATAAGAAGAATGGTACATATACGATAAATGCTACCATGGATGCGATGAGTACACCTAATCGTAAAGGACGTGTTGTATTTAAATCGACAACTCGTTTCATACCTAGGTTGCACCAATATAGAAAGAGTGTCCATAAAATAAGGCCTATGACGATAGCGATAAGGCCGGGAATACCAGCAGCATTTTTTAAGAATCCAAAGGCTTCTTCAGGATTTGTCATGTATACGGCCAATAGGCTTGCTGGTGTTAAACAGTGCCAGGTGGTTATATAATAACCAATTTGTAATAATGGAATAAGACTAAGGAACGAAGAGAATAAAGCTAGTATAGCTGATGTTAATTTCTGTAGACGTCCCGTTTGGGTTACCAAATATTGGATACCTGAAAGCCCCATAAATAGAAGTAAGCCGAATAGAAAATCATTGGCAAACTCATAGAAATATAGAGGTTTTACATAAGACCAATGAAATAATAATGGAAATGTGAGTCCCCATAGTAAGCCTACTAAACCATATCCTAAGAACGCACGATGAAATACGGTACAACTCATAAAGTATTGGAATAAAAACATACCAACCATGGTCGGTACCGCAAGGATTGTAATATCCTCTACATCAAGTCCTAATGTGACAGGTTCATAAATAAAAAATAGTGCAATGTAGAGCACTATGCCTATAATGCCAAAGCGCAAAATAGGATTTTGAATCAATGATTTCATTGATGACAACATAATGTATCCTTTCTAAAGGAGATTATAACAAATATATAATTTTCTTCACATTATAAGATAACAAAGAATACTAAAAAATACAATTATATATGGTGAACGTAGAAGAAATTTTCGATTTACGATATAATTATATAGTTATGAAATAGTATCGTTAAGGAATGGGGATTCATGGGGGACTATAATTATAAATTGGATGTATTCGAGGGACCTCTCGATTTACTTTTACATTTAATTGAAAAACATAAAATTGAAATCACGGATATCCCAATCGTTGAAATCACAAGCCAGTATTTAGAATATCTAGATAATTGGAATCATTTTGATATCCATTATAGTAGTGAATTCCTTGTAATGGCATCTACATTATTACAAATTAAGTCCCGTATGCTATTACCTAAGATTGAACCGGAACCAGATGAAAGCGAAGATCCACGAGATGAATTAGTGGCTAAGTTAGTAGAGTTTAAAAAGATAAAAGATTTTACTCAGCTTTTAATGGAAAAAGCATCGGTTGAGTCGAATGTGTTTAGTCGCCCTGAAGAAACGAGTGTATTAGGTTTAGATAGTTATTATAATTTAGAACTATCTAAATTATATGATATATTCTATTCTGTATTACATAAGACCGTTGAATCTGAAGATGAACAACAGGTTCGTCAAGTAACTGTTGAGAAAGATGCATACAGCTTAGAGGATATGATCGTATCCTTAGCGAGTCGTGCAAGGCGTGGTGAACGATTGGCGTTTCGTGAGCTACTTGTTGCTATAGAATCTAAAAGTGGTATGGTAACTATATTCATGGCTGTACTAGAACTTTTAAAACAACAAGAATTAGTCATGTTTTACGAAAATGATGATATTATTTTTACCGCACCTATCATTGGTGAACGGGATGTACAAGTAGAGGAGGAGTAGCATGGGTATATCAGATTTAGAAGCTGTATTGTTTTCTGCGGCTAAACCTATTTCTATTGATGTCATTCAAGATATATTTAAGCTTTCAAAACAAGATAGCTTGACATTGATAGATCACTTAGCATCTGATTTAGAATCCCATAAACGCGGTATCCGCGTGCGAATCTCTGCTGCTGGTGTGGAACTGGTAAGTGCACCAGAATCGGCTATGTATATTGGTCATATACGTAAAAAAGAGGATAAATTATCTAATGCAGCTATGGAAACACTAGCGGTTATTGCATATAAACAACCAATTACAAAAGCTGAAATAGAAGAGGTGCGCGGTGTTAATAGCGACAAGGTAATTAAACAATTATTGTCTCGCTCATTAATTGCTGAGTTGGGCCATAAGGATACGGTAGGTCGCCCTATTCTGTATGGCACAACTGATGAATTTCTGCGAAGTACAGGTGTTACTTCAATTGATGATTTGCACAAAGAGCTAGATACTGTTGAGTCTGATATGTCAGGTGTATCAATAGACAGTGTGAAAGTTAAAAGCTTAATAGAACCTCCTAATGAGGATGGAACAGAGAACATATAGAAAAGGATATAATATGGAACGATTACAAAAATTTATCGCCAGCTGTGGTGTAGCTTCTCGTCGTAAGGCAGAAGAATTAATTGCGTCTGGTAAGGTACGTGTCAATGGACGTAAAGTGACGGAACTGGGTGTTAAGGTTGATCCTATGAAAGATAAGGTCATGGTTGATGGACAATTATTAGCCGTGGAAAAACCTGTGTATTATTTAATGAATAAACCGAAAGGTGTTATTACATCTGTTACAGACCCACAAGGACGGGAAACTGTAATGGATTATATTAAAAATGAAAAACGCCGTATCTATCCAATTGGGCGACTTGATTTACATACGGAAGGTTTATTGCTTTTAACAAATGATGGAGAACTAGCTCAGAATCTTACACATCCATCTAAAGGCGTTGAAAAGACATATGAAGTTCGTATTAAGGGGCGTGTAAATGATACAGATTTACAGGTTATCGCCGATGGTGTGCCTCTTGAAGATGGTGTGACAGCACCTGCTACACTTGTAGATTTAGGATTTGATGACCACAATGGGGTTCACGAAGTAGAAATTACTATTCATGAAGGTCGTAATCGACAAGTACGTCGTATGTTTGAACATTTTGGTTATCGAATTCATAATTTAAAACGTATTGCTTATGGTGGATTAACATTAAGTGGTGTTAAGCGCGGTGGTGTTCGTCAACTGACGCAACGTGAAGTAAGTGCACTTAAAGCGCTAGGAGCTTCTAAATGAAGCGCGTCGTAGTTATCGGAGGTGGTGCAGCAGGGCTAATGGCTGCTGTCATTGCTGGTCGAGAAGGGGCAAAGGTAACGCTTCTCGAAAAAATGAATTATGTTGGTAAAAAGATGGGCATTACCGGCAAAGGACGCTGCAATATTACGAATGCTTGTGATATGTCTGATTTTATTAAAAATACACCGGGCAATGGTAAGTTTTTATATGGTGCTTACGAGCGCTTTACCAATGAAGATTTGTTGCAGTTATTACACGACGCTGGTTTAGAAACCAAGGTAGAGCGAGGCGGCCGCGTATTTCCAGCTTCAGATTCCGCTCTGGATGTGCGAAATACCTTTATGAAGCTTATGAAACACTATGGTGTAGATGTTCATCTTGAGGAACCAGTTAAGAAACTTTTGATAAATGATGGTGTTGTCACCGGTGTTGTGACAGACAAAGAAACCTATCACGCTGATGCTGTGGTTATTGCTACGGGAGGTAAATCATATCCTGCTACCGGTTCTACTGGTGATGGATATATTTTGGCGGCTCAAGTAGGCCATAAGATTACCGATATCCGTCCATCTTTAGTACCGATTGTAACGGAAGAGCCCTGGGTAAAAGATTTAATGGGGCTTAGCCTACGGAATGTTGAATTGTCTGTAGTTGCTAAGAATAAGGTGCAAGCCAAGATGTTTGGGGAAATGATGTTTACCCATTTTGGCATTACCGGTCCTATCGTTTTATCCCTTAGTCATACGGTGGGAAAATTGATGTGCAAAAAAAATATCGGCACTATAGGTTTAGATATAAATTTAAAACCTGCATTATCTCCAGAGACATTAGATAAACGATTACAAAAAGATTTTGATCTCTATTCTAAGAAACAATTAATTAATGGGATGAAAGATTTGTTACCAAGTCGATTGATACCATTAATTATTGAATTGGCCGGTATTGATCCACAAAAACCGATTAATCAGATTTCAAAGGAAGAACGACAACAAATCGGTTATATGTTGCAACATATGCCTCTTACCGTGAAAGGATTACGTCCTGTAGAAGAGGCAATTGTTACTGCTGGTGGCATTTCTCTTAAAGAATTTAATCCTAAAACTATGGAATCTAAGTTGGTTAAAGGTTTATATGGTGCAGGTGAAGTATTGGATATTGATGCTTTTACAGGTGGATATAATTTACAGGCTGCCTTTTCTACAGGATATGTAGCAGCTATGCATATAACTCACCCTGAAGCGTTTTAATAGAGACATTTTACGCTGTATGATTGAATAGTATATTTTATATAATTTGTGAAAGTGATACAGGGACTTATGAATACACATAAAATTGCCGTTGCTGTTGACGGCCCAGCAGGCGCTGGAAAATCATCTATTTCTAAAATAGTGGCAAAAAAACTGGGGTATCTTTATATCGATACAGGTGCTATGTACCGTTCTGTTACATGGGCTGTATTGCATAATCATATCGATGTAAATAATCAAAAGGCAGTGGAAGCATTATTACCAGAATTAGATCTTACTATGGAGGCCAGTGATGATTCATGTAAGGTTTTTATTGCAGGTCAAGATGTGACTGATTTTATCAGAACGCCACAAGTGAACAATGCTGTATCTATAGTGGCTTCATATAAAGGTGTGCGTCAATATTTGGTTGAACGACAACGACTTATGGCAGAAGCTGGTGGCGTTATATTGGATGGACGTGATATCGGTTCCGTTGTATTACCTAATGCGGAATTAAAAATATATCTAACCGCTTCTGTAGAGGCTCGTGCTATGCGCCGTTACTTAGAAGTGAAGGGGACAGTTAACGAACAAACTTTAGAGGATATTAAAGACAGTGTTATGCAACGTGATGATATGGATAAGAATCGAAAGGAATCTCCATTGATTCAGGTAGAGGATGCTGTATTGGTCGATTCTAGCGAAATGACATTTGATGAAACTGTAGAACATATATTACATCTAGTACAGGAGCGAATCTAAATGAACAAATTTTCTACATGGCTTTGGCGAACTGCCTTTTGGTTGCGCTATAAAGTCGGCTATGGATTAAAGGTTTATGGTCGCGATAATTTCCCTATGGAAGGTCCGGTTATTGTGGTGCCAAATCATTTAAGTAATAACGATCCACCTATTTGCGGCTATGCATTGCCTAGGCACGTACACTTTATGGCAAAACAGGAATTATTTGTAAATCCAATTTCAAGATTTTTTTGTACCTGGCTTGGTGCATTCCCTTTAAACCGTGGAGCCATAGATAAAATAGCAATTCGTCATGCTTTAGGACTATTAAAGAATAATAAAGTATTAGGGATTTTTGCAGAAGGTAATCGTCAAAAGAATGGAAAATTAGGACGCTTTCACGATGGGGCCGCATCCATTGCGTTGCGTACAGGAATTGGTATTACCCCAGTTGCCATTATCGGTTCTCATAATATGAAGAGAAACCAAGTTGCTTGCATCATTGGTAAACAGGTACCTGTTAGTAAAGCTAAACCGACACCTGAGGCTATTAAAGAGGTTAATGATCGCGTAAAGGGTGAAATTCAACGCATGATTGATTCCTATCATGAAAATCGCATAGAGGAGACATTATGGAAATAATTTTAGCTGAAAATCATGGCTTTTGTTATGGCGTAAAACGAGCTGTTGAAATGGCCAATGAAGCTGCTGATAGCGATGGTAAAAGCTATACATTGGGTCCTATCATTCATAACCCACAAGTAGTTGGTCGTTTAGAGAGTAAAGGTGTTAGCCCGATTCAAGAGGTGTCGGATATTGATGAAGGAACTATGATTATTCGGTCTCATGGTGTGGGCCCTGCAATTTACGAAGAAGCAGAAGAGAAAGGCTTAAACATTTTGGATGCCACTTGTCCACATGTGAAAAAAGCTCAACAAGATGCAAAATCTGTTATCGAAGATGGTATGACACTGGTTATATTGGGCGAAAAAAACCATCCTGAGGTTAAAAGTATTAATTTATGGGCGAATAACAAAGGAATAATCATCGAAGATGAAGAATCCGCAAAAAATCTACAAGTTGTTGAAAAAATGGGCGTAGTTGTTCAAACGACCTTTTCACAATTCAAATTTAACAGTATAATAGAGATATTAGAGAAAAAATCTAAGAATCTTAAGATTTTCAAAACGATATGCAATGCAACTCAGGAACGTCAGAATTCTGCCGTTGAATTAGCTCGTAACGTAGATCTTATGATTGTGATAGGTGGTAAGAACAGCGGTAATACGAATCGATTGGCAGAGGTTTGTCGAGACGTTGGATGTACAACATATCACATTGAAACTTCTACTGAATTACAACTGGAATGGTTTAACCGAGTACAGACGGTAGGAGTAACAGCAGGAGCATCGACTCCCGACTGGATTATTAAGGAGGTCATTGAGACAATGAAAGATTTTGCAGAATTATTAGCAGCAGAAGGTCAAGAAGAATTTAAGAAAGGAAACGTTGTAGAAGGTCAAGTAGTACAAGTTGAAGATGAACGCGCATGGGTATCTTTTGGCTACAAAACTGAAGCAATTTTGAATAGAACTGAAATTTCTTATCCAGCACCAAACTCTGCCAAAGATGTGTTGAAAAATGGTGATGAAATTAAAGCAGTTATCATGAACCACATCAAAGAAGATAATCCTATTTATCTTTCCATGACTCGTTTGGCTAAAGATGAAGATTGGCAATATGTTATCGAAGCTCAAGAAAAAGACGAACCTATCGTATGTAAAGGTATCGATGCTATCCCAGCTGGCTTGGTGGTAACAGTAAAATCCCTTCGTGGTTTCATTCCATTGTCCCAAGGTGATGTGCATTTCGTAAAATCTTTGGACAACTTGGTTGGTACTGAATTCGAAGCAAAAGTTCTTGAAATCGACGAAAAGAAAAACCGTTTGGTTCTTTCCCGCCGTGCAGTACTTGAAGTGGAACGTCAAGCAAAATTAGCTGAAGCATTGAAAAATATCAACGTTGGTGAAAACTATAAAGGTATCGTTCGTAAAATCATGCCTTATGGTGCATTCGTAGATATCGGTGGTATTGAAGGTTTACTTCATATTTCCGACATTTCTTGGCAAAAAATTAAAAAAGTGGAAGATGTTCTTTCCGTTGGCCAAGAAATCGAAGTTAAATTGCAATCTTTCGACCCTGAAAGCAACAAATTATCCTTGTCCTTAAAAGCTTTAACTAAGAGCCCATGGGATGTTGCTGAAGAAACTTTACATGTTGGTGATGTAATCACTGGTAAAGTTGTTCGTTTGGTAGCTTATGGTGCATTTGTAGCTGTTAACGATGATATTCAAGGTTTACTTCACATTTCTCAAATTACAAAACAACGTAATGCGAAAGTTGAAGATTACTTGAACCGTGGTCAAGAAGTTGAAGTTAAAATCATTTCTCTTAACAAAGATGAAAAGAAATTGGGCTTGGCTTTGACTGAGTTGATGGAAGCAAAAGAAACAGAAGAAGACGCTGAATAATTCAGAATCTTTTAATGAGGCTAATCAAGGTTTTCCTTGATTAGCCTTTTTGCGTACATTCACTTTAATATGATAGAATGAAGTGATGTATATAGATAATAAAAGAGGTGAAAGTATGGCAAAACCATTAGTGGCCGTAGTTGGTCGTCCAAATGTAGGTAAATCTACATTATTTAATGCCATTGTTAATAAACGAATTTCTATCGTCGAGGATATACCTGGCGTTACACGAGATAGAATTTACTTCGATGCAGAATGGCTTAATCGTGAGTTTACAATGATTGATACAGGTGGTATCGAGTTTGTAACAGAGAACAGCCATGTCATTCCTAAAATGATGCGTTTACAAGCTGAACTCGCTATTGAAGAAGCTGATGTAATCCTCTTTGTGGTTGATGGCAAGCAAGGTATTGTACCGGCTGATGAAGAAGTGGCCAATATTTTACGTACTAGTGGAAAACCAGTAGTCCTTGTAGTAAATAAAATTGACAGTGTAAATCAAGAACCTAATATTTATGAGTTTTATAATTTGGGACTTGGTGATCCAATTGGCATTTCTGCAAAGAATTTAATGAATCTAGGTGATTTATTAGATGATACGGTTAAACATTTCCCACCTGTAGGAACTAATGTAGATGAGGAAGATACCATTCATGTGGCCATCATTGGTCGTCCTAATGTAGGTAAATCATCCTTGACTAATGCACTGTTAGGTCAAGATCGCGTTATCGTTTCCGATGTAGCTGGCACTACTCGGGACTCTATTGATACGCACTGGACACATGGTGATCAAAAATTCGTACTCATCGATACGGCAGGGATGAGACGTAAATCCAAGATTGATGAAGCTGTTGAACGTTACAGCATTGTTCGCTCTCTTCGTTCCGTTGATCGCTCTGATATTGTTGTATTTGTATTAGATGGCGTTGATGGCGTTACAGAACAAGATAAAAAAATTGCTGGTTATGCTTATGAAGCCGGTAAGGGCGTTATCATTGTAGTTAATAAGTGGGATCTTGTAGAAAAAGATGATAAAACTACATTGAGATACACTGAAGATATTTATGATGAGTTAGGATTCTTGCAATTTGCACCAATTCTATTTGCTTCCGCATTGACAAAACAACGTATTCATCGTTTAGCTGATATGCTTAAATTCGTATCAGAACAACAATATCGTCGTGTTTCTACTGGTACATTAAATCAATTACTACAAGATGCTCAAACTGTAAATCCAGTTCCATCCCGTAATGGTAGAATTCCAAAAATTTACTATATGACACAAGCCAGTGTTAAACCTCCAACATTTATCCTATTTGTAAATGAACCCGAATTAATTCATTTCTCGTATATGCGTTTCTTGGAAAATCGTTTACGTGAAAGTTTTGGTTTCGAAGGTACTCCAATTCGATTAATCCTTCGCGGTAAAAAACGTGAAGATGAAGAGTAATAAGTACAAAGGGTAAGGGTGACAGTTGTGAATGATTTTATGCCTATTATAGGGTATGCGTTATTAGCCTATGTAATCGGTTCAATTCCTAGCGGACTCATTATTGGTAAATTATTTTTCAATACAGATGTCCGTCTATATGGATCAAAAAATATAGGTGCTACAAATACATATCGTGTTATTGGTTTAAAGGCAGCGCTTCCTGTATTTTTCTGTGATGCATTAAAGGGTGCCATTGGGGTATTTTTGTTTTCCCATTTAAATCCAATGTACATGATTCTAGGTGGCATTTTGGCCATGGTTGGACACAATTGGTCAGTATTTCTTGGCTTTAAAGGTGGCCGTGGTGTTGCAACTGGTTTGGGGGTACTCATTGCATTATCTCCAATAGTTGCAGTTATTTGTTTTGCTATTTGGGGTATCATTGTATATTTCACAAAATTAGTCTCTCTAGGTTCTATAATAGCGGCTGCGCTTGTTCCTGTATTGATGTATGTAATGGGTGAATCCTGGTGGTTTGTAGGATTTGGTGCGCTAGCTGCATTGTTTGTTATCATACGTCATCGAGAAAATATTTCTCGTTTACTAGCTGGTAAAGAATTAAAGGTAGAACGCGTTAAAAAAGGAGAGTAATATGAAAGTTTGCATCGTCGGATCTGGTAGTTGGGGGACAGCTCTTGCTATTAAATCTGTAGTGGCCGGAAATGATACAACCTTATATTGCAGACGTTCAGAGTTTAAGGATGAACTTATTAAGTACAGGGAAAATAAGTCATATTTAGCTGGTGTTATATTGCCTGATGAACTCATCATTAGTTCTGATTTACAAACATCTATTGAGCAGGCTGATATTGTATTGATTGTTACACCATCTATTCATGTGCGCACAGCTTTACAGAATTTAAAAAGATATGCTCACAAAGATCAAATATACGTGTTATGCTCTAAAGGTGTAGAACGGGAAAGTGGTAAGTTATTGACTACAGTCATGAAGGAGGAATTATCCTCTGTCGGATGCCATTTAACTGTTTTATCCGGTCCTAATCACGCTGAGGAAATTGGTAGAAACTTACCTGCTGCAGCCGTAGTAGGTACGACATCTATGGACATAGGTAAAAAGGTACAACAGGCATTACACAGCAAAGAATTTCGTATATATACGAGTGACGATTATATTGGTGTTGAATTAGCAGGGGCTACAAAAAATGTAATAGCCTTGGCTGCTGGTATCGTTGATGGATTATCTCTTGGAGATAATTGTAAGGCTTTATTACTAACTCGTGGTCTACATGAAATGACTCGATTTGGTTTAGCTCTCGGTGCAAGAAAAGAAACTTATGCAGGCTTAGCTGGTATGGGGGATTTAATTGCTACTTGTATGAGCCAGCATAGTCGTAACCGTGCTGCAGGACAACAGCTAGCAGATGGTAAAACAATGGACTACATTATGAATCATACGAATATGGTGGTAGAAGGATTTTTTGCAACATCTATTATTCGTGATATGGCTATAAAACACCATGTAGAAATGCCTATCACACAATCACTATATGAGGTATTATATGAAGAGAAGTCCCCTCAATTAGCATTGCAAGAATTGATGGGCCGAGATAGTAAAATCGAAGTATCATAATTGTAAAAGATACTTTTATTTTAGGTATTTATATACTATAATTAATGAGTATAATCTAGTGAGGATTGTATGCGAATTATCGGAGGCACTGCAAAGGGCCATACTATAAAAGCTCCGAAGGGGATGGATACACGTCCCACCTTGGATCGTGTTCGTGAAAGTATCTTCAACGTATTAGCGCATCGCGGTATATTTGGTACTCGTGTATTAGATTTATTTTCTGGTACTGGTGCTGTTGCCATTGAAGCGCTCAGTCGTGGAGCTGAATCAGCGATTGCTGTTGATTATCGAACTGGTAAATTAATTCGAGAGAATGCGGAACATTGTCGTGTGTTGGATCGAATTCAAATCATACCTAAGAAACTTTCACAATTGAAACATTTTATAGGTGACCAGCAGTTCGATTATATTTTTTCTGATCCACCATATGAAAATGGCTTTATACAGGAGACTATTGATTTTGTTGTGGCTCATGATGCATTAGCTGATGATGGTGTTTTAGTCTTGGAACATCATAAAGATGAGGCTTTCACCATGCCACCAGAATGGGAATGTATAAAGGAACAAAAATTTGGTTACACCCTTGTTTCATATTTTGTGAAACATAGTGAAAGGAGTTAGACCCTTGCGGATAGGAGTTTGCCCAGGAAGTTTTGACCCCGTTACAAATGGTCACGTTGACATTTTTGAGCGCGGTAGTCGTCTCGTAGATAAGTTGATTATCGCTGTAAGTTCAAATCCTAATAAGAATTCATTGTTTACTATGGAAGAACGCGTTGAGATGATTCGCAATGCGGTTAAGCATATTCCTAATGTAGAAATCGACTGTACAGGTGGATTGCTCATCGATTATGTTAAATCCAAAAATGCAAGTATTATTATTCGTGGACTTAGAGCTCTTAGTGATTTTGAATATGAATTTCAACGTGCTCTATTTGCAAAATACTTGGATGATGATATTGAAACCGTGTTTATTATGACCAATAATAAATATTCTTTTGTAAGCTCAACAGGGATTCGTGAGTTAGCTAAATTTGGTGGTAAGTTAGATGGACTTGTTCCTGACGATGTAAAGGTAAAATTAGAAAAACGTTTTAACATCGATGGTAATAAATAATAGGAGTGAATTGTATGAAAACAGAAAAATTACTTGAAGATTTAGAGGTTCTTATTGAATCTAGCAGCCGTATTCCTATGACTACAAAACGCATGGTTGAAGAAGATGAAATTATGCGTATTATCGATGCAATTCAAGAATCTTTACCACTTGAGCTCGATGAATCTCGTCGTATTGTGGCCGAAAAAGATAAAGTATTGGCTGATGCTCAACGTCAAGCTGAAACATTAATCGATCAAGCTAAAGATTACATTGCTAAATTGACTGCTGAAAGTGAACTTGTTAAGCAAGCACAAGAACAAGCTAATCAAATTATCAATGCTGCAAACCAATCTTCTGAAGAGTTAAAATCTAGCTCTATTCAATATGCTGGTGATGTATTGAAATATGTAGAAAACAATTTAGAAAAAACGTTGGAAAGCCTTCGTCAAAACCGCGAAAGCTTGCAACAAAGTGAACAAAAAACTGATAATCAATAATATATTGTAATCAGTACAGATAATGCTAATGATTGCAGAGAAAACCCCCGATAGGTATCTATCGGGGGTTTTGTTATTCCTCATACATAGGTGGTTTTTCTGGTTCAACAATCATTGTTTGATGAGTGTTAAAAATCACAAATCCTAAAGGTGATTTAGGTGGTTTTTTGATATTTTTTATATATGTATAGTCTACAGGAACCTTTGATGAATGACGGGCCTTGCTAAAATAGGCAGCATATTTTGCTACTTGTGAAATGACCATATCATCAGGTTCATGATTCGTACGTAAAATAAGATGGGAACCTTGAATATCCTGTGTATGAAACCACAGATCATTTGGTTTTGCAAAACGATGAGTTAAGTATTCATTTTGCTGGTTATTTCGTCCGATATAAAGTTCGCCTTCTGGGATTTCAAGATGAATGTAATTCGATTTTCCCAATTTATAGGAGAGAGGTTTTTTAGATTTCTTAATAATGCCTGCATCCATACATTCATGGCGTATTTCTTCTAGTGATTCTCTAGTTGTGGCTAAAGATAAACTGTATAAGATTGTTCTATAATATTCTAATTTTATCGTACTTTGGTCTAGTTGGTATTGGCCACTAATAATCCGATTCTTTAATTTTGTATATAGTTTGTAATACCATTGTCCATTTTCCACAATGGTCAATTCAGGTTTTAAGGGAATTGTTATAGTTTCTACTGTTTCTGAAAGTAAATTTTGTACGTCAATAGAAGATTGATAGTGAGCTTGTATATGACTATTAATCATCAAAAGATCACCATATAATTTATAGGTTTCCATCTTTTTAGTATCATCTAGTTCATCTTTAATCTTTTTGTGACGTAACTCTTCTTTTTTTATAGCATTAGCTATAATACGTTCCAATTCCTTGTCAACCGTATGAATTGAACCCGTGTCAGCGATAGACTGTTCTATTGCTTTTGAGATGGTTGGATACGTTTCTATTAATGTACAATCCGTTTCCATTGGAAATGGCATATATATTTTTTTACCATTTTCATTTTTATAGACATATAATTGATTAGCGTTTAATAATTTTTCTTTTAAATTTTCTAGAGCCCCTGATAATCTTTGAATTGCATCGTCTGATAAGGCTTTTAGTTCTTCAGTGCCATCTAAACTAGATAATGTTAGAACATAATCCAATAGCGATTTCCCAAATCCATTAAAGACAGAGCGTATAGTATTAGTGACTGTACCAGAGCCAAAGGATGTAAGAATATTTAATATTTCTTTCTCATTAAAATCTAGTAAAGATACACGATTAGAATTAGGTGGTAATTCATATGCCATCTTAGGACCTACTGAACGTTCTCTGTTCATTATTGGTGATACATGAATAATAGATTCTAAAATTATATCATTTTGTACAAAGATACAGTTAGAATATTTCCCCATAAGTTCTATATATATCGATGTTGATGTGATGGAACCATCCATTTCAAGCTTATCAATATGGATACAGAGAATACGATCCCCGTTAATTTGCTCTACAGATGTAATACGGCTGCCCTCTATATGTTTGCGAAGAAACATGCATAATGAACTAGGTTCTTTGGGCAAATCTTGGATAGGTTTACATATATATATTGCGGGATTGGCCCCTACAGTTATCATCAGATTTACGTCTTGATTAGCATTACGTACTTTAAAAAGTAATGAGTGTTTATCTACTTGATAAAGTTTTTGTATTTGTCCACTCTGTAGGCTTTCATTTAATTCTCTTGCCAATACAGACATGGTTAATCCGTCTAAATTCATGGTGATCCTTTCATTTGGTAACTCACAATGTATAGTTTAGTATAACATAGATAATTAATAGATATCTTTAAAATTCGTGATACAATATATAAAAAGGAGGTTCTTCCATGAATAGCATGACGGGATTTGGGCGAGCAACTCAAATTGTAGATGGTTTACAATGTATCATAGAAATTAAATCTGTTAATTCTAGATTTTTAGATCTCAACATACGAAGTCCTAAACAAGTTAATTCTGTAGAGCATAGTATCCGTAAATGTATACAAAAAACAATACATCGAGGTAAAGTTGATGTGTTTGTAACATTGCAGGATGTAGCGGATAGAGAAAAACAGTTCATAATAAATAGTTCTTTAAAACATCAAATTCAAGACTTACTGGTATCAGAAGGATTTTATAGGGAGCCTCAAGAGGTACCTTTATCAGCAGTGATGGCCATATCCAATGATTGGGTACAAATCCAAGATTCTGAAGTTACAGAAGATGTACTTCAGTCTTTAGTTACTGATACTACAACTAATGCACTTAATGCATTAGTCAGTATGCGACAATCTGAGGGAATCCATATTCAACAAGATTTGTTACACCGGCTTTCACAAATGACAAATATTATAGAAGACATTAACAGTCATAAAGCCGATGCTGTTATTGCTTATAAAGAAAATTTGCGAACTAAAATGATGGACTATGTGGAAGGTCTTGATATTACTGCCAATGAAGATCGTTTACTACAAGAAGTTGCTATTATGGCTGACAAAACTGATATTACGGAAGAGATTGTCCGATTTAGGTCTCATGTGGTACAATTAACCAATACACTTAAGATGGATGAACCGATTGGTCGTAAGTTAGATTTTATCATTCAAGAGATGAATCGTGAGGTTAATACGATTGGCTCAAAAGCGATGGATATAACACTGACAGACTATGTGGTACAATTGAAATGTGAATTAGAAAAAATTAGAGAACAAGTACAGAATATTGAGTAAGGAGGTCTATTTATGAGTATCCAATTACTAAACATTGGTTTTGGTAATATGGTTTCTGCTAATCGCGTTATCGCTATTATTAGTCCTGAATCTGCACCTATTAAACGCATGGTTCAAGATGCAAGAGATAAAAGTCTCCTCATAGATGCAACCTATGGACGTAAAACTCGGGCTGTGCTCGTTATGGATAGTGGGCAAATCGTTTTGTCAGCTATTCAACCTGAAACGGTGGCACATCGTATTGTGCAACACGAAGTCGATGAAGATACTGTAGAAGCTTAGGAGTTAATATGGCAGATCGAGGTTTATTAATTGTTATCTCCGGCCCATCTGGTGCAGGCAAGGGAACGATTTGTTCTAATATACGAGGTGAAATGCCTAATCTTGTATATTCTGTATCTATGACCACACGTGAACCGCGGGTTGGAGAAAAGGAAGGAATTAATTATTTCTTCCGCACAAAAGAAGAATTTGAATCATTATTGTCAGAAGATGCATTTTTAGAGTATGCTAAGGTATATGATAATTATTATGGCACCCCAAAACAACATGTGATGAATTTGTTGGATGAAGGGAAGAGTGTACTTCTTGAAATCGATATTCAAGGTGCTATGCAAGTTAAAGAGCGATTTAGTGATGCCGTATTTATTTATATTGTGCCACCGTCTTTAACCGAATTATCTGAACGTCTTCATAATCGAGGAACTGATGCAAAAGAGGTTATCGATAAGCGTTTATCATTGGCATGTTCTGAGTTAGCATTAGCTCATCGTTATGATTATATTGTGGTCAATGATGATTTAGAGGATGCGTCTTTAAAGGTTGCTTCTATATTGCGTGCTGAAGCTTGTAAAATCAGTCGTAATAAAGAGCAAATTCAATATATTTATAAGCAATATCAAGAGTCTAAGGAGAAGTGATAGTATGATGGTAAAACCTCCATTGAAAGCATTGGAAAAACGTGTAGATAGTAAATATACATTGGTAACGCTAGCAGCTAAACGCGCTCGCGAGTTGACCGATGGTGAAGAATGTCTTGCTACAGATATTCATAATACAGATAAACCTGTATCTTTAGCATTCTATGAGATTGCTGAAGGTGAAGTAACATATAAACGCACTAAAGAAGGTATTAAATAATTTTACTCAAAATTCCTTGTACATTTTGTACAAGGAATTTTTAAAAGGAGAATTATGAAAGGGAAACATATTATCGTAGGTGTTTCAGCAGGTATTGCTGCATATAAAGCAATTGAAGTGGTAAGTCGTTTGCGAAAAGCTGGGGCAGAGGTCAAAGTGGTAATGACGAAAAATGCTACTCATATTGCGACACCTATGACATTTGGTGAAATTAGTGGTCATCCTGTAGCTGTTGATATGTGGGAAGAAATCCACGATTGGAATGTAGAACATATTGCTCTTGCAACCTGGGCTGATGCCTATATTGTGGTACCAGCTACAGCTAATGTAATTGGTAAAATACGAGCTGGTATTGCTGATGATATGCTCACTACAACAATTATGGCAACGCCAGCACCTAAATTTTTATGTCCTGCTATGAATACAGAGATGTTCAATAATCCTATTGTACAGAGAAATTTAAAGGATTTATCATCTTTGGGATACCATATTATGCAACCCGATGCTGGTTGGCTAGCTTGTGGCGTAACAGGTGTGGGTAGACTGCCAGCACCAGAAGAGATTGTTAATTGGTTGACAGAAGAATTACATTCTCTAGATGGGACTGGTAAATTAGCTGGTAAGACTGTTCTTGTTACAGCTGGTGGAACACAAGAAAATATCGACCCTGTTAGATATATAGGTAACAGATCTAGTGGGAAGATGGGATATGCCATTGCGGCGGCTGCTGCTAAGGAAAAGGCTCGCGTAATTCTAGTGAGTGCCCCTACATCATTAGAAATTCCTAAAGGTGTTGAATATGTACCTGTAGATTCTGCGGAATCTATGCAGGAGGCTGTTAATTCCTATTACGAATCAACAGATGTGGTGATAATGGCTGCTGCTGTTTCAGATTTTAGGGTGGCTAATAAAGCGCCTCAAAAAATCAAAAAAATGGAATCTATGACTTTAGAGCTCGTAAAGAATCCGGATATACTTAAAGGGCTGGGAGAGCATAAAACCCATCAATTACTGGTTGGTTTCGCTGCAGAAACAGAACATGTTGTAGATTACGGCATGGATAAAGTACGTCGCAAAAACCTTGATATGTTAGTAGCTAATGATGTAAGCAAATCAAATGCTGGGTTTAATGTAGATACGAATGAAGGCTATTTTTTATATCCTAATAAAGAGCCTAAAATAATGCCAAATATGCAAAAATCAGAATTAGCTAGATACATTATTGGAGAAGTTATTGAATTGTTAGCTGTAAAATAGCTTATGTAATATATCGAAAATTTGAAAGCGCATTACATAAGGCTGAACAGGATTTAGCGTTACATAAAGTGGATTAACTTGATTTTTCTACAAAAATGGTATACAATTTATATCGTAATTTAACTCATCAAGAGTAGTGGAGGGAAAGGCCCGTTGAAGCTACAGCAACCCTTTTTAAAAGAAGGTGCTAATTCCAACAGTCATGGACTGATAGATGGGTCTCCCTCATGAGAGACCATGAGGGATTTTTTTATTATAGGAGGCAAAAATGGCAGAAAAACATATGTTTTTTACTTCTGAATCCGTTACGGAAGGCCATCCAGATAAAATAGCTGACCAAATTTCTGATGCTGTTTTGGATGCGATTATTGAAAAAGATCCAAAGGCTCGTGTAGCTTGTGAAACACTTGTGACTACAGGTTTAGTCCATGTCGTAGGGGAAATCTCTACAAGCACATATGTTGATATTCCTCGTGTAGTACGTGATACAATTCGAGAAATTGGTTATACTCGTGCAAAATATGGTTTCGATTGTGATACTTGTGGTGTGTTAGTATCTATTGATGAACAATCTGCAGATATCGCTATGGGTGTAGACGAAGCATTAGAATCTAAAGATGGTAATAGCGAAATCAATGATAAAATTGGCGCTGGTGACCAAGGCATGATGTTTGGTTACGCAACAAACGAAACACCTGAATATATGCCTATGCCAATTTCTTTAGCACATCGTTTATCCCGTCGTTTAGCAGAAGTTCGTAAGAACGGCACATTAACATATCTTCGTCCAGATGGTAAAACACAAGTTACTGTAGAATATGTTGACAATCAACCTAAACGTATTGATACAATCGTTATTTCTACGCAACATAGCCCAGAAGTAACACAAGAGCAAATTAAAAATGATTTGAAACGCTATGTTATCGATGCAGCACTTCCGGCAGAATTCATCGATGAAAACACTAAATTCTTCATTAATCCTACAGGTCGTTTCGTTATCGGCGGTCCTCATGGTGATGCTGGTTTAACAGGTCGTAAAATCATCGTTGATACGTATGGTGGTATGGCTCGTCATGGTGGCGGTGCTTTCTCTGGTAAGGATCCTTCCAAGGTTGACCGTTCCGCAGCATATGCAGCTCGTTACGTAGCTAAAAATGTTGTAGCTGCAGGTCTCGCAGATAAATGCGAAGTACAAGTAGCGTATGCGATTGGTGTTGCAAAACCTGTATCCATTTTAGTTGATACATTTGGTACTGCTAAGATTGCAGAAGAAAAAATTCAAGAATTAGTAAGCAAACATTTCGACTTGCGCCCAGCAGGTATCATTGAAATGCTTGATTTATTAAAGCCTCATTATCGTAAGACGGCTGCGTATGGTCACTTTGGTAGAACTGATGTTGATCTTCCATGGGAACGTACTGATAAAGCTGATATTTTACGTCACGAAGCTGGCTTATAATAGTAAAGACTTAGTAGACTTGTCTACTAAGTCTTTTTTTATCTCCTCTAGGATATGTTATAATAATTAGATTAGAGGAGGTGAACTAATGCGCGTAGCAAGTATTATTATTAATAGACCTGCCAAACAATTACATAAACCGTTAAGCTATTTGTTACCAGAGAAATTTGGTGATGTGAAAGCCGGGACTCGTGTATTAGTTCCCTTAGGTGGTAGTCGTGAAGAGGGCATCGTTATTGGGTATGAAGAACTATTAGAGAAACCAACATTTACTTTGCGTTCTATAATAGATATTCTTGATAGTGATCCTTGGTTTACTCGGGAAATGATGGATACGGCACAGAAAATTAGTCGTTATTTTTTGTGTTCCTTTGGAGATGCTTTACGTCTTTTTACTGTGCATAAAACATTAAAATCTTACGATGCACCAAAAGAAGAATGGCTCGTTGTAACGCCAGAGTTTAAGATTGATCAATTAAGTCCTAAGAAGCGCAAGCAGCGTGAGTTGGCTAACTATCTCATCGACGTAGGTGGGGCTCCTAAATCTTTATTAAGAGCCAAAGGCTATTCTTATATGGTTATTAAACAGGTCGGTGAAGAGCATGGCATTCATATTGAAGAACGCTTTAAAGATACAAAAACTTCTTTTACCGAATTGCTGAGTGGCGAAGAAACAATTCCGTTAACTGAAGCACAACAAATTGTATATGAACCGATTAAGCAGATGATGGACCTTGAATCGTATAACACATTCCTTTTGCATGGTGTAACTGGTAGTGGTAAAACACAAATTTATTTAAAAGCTGCTGCTCGTTGTATAGGAAAAGGTAAAACCGCCATTATTCTGGTTCCTGAAATTATATTAACCGATCAGATTGTTCGTCGTTTTGTTTCTACCTTTGGCGATGAAGTTGTTGTTTTCCATAGTAAACTAACCATTAGTGAGCGAAATAATAACTGGGAACGTATACGAAGGAAGGATAGCCATATCATTATTGGCGCTCGTTCTGCCGTTTTCGCGCCTGCTGAAGATATTGGGCTTATTGTATTAGATGAAGAACATGATACGTCCTATAAACAGGAAGATATGATTCGTTATAATGCAAAAAATGTTGCATTATGGAGAGGTATGGCTCATGATTGTCCTGTTATTTTAGGCTCTGCTACACCTGCTATCACATCGTATTACAAGGCTTTACAAGGACAATATAAGCTGTTAGAGTTGCCAACCCGTATCTTTGATCAACCGATGCCAAATGTTCAAATTGTAGATATGAAAGAAGAAATGATTCGTGGCAACTACTCTGTGTTCTCCGATGCTATGACACATCTTATTGAGCGTACATTAGCGGATGGAAATCAGATGATTATTCTTTTAAATCGTCGTGGCTACAGCACATTTGTCATGTGTCGTGATTGTGGTGAAACGATTATGTGTCCTCATTGTGAGGTTGCTATGGTGTACCATCAAGCTGGTGAAGAGTTGCGGTGTCACTATTGTGAGCACCATGAACCAATTCCTTCAGTATGCCCTAAATGTCATAGTAAAAGAATTAAATTCTTTGGTTCTGGCACACAAAAAGTTGAAGAAGAATTACGCCGACATTTTAAAGGCGCTCGTATTGCGCGTTTAGATCAAGATGTAACTAAGCATAAAGATATGGGCGAAGAAATTCTTCAAGATTTTGGTAAACATAAATATGATATTTTATTAGGGACCCAAATGGTTTCTAAAGGGCATGATTTTAAGGATGTAACAGCTGTAGGTATATTGACAGCTGATTCTGTCTTAAATATACCTGTTTATTCAGCATCTGAACGTGCATTTGATCTACTAACGCAAACATCAGGACGAGCGGGGCGTGGTGATAAGGTTGGCAGTGTTGTTATACAAACATATAATCCTTTAAATTATGCTATAATAAAGAGTAAGGCTCATGATTATTTGGGCTTTTACAATGAAGAAATAGTAAATCGTAAGGACTTAGGGTATCCACCATTTCGCGAAATGATTTATATGGTTATAAGACATGGGAAGGAAGAAATGGCTGAATCGATTGCTCAAAAAATTGTAGATGATTTGGAAACAAATTTTAAATCACAATCGATTGATGTTAATGGTCCTTATGAAGCAGGCATTAAAAAGATTCGCGATATGTATCGTTTATCGATTATGATTCGCGGAGAAAATTTAGATGCTGTAAAAGATTATATATATAATTCTTGGATTTTTACACAAGAAGGTCTACTTATCGATGTAGACCCTATTTGATAAGAGGAGTATATGGCAGTACTTGAAGTAGTAAAAGCGGGACATCCCATATTAAAAGAGGTTGCAGAACCTGTAGAACATGTAAATAAAAAAATGCGTGCTTTAATAGAAGATATGGCCGACACAATGTATAAAACAGAAGGTGTTGGATTGGCAGCACCGCAGGTTAATGTTTCAAAACGCATAATAGTAGTTGATGATCATGCTGGTAGTGGATTAATAGCGCTTATCAACCCTGAAATTATTCATGGTGAAGGAAGCCAAATTGGGCTAGAAGGCTGTTTAAGTGTACCAGGTTATTTTGGAGATGTGGAACGTTTTGAAAAGGTTACCGTAACAGGTATAGATCCACATAATAAAAAAGTTATGATTAAAGCTGAAGGTTTTTTAGCTAGAATTTTTCAACATGAAATAGATCATTTAGAAGGTCATTTGTTTATTGAAAAAGCTACAAACTTACGCCGTATTGCAGATCATCCGGAGGAGAAGGAAATTGTCTAACAATAATCCATTACGCATAGTATTTATGGGCACGCCAGATTTTTCTGTTCCTACATTACGCGCATTAGTTGAGGCTGGTCATTCTATAGTAGGTGTATATTGCCAACCCGATAAACAAAAGGGACGTGGTAAGCAGATTCAAATGCCACCAGTTAAAGAAGCTGCGTTATCTTTGGATTTGCCCGTATATCAACCTATAACATTACGTGATGATGCTGTTCAACAGGAATTGATTAATCTTGCACCAGACGTTATCGTCGTAATTGCTTACGGTAAGATTTTGCCACCATGGCTTATTCGTTTGCCTAAATATGGATGTATTAATATCCATGCATCTATATTGCCAAAATATAGGGGGGCAGCACCTATCCATTATGCTATTTTAAATGGTGATACTAAAACAGGGGTTACCATTATGCATATGGATGATGGTTTAGATACAGGAGATATTATCGATATTGCAGAAATTGATATACTTCCAAATGAAACAACAGGCGCTTTATTTGAGCGCATTGCTGAATTAGGGGCTCGCACTATTTCTCCTGTATTAGATAAATGGGTGAAAGGTGAAATTACAGCCACCCCTCAAGATGACGCTTTAGCAAGCCACACTTCTAAGATTACAAAAGAAATGGGGCTTATTGATTGGCATCAACCGGCACATAAGATTGTCAACTTGATTCGTGGTTTAAATCCTGCACCTGGATGTTATTCTTTCTTACAGGGGAAACGGTTAAAGATATGGTCTGCTCAAATGGTTGAGATTATATCTGTAAACAATAATATGACCACAATTTTTGTAAATAACAATGAGATTCCTGTAGAATTTGCACCTCCTGGAACTATAGTGCATACAGCAAAGGGACTTGTTGTGTCGACTGGTGATCAAGGTTTTATTCTCCTTACAGAGGTACAACCAGAAAATAAAAAGCGTATTAGTGCCCAAGATTTTATTAATGGTCACCAAATTAAAGGTGGTATTGCATTTGACGAAGTGTAATATATATTACAAAAGATACCCATTATATTTAAAATTATCGGCTCTATCTTGTTTATTCATTTCAATAATCATCGGCTTTTCAATGTATATAGTTTGGCCAGGATTAGAAAGAATATCATACAACTTAGCTTTTATTAGTGAAAGTATAGGTGGACTCTTAATATTAGGTATTTGGGGACTTTGGTTTGTTCTAGCTATTGCTTCTCTAGGTTTTAGATATATTCATCCTATAGTTTTACGAATAGCTAATCGATTTATTTATTTACTTTTCCCATTATCATTAGGGCTAGGAAAGACTTTCATAGGCATACAAAAAGATGAATTACGTCAAGCTATGATTGATTTAATTAATCATCTAGTGGTTATGAATTTATATAAAGTACCTCCTGAACGTATCCTTTTATTAACACCTCATTGTCTTCAAGAGAACACCTGTATTCATAAGGTGACACATGATGTATACAATTGTAAGCAATGTGGTCGCTGTCAGGTAGGAGGGTTATTGAAAATCGCGAAGGAATATGGTTGTCAATTTATAGTTGTCACTGGTGGTACATTGGCTCGTATGAAGGTTAAAGAAGCAAAACCTAAAGCGATTATTGCTATAGCTTGTGAACGAGATCTTGCAAGTGGTATGGCTGATGTATTTCCTATTCCTGTTATCGGAGTATTAAATGAACGCCCTAATGGACCTTGTTGTAATACGACTGTTGATATTAACAAGGTACGAGATGCTGTAGAGTTACTGATTGATAAGGATAACTATGAACGAAATTGCTAAAAACGGACAAAAACAGAATATACGATTATTGGCTGTAAAGGCATTATCTGATATCAATCGTAAGGGTGCCTATGCTAATATTGTTTTACAGGACTATATTTCAAAATATAATCTATCTGACTTAGACAGACGCTTCTTTACAGAACTTGTATACGGTGTGGTGCGTAGACGCAATTATTTAGATGCTATTATCGTACATTTTGCCAAACGTCCTATAAAAAAATTGTCCTCTATGGTCGTAGAAATTTTACGACTAGGTGTATATCAGATTATCTATATGGATAAGGTACCGGAAAGTGCAGCAGTTAATGAATCAGTTAAATTAGCGAAGAAATTAACACGAGGTCTATCTGGCTTCGTAAATGCCATATTGAGATCCGTTATACGAGAACAAGATAGTATCGGTATTGAAGACTTAGCAGCTAATGATATAGAAGCTATTTCTTTCATTTACAATATTCCTCTTTGGCTTATCAATTTATGGATAAGTGAGTTTGGTCGTGACAAAACAGAAGATTTATGTGCATGGTTTAATGAACAGCCTAAATTGACGGCACGTATTAACACGATTCTTATTGATATTCCACAATGTTTAACTATGTTAAATGAACAAGGATGGGCTGTTACACAGGATTCTAATTACGAGGATATTATTTATATTAATAGCCATCGTGGTAGCCTTGAAAAATCTGAGGCATTTATAAAAGGTTATATTACATTTATGGATAAGGCATCTATGCTAGTAGCACGTCTCGTAAATCCGCAACCTGGTGAGCGTATATTAGATTGCTGTGCTGCTCCAGGTGGTAAATCCATGTACATGGCAACTTTAATGGATAATGTAGGTTCATTAATGAGTTGTGATATACATGAACATAAGATTGAACTCATGAATTCAAATGCTGACCGATTGGGTGCTTCTATTGTGCATACAAAAGTACAGGATGCCACAAAATTACCAGATTCATGGAACTCGTATTTTGATCGAGTGCTCGTAGATGCACCGTGTTCTGGATTAGGTATTCTTCAAAAGAAACTAGATATGCGTTGGCGAAAACAGGAATCAATACTTAGAGAATTACCACCATTACAGTTAGCCATTTTAGAACGTGCTGCTATGACTGTTAAGGAAAAAGGCTATTTAATATATTCCACTTGTACATTAAACTACAAGGAAAACGAAGAGGTAGTTGAATCATTTTTGCAGAAACATAAGGAGTTTTCTATTATTCCTGTGGTGGAGGATTTCCCACTTAAGTCAAATAGTGGTATGATTACAACATATCCACCAACAGATGATATGGATGGTTTCTTTATGGTTAAAATGCAACGTATTTCTTAACTAAGTTGTTAGCTTTGAATGGGAGCACTCATGATTGAATTGTTGGGTAAATCGTTAGTTGAATTGCAAGCGTTATTTGAGGAACATAAAATTCAAAAATTTCGTGCGAAACAATTGATTGATTACATATATCATCGTCATATTTTTGTATTTCAAGATATGACACAATTCCCTAAGACCTTGAGAGATTGGTTGGATTCTAATTGCATAGTATCGATTCCTAAAGTGATTACTCAATCTGTATCACCCGACGGAAAAACACAGAAATTATTATTGGAACTTGCTGATCACAGCAGAATTGAAGCCGTTCTAATGGAGCAACATTATGGTAACTCTGTATGTGTTTCCTCCCAAGTTGGATGTGCTATGGGCTGTGTTTTTTGCGCATCTACACAGGGGGGATTATTTAGAGACTTATCGGTTCCTGAAATTGTAGGTCAAGTTGTTCTCTTTAGTGCTTTAAAACAAGAAGATATTCACTCTTTAGTTGTCATGGGCGCTGGTGAACCATTACAAAATTATGACAATGTATTGCAGGCGTTAAAACTTATTCACGACCCTATGACATTTGATATTAGTTATCGAAAAATGACTATTTCTACCTGTGGTTGGGTTCCTAATATTTATAAATTGGCAGATGAGGATCTTCCGATTACATTAGCGTTATCTTTACATGCTACAACAGATGAAACACGTCGTAAGATTATGCCTGTTGGATCTCGATACAAATTAGACGAGGTTTTAGATGCTGTAAAATATTATTATGAAAAAACACAGCGACGTATAACATTTGAATATATTTTAATAGATTCAATTAATGTATCGTTAGAGGAAGCTCATGAGTTAGGAAACATTGGCAAGGCATTTCCTAATTGTCATGTCAATCTTATTCCTGTAAATGGGAATGAACATATTAATTTGTATAAACCTTCTAGTAAACATATGAACATATTTAAGGATATTGTCGCTTCTTATGGTGTTTCTGTTACAATTCGTAAAGAAATGGGCGATGCTATTCAAGCCGCATGTGGACAATTAAAAGTAGCCCACGGTCGGAAAGAGGAGATTCATGAATAATATCGTAGGTTTAAGTAAAATTGGATTAGTCAGAAAACAGAATGAAGATCGCTTTTTTATTAGTGATAATATTTGTGCTGTTACTGATGGCATGGGAGGCTATAGAGGCGGAGAAATCGCCAGCACCTATGCTGTTGATGAAATAAAAGAATATTTACAATCTACTCCTACCATTAATGAAACGTCCTTAGTTGATGCTATATTACATGCGAATACACGCATAGTTAATCGTGTGGCACGAGAGGAACGGCTTAGTGGAATGGGAACTACTGCTGTTGTGGTTGCTAAGGTAGATGATAATCTACTTTGGGCTAGTGTCGGCGACAGTAGACTCTATATTTATAGAAATGATGAATTGACGCAAATTACCACGGATCACTCTATGGTTCAACAGTTATTAGATGCTGGTGAAATTACAAAAGAAGAGATGATTGTACACCCGCAACGTAATTTATTAACTAGAGCCGTCGGTGTTGAAGAAGATTTACATGTCGATAGTGGTACACTACCTGTAAAATCCGGTGATCGAATTCTATTATGTACAGATGGATTATCTGGGTATATTAGCGATGAAAGAATACGAGAAGTATTACATCATATTGATGATAATACAGAGGTATTAAATACATTGATTGCTGATGTATATGATGCTGGTGCCGGTGATAATGTTACCATTATAGTAGGAACTATCTAATCTAGATATGGAGAGTTATAAATATTATGAAGATTAAAGATACATTGCTGGATAATCGCTATCGTATCCTGACCAAGATTGGTGTTGGCGGAATGGCCGACGTATATAAAGGTGAAGATACTTTATTAGGCCGTCCAGTAGCCATAAAAATTTTACATTCAAACTTTGCTAGTGACGATGAATTTGTAAGTCGATTTAAACGAGAAGCGCAGGCTGCAGGCAAGTTAAATCACCCTAATATCGTGAATATGTATGATGTAGGCTATGATCAAGGCATGCATTATATCATTATGGAATATGTAGACGGAGAAACACTTAAAGAATATATTACCCGTCATCATCGATTATCCATTGACGAAGCTGTTAAGATTACTATTGCTATCGGTGAGGGCTTAGAACATGCCCATGCAATGGGAATTGTTCATTGCGATATCAAACCACATAATGTAATTATTACAAATACAGGTCGTGTAAAGGTGACTGATTTTGGTATTGCACGTGCTATGAATACCACTAACACTGTTATGTACACAAATTCTATAATGGGGTCTGCTCATTATCTTTCACCAGAACAAGCTAGTGGAAAACCTGTCGATGGAAATACAGATATTTATTCCTTAGGTGTCGTTTTATATGAAATGTTAACTGGCAAGGTTCCTTTTGAAGGGGAAACACCAATTGCAGTAGCATTAAAACATGTACGAGAAAAGGTCATTCCACCTACAAGATATAATCCTTCTATACCACCATTGTTAGAAGCGGTTGTGATGAAAGCATTAGCTAAAAATCCTACTGATCGATTTGATTCCATATCTGAAATGATGGGGGACTTACGTTTATCTCAAGGCTTTACAATGGGAAAAACACAACGTCATGAACCATACGATTTTGCGACACAAATGATTCCGGCTGTAGATCCAGATACATTAGATGATTTCAGTGATATCGATGATTCTACGCCTAATGAGGAAAAAAAGAAATCTATGCTTAGTAAGATTGCATCTATACCACAAAAATATATAGTTCTTGGTGCTGCCGTTATTTTCTTGATTGCATTTTTAGGTGCATTCTTGAGTTATGGTAATTTCTGGAGTAATACTACTGTTGATGTACCAAATGTAGTAGGTAAACAAGTCTCTGTAGCCAAAAACATTTTGGAAGATAAACACCTACGCGTATCCACAAGTGAGGTAACTAATACAGATGTTCCGGCAGGACAAGTAATTTCTCAAAGCCCTGGTGCAGGTGAAAAAGTCAAGGAACAGCGTACGATTCATCTTGTTGTATCTAAAGGGGTTGGCGATATTACAGTGCCAGATTTATCTGGTTTGACTGTAGATCAAGCACGTCAACGTCTTAAAGATTTAGGCTTAGTAGTGGGAAAAATCACGCAAGGATCTGTTGAAGGAAAACCTGATAATGTTATAGTTGCACAAAGTCCTTCTGGTGATTCTAAGGTATCCAAAGGCACTACTGTTGATTTAGTTGTAAATAAAGCACAAGCTAAGAAGGTTAAAATGCCAGATCTCGTTGGTATGACCTTGAAAGATGCTCGCCAAGTATTGAGTTCTAACAATATTGGTGTTAATCAGATTGCTGGTTCAGTAGATGATAAATCAATTGTTACAGAACAAAGTATAAAAGCTGGTGAAGAGGTTTCTGAAGGTAGTAGCTTGAACTTAGCTACTGAATTAAAGGGAGATTCTTCAAAAAAAGACGACTCTAAGCAAAGCTCTTCTAATAGAACGAAAGGGACTGTAGATATAACTGTACCGTCTGGTTCTAAAAATCAAGAAGTCAAAATTGTCGTAAAGGATGATGATGGATCTTCCGTTATATACGATGATACAAATAAACCTGGTGACCGTATCGTAAAAAATGTATCTGGTGTGGGCAATGTTCGAATACAGGTGTACCTAAATGGTGCATTAGTTCAAGATACTGCGTTGTAGAGGCCGTATGAGTACAGGTATTGTAATTAAAAATATGAATGGTTACTTTTATATTCAAGATGAATTTGGAACCATTCATGAATGTAAGGTGCGGGGACGTATTAAAAAGTCGAAATATAGTTTGCTTGTAGGTGATCGTGTAGAGTTTTCAGAAGATGGATTCGTTGAGAATATCTTGCCACGTCACAATTCAATGATACGTCCTGCTGTCGCTAATATCGACCAAGTTATCCTTGTTGTTGCTTCTCATAATCCTGACATTAATGAGTTATTACTCGATAAAATGTTAGTAATGATTGAACATGCTGATATACCGGTCATTTTGTGCATAAATAAGTACGATGTCGGTGATGCATCGACAGATGTATTAATCGATAAGTACAAATCGATTGGATATCATGTTATCACTACATCGGCCATAAATCATATCGGTATTGATGAATTACGCAATCATTTGCAGCACAAGATTACTGCTTTTGCAGGACCTTCCGGTGTTGGTAAAAGTAGCCTCTTAAATGCAGTGGATGAAAAATTTGCATTCCAGACGGGTGAGATAAGCGATAAGATTAAACGTGGGAAGCATACAACACGTCATGCCTCATTGTTTAGTTTAAATGCTGATTCATTTATCATGGATACACCTGGCTTTAGTTCTATTGAATTTACTGATATTACATTAGAACGATTACCTACACTATTCCCTGAATTTTCTGATTATGTAGAAGCTTGTAAATTTAATCCTTGTTATCATGAGCATGAACCGATTTGTGGTATCAAGGAGGCTTTGGCAAATCATAAAATTTTTGAAAGTCGCTATGATGCGTACACGAATATTCGAAAAGATATACAAAACCAAAGAAAGAGGTTTTAAAATGATTAAAATAGCTCCATCTATGTTATCCGCAGATTTTTCAATATTGCGTGATGAAATTAAAAGTGTTGAACTTGCTGGTGCTGATTATCTTCATATCGATGTTATGGATGGACATTTCGTGCCTAATCTTACATTTGGCGGACCTATTGTAAAAGCTATCCGCCCACATACTGCATTGCCTTTTGATGTACATTTGATGGTCACTAATCCGGCTGATTATGTTGAAGAATATGCAAAAATTGGTGTTGAGTACTTTACCTTTCATCAAGAAACAGTTCCTCATATGCACCGATTGATACAGCAGATTAAATCCGCTGGTATGAAAGCAGGGGTTGCGCTCAACCCAGGGACACCAGTTTCGATGTTAGAAGATGTGGCCGGAGACTTAGATATGATTTTAATCATGTCCGTCAACCCAGGATTTGGAGGACAATCCTTTATTCCACGGGCTATAGAAAAAGTTAAACAAGCGAAACTTTTATTGGATTCAGCTGGTAATAATGATGCTGTTATAGAGGTTGATGGTGGTATTAACGATATTACTTGCATACCAATTAAGGATGCAGGTGCCACCATGTTAGTTGCTGGATCTGCTGTATTTGGGGCTCCTGATAGAGCGAAGATGATCGAAGCAATACGTAATAATTAATATAAAATATATCTAGATTCGAGTAAAAATCATAAGTTTTTTATTGTAGATATATACTATGCTATAAAGAGTCAGTAATTCTTTTGTAATTACTGACTCTTTACTTGCTTTTAGAATATTTTTTTGTTAAAATTACTAGGTATGAAAAATATGCACGTCAGTGGACTTCGGTACTGTGCCTAATTTTGGGTGACCCGAAGGATGAAGCGGCGGAGGTTAATTAACAGGAGGTGCCACAATGGCAGTTGTATCAATGAAACAATTATTAGAGGCTGGTGTACACTTTGGTCATCAGACTAGAAGATGGAACCCTAAAATGGCGAAATTCATCTTCACTGAACGCAATGGTATTTATATCATTGACTTGTCTAAAACAGTTAAAAAAGTAGAAGAAGCTTACAATTTCTTACGTGAAGTTGCTTCCCAAGGCGAAGTAATCTTGTTCGTAGGTACTAAAAAACAAGCTCAAGAAGCTATTAAAGAAGAAGCTATCCGTGCTAACATGTTCTTCGTTAACGAACGTTGGTTGGGCGGTATGTTGACTAACTTCAAAACAATTGAAACTCGTATTAAACGTTTAAAACAATTGGAAGCTATGGCAGAAGATGGTACTTTTGAAGTATTGCCTAAAAAAGAAGTTATCGGTCTTCGTCATGAAATGGAAAAATTGGAAAAATATCTTGGCGGTATCAAAGATATGCCTAAAATGCCAGGTGCTCTTTTCGTAGTTGATCCTAAAAAAGAAAAAATCGCTATTGCAGAAGCTAAAAAATTGGGTATTCCAGTTGTTGCAACAGTTGACACTAACTGCGATCCAGACGAAGTTGAATTCCCAATCCCAGCAAATGATGACGCTATCCGTGCAGTAAAATTATTGGCTGGTAAAATGGCTGACGCTGTTCTTGAAGGCCGTCAAGGCGAATCCTTCGAAGAAGGCAATGCTGAAGCTGCAGAATAATTCTGTTAGCACTTAATCATAATTGATTAGCATTTGAAAGATAAATCTATAACATATATAATTAGGGTAAGGACTATATCCTTACCTTAATTAGTACTAGGAGGAACAAATAATGGCAATTACTGCTGCTATGGTAAAAGAATTGCGCGACATGACTGGCGCAGGTATGATGGATGCAAAAAAAGCATTAGTTGAAACTGACGGTAATATCGATAAAGCGGTTGACCTTCTTCGTGAAAAAGGTTTGGCTGCTGCAGCTAAAAAAGCTGGTCGTATCGCAGCTGAAGGTGTAGTACAATCCTACATTCATGCTGGTGGTCGTATCGGTGTTTTAGTTGAAGTTAACTGCGAAACTGACTTCGTTGCTAAAACTGATGATTTCCAAAGCTTAGCACGCGACATCGCAATGCAAATCGCAGCTGTTAACCCTACATACTTAAACCGTGAAGAGGTTCCTGCTGAAGTAATCGAACATGAAAAACAAGTATTGTTGGAACAAGCTAAAGCAGAAGCTGAAGAAGATGTTAAAGCAGGCCGTAAACCAAAACCTGAAGCTGTTTTGGAAAAAATGGTTAATGGCCGTATTGAAAAATTCTATAAAGAAAATTGCCTATTAGAACAAGCGTTCATTAAAGATGGTGACAAAACAGTTACTGATATCATTAATGAAAATATTGCAAAAATCGGTGAAAACATCAACGTACGTCGTTTTGTTCGCTACGGTTTGGGCGAAGGCATTGAAAAACGCCAAGATGACTTCGTAGCAGAAGTAATGGCATCTGTTGGTAAATAATTAATAAATAATAAGAGAACACCGTACCGTGTTCTCTTATTTTGCAATAGAGGAGTATACAAATGGCAAAGAGACACTTTAAACGTATTGTTTTGAAGTTGAGTGGTGAAGCATTAGCGGGTGATCAAGGTTTTGGTATTAACCCTGATGTAGTTGAAAAGTTTGCACAAGAAATTGCAGCTTTGGCAAAATCCACTGATTTAGAAATCGCTATTGTTGTTGGTGGCGGTAACCTATGGAGAGGGTTAGCTGGTAGCAATCAAGGTATGGATCGTGCTACAGCTGACTATATGGGCATGTTGGCAACAGTGATGAACTCCTTAGCATTGCAAGATGCATTAGAACAAGCTGGCGTAGATACTCGCGTACAAACAGCTATTGAAATGCAGGAAATTGCAGAGCCTTATATTCGTCGTCGTGCAATTCGTCATTTGGAGAAAAAACGTATCGTTATCTTTGGCGCAGGCCTTGGGAAACCTTATTTCTCCACTGATACAACAGCTGCATTGCGCGCTGCAGAAATTGAAGCTGATGCAATTTTGATGGCTAAAAAGTTTGCTGATGGTGTATATGATTCTGATCCAAAAACAAATCCTAATGCCGTTAAATTTGATGAATTAACATATAATGACATTATTACAAAAGAATTAAAAGTAATGGATTCTACATCCACTACATTATGTAAAGACAATAATATCCCTATTATCGTTTTCAGCATGGATATTCCTGGTAATATTACCAAAGCTGCAAAAGGTGAAGAAGTAGGGACTATCGTTCGCGGAGAATAAACCACTATGGAATTAAAAGAATTAATGCAACAACAAGAAGAACGTATGAATAAGTCCATCGAGTCTTTAAAGCATGAATTTGCTTCTATTCGTACCGGTCGTGCTAGTACTGCATTACTTGATAAGGTGATGGTTGATTACTACGGATCTCCTACGCCAATTAATCAAGTAGCTAATATTTCTGTACCAGAACCTCGTATGATTTTAATTGCACCATGGGATAAATCCATGATTGGTGCTATTGAAAAAGCTATTTTACAATCAGATTTGGGATTAAACCCAGGTAATGATGGTACGGCTATTCGTTTGACAATTCCTCAATTAACAGAAGAACGTCGTAAGGAAATTGTTAAAGTAGTTCATAAGAAAGCTGAAGATGCAAAGGTAGCAGTTCGTAACATTCGTCGTGATGCTAATGATGCATTGAAAAAAGAAGAAAAAGCTAAAACGATTACTGAAGATGATGCTAAAGATGGTTTAGATCAAATTCAGAAATTAACGGATAAAAAGATTAAACAAATCGATGAATTGAAAGCCGTTAAAGAAAAGGACGTACTAGAAGTATAATGACTAATTCTAGTAGTCTTATTGGAATGCCTTGGCAGCTTGCAAAGTCTCAATTGCAGGCTGCCCATATTCCTTTTAAGGTAATAATAGGCGATAATTTTAATCGCTTTTTTGAGATAGCCTCTGAAGGCTATTATGTCGCAAGAATCACTGAATCTGAGGATATGCTTCATATCATTCTATATAGACCTATGGTTGCAAGTGATTTTGGACATACTCTGGAGGTAATGTATGCTGAGGAAACTATTTAAACGCCATACCTCATCTACAGTTAATATAGATGAACACAATGTGCCTCGTCACGTAGCTATTATTATGGATGGCAATGGACGTTGGGCAAAGCGTCGTGGCATGCCTCGGTCAATGGGACATCGAGCAGGTGCTGATGTATTAAAAGAAATTGTTATTGCTGCTGATGAAATCGGTGTAAAAGCATTAACAGTATATGGATTCTCAACGGAGAACTGGAAACGGCCTGAGCAAGAGGTTTCTCTTTTGATGGCCTTGATTAAAGAATATTTACAAAAAAACGTACAATATATGCATGAACATAATGTTCGTATACGTTTCATTGGATATATTCAAGGACTTTCAGAAGAATTACAAACGATTATTTCTGATTCCGAAGCATTAACTAAGAATAATACAGGCCTAACCTTACAATTAGCTATTAATTATGGTGGGCGTGATGAGATAGTACGGACTGTACAAGGAATAGCACAATCTGTGTTAGAGGGACAACTTGCAGTTCAAGATATTACTGAACAATATGTTAGCAGTCATTTGTATACGCAAGAGTTTAGTGATGTCGATTTACTAATACGTCCTAGCAAAGATTATCGTATTAGTAACTTTTTATTATGGCAGTTAGCATATGCCGAATTTTGGTTTACTGATTTACATTGGCCAGATTTTACAAAAGAAACATTATTAGAAGCTATAGCAGCCTATCAAAAACGAGAACGTCGTTTTGGTGGCTTGCAAGAGGAATAATCGATGCTTAAAACACGTGTTATCACTGCAGTTATCGGGTTTATCATTGCGTTAGGTGCCATTACACTAGGTGGCTTAACATATGATATACTCATTACATTATTAGCACTTATTGGATGGCGAGAATTTATACTGCTAAGTAAGGCTAAACATGTTCGTGTACCGGTATTGTGGGGATACCTTTCAATTATCGCTATCATGATATCCTTGTGGTTTGGCAGTTATACAGTAAGTATGGCTTGCTTTGTATTCGCCATTATTTCCAATTATCTAATGTGTACATTTGGTGAAAATACATATTCTATGAGTAGCGTTTCTTATAGCTTATTTGGTTTGCTATATATAGTAATGGGACTAGGCTCATTATTATTGATACGTCATGACTGGCTCTATAGTTCATTAACAATGCCTATTGTTGGTGAAAGTTGGGGCGTAGTTATGCTATGGTTATTATTGTTTTCAACATGGGCTAGCGATACCTTTGCGTACTTTGCCGGTCGTGCATTTGGTAAACGTAAAATTGTACCGTCCATAAGTCCTAATAAAACATTAGAAGGTTTTATTGGCGGTTTTATCGGCTGTGTTGTAACTGGTATTGTGTATGCTGTAATCAGTCATATACCAGTCTATATAGGTGCCTATGTTGGCATCATTTGTGGTGTATTAGCACCTTTAGGTGATTTATTTGAATCTAAATTAAAACGATTATGTAATGTAAAAGACTCAGGTACACTATTACCTGGTCATGGTGGGGTTTTAGATCGTTTTGATAGTTTAATGTTTACCGCACCAGTTACATTATTATTAATTTTATGTTTTGCATAATAAACATAAACAGAAAAGAAGGCTTTTATGAAGTACGTAAGTATATTGGGAAGCACTGGCTCAATTGGTACACAAACATTAGATGTTATTAAGCAACATCCTGACCAATTTAAAGCCGTTGCATTAGTTGCTCACCGTAATATTGATTTATTAGAACAACAAATTAATGAATTTAATCCATTAATAGCTGGTGTAGTTGATGAACAAGCATATATGCTTCTTAAAGAACGTTATCATGGTTCCACTAAAATTATAGGTGGTAAAGAAGCTTTGATTAGTGCAGCCACAATTCAAGAAGCTACTATGGTGGTTACCGCAATTGTTGGTGCTGTTGGTATTGAGCCAACTGTAGAGGCCATTAAGGCCCGCAAGACTATCGGCCTTGCCAATAAAGAAACATTGGTAGCAGGTGGACCTCTAATTACGGCACTTGCTAAGGAATATAATGTTGCTATTTTACCTATAGACAGTGAACATAGTGCTATTTTCCAATGTTTGGAAGGACAAACTAAATCGAATGTAGATTCATTGATATTAACTGCTTCAGGTGGGCCACTTCGAACCTGGCCTAGTGAACGTATTGCTTCTGCTACGGCAGAGGATTGTTTAAAACATCCTACATGGAATATGGGGAGCAAAATTACTATTGATTCTGCTTCTTTATTTAATAAAGGGCTAGAGGTCATTGAAGCCCATTGGTTATTCGACTTTGATTTTGATCATATCGATGTGGTGGTTCACCCTCAAAGTATTATTCATTCCATGATTCGTTTAAATGATGGTGCTATCCTTGCACAAATGGGTAATCCTGATATGCGTGAACCAATTCAATATGCTTTAACATATCCTAAACGGATGCACCTTGATATGAAACATTTGGACTTTAAAGAATTACTCACTCTTGAGTTTATGCCTCCTAGAGTGGATGATTTTCCTGCTTTAAATTTAGCATATGAAGTTGGTAAAATTGGTGGTTTTAAGCCAGCCGTATTTAATGCAGCTAATGAAACTGCCGTATATGCATTTTTAGATGGAAAAATCATATTTAGCGATATCTATAAAATCGTTACCGCTGTTTTGGAATCCATGGGAAGAGAAGATGATTTTACTCTCGATAACTTACTAGCTATCGATCAATGGGCTCGCATAAAAGCTTCAGAATTTATAAATAGGAGATAGTATGATTACGGCTTTAGCCACAATATTTGTATTTGGTCTAATCGTGTTTATTCATGAACTAGGTCATTTTATAACTGCAAAATTATCGGGCATGCGTGTTGATGAATTTGCTATTGGTTTTGGTCCTGTTTTGTTAAAAAAACAGTATGGCGAGACCTTATACTCTGTTCGTTGTATTCCGTTAGGTGGTTTCAATCGCATCGCTGGAATGACACCTGATGAGCCATTAGATGATGGTTCATTCTATACAAAACCAGCTTATAAAAAACTTATTGTTATTTCTGCTGGTGCTATTTTTAATTTCTTATTGGCTATAGTCATTTATTTCGGCCTAAATGCTACAGTGGGGACAATGGTTTCTACTGATAAGCCTATAATTGGCAGTGTTATTACAGGTGGTGCTGCAGATTTAGGAAAATTACAGGGTGGAGACATTATACTTTCCATTGATAACCAACCTATTTCCAAGTGGTCAGAGATTTCTGAACGTTTGAAAGGCACAGCTAATCACGGTGTTACCGTTGTAGTAAATCGTAATGGTGACACAGTTGAAACTACTGTAATTCCAAAGATTGAAAAGGATACACCAAAGTTAGGTATATATCAAGCGTATGAAACAATACCTCATAGTATAGGGGATTCTTTCATACTAGCTGTTCAGAAAACAGGATATATTATTGTAGCTATGGTAGATGGACTACGTGAAATGGTTGTAGGTACAGAGCAGGCTGAAGTATCTGGACCGGTTGGCATTTCACATATGGCAGGTTCTATAGCTCAACAAGGCTTTGCACCTCTATTGAGTTTTGCGGCATTGCTAAGTATTAATTTAGGTGTTATCAATCTTTTGCCGTTACCAGTTCTTGATGGTGGGCATCTCATCATCATTTTAATAGAGGCCATTACAAGACGTAAATTACCGGCTAAAGCTTTGATGTATATTCAAATGATTGGTATTGCGTTATTAGTTACAATATTTGTATATGCTACCGCAAAAGATATACTACAATTACTATAAATAAGTCATAGTTAGGAGTTATATATGATTACTAGAAAACCAACAAATGGTATCTATGTAGGCAATGTAAAAATTGGCGACTATGCACCTGTTAGTATTCAGTCAATGATTACTACTGATCCTGTACATACGGAAAAGGCGATTGCTGAAATCAATCGATTAGCTGATGCTGGTTGTGAATTAGTTCGAGTTGCAGTTCCTACAATGGAATCTGCAAAAGCATTAAAAGCGGTACGTGCAGGAATAACCATTCCTCTTATAGCAGATATTCATTTTGATTATAAATTAGCATTAGAAGCCATTGATAATAATGTAGATGGCCTTCGAATTAATCCAGGCAATATCGGTGGAGAGGATAAGGTGTTGGCCGTTATTGAAAAGGCTAAACCTAAGCAAATTCCAATTCGTATTGGTGTCAATGCTGGTTCTTTACCACAACATATATTAGACGCTTATGGAGGTCATCCAACAGCTGATGGTATGGTTGAGACTGCATTGGAACACGTACGTATTTTAGAGAAATTAGACTATAAACAAATGAAGATTTCTATTAAAGCTACCGAAGTACCACTTATGGTAGAAGCTTATAGAAAGCTTTCAGATAAAATACCATATCCATTGCATTTAGGTGTAACTGAGGCCGGTACCATTAAACAAGGTACGATTAAATCGGCTATGGGTATTGGTGCATTGCTATTAGATGGTATCGGTGATACCTTGCGCGTATCCTTAACAGGTGACCCTATTCATGAAATTGAGGTGGGTAAAAGTATTCTAAGCAATTTAGGTCTTAGAAACTTTGGAGCTACCATGATTTCATGCCCAACATGCGGTCGTTGCCAAGTTAATTTATTTGATATGGCAAGCATTGTAGAAGAACGTCTAGCATCCATTTCTGCACCTATTAAGGTTGCCGTAATGGGATGTGTCGTTAATGGACCTGGTGAAGCTAGGGAAGCCGATTTTGGTATTGCCGGTGGCAAAGGTCAAGGTATCGTTTTCAGAAAAGGGGAAGTTTTAAAAACCGTACCCGAATCTGAACTAGTAGATACTTTATTTAGAGAAATCGATCAATATTTAGAAACAATTGATAAGGAGTAATTGTATGTTAGCCAGTAAATTATATGCCCCAACATTACGGGAAGTTCCATCTGATGCAGATGTGGTAAGTCAACAGCTTATGTTGCGCGCAGGTTTTATGCGTAAGGTTGCTAATGGTTTATATAGTTTTTTACCGTTGGGCTGGCGAAGCATCAAAAAAATTGAAGCTATCATTCGCGAAGAAATGGACCGTTCTGGTGCACAAGAGATTATGATGCCTATTTTGCAACCAGCAGAGATTTGGAAAGAATCTGGTCGTTGGAATGCGTATGGTGCTGAAATGATGCGTATCAATGACCGCCATGATGTGGAGTACTGCTTAGGACCAACTCATGAAGAAATGATTACAACATTGGTAAAAAATGAAATTAATTCATATCGTCAATTACCAGTTAATCTTTATCAAATCCAAAGTAAATTCCGCGATGAACGTCGTCCACGATATGGTTTAATGCGTAGCCGCGAATTTATCATGAAGGATGGTTACTCCTTTGACATTGATGATGCAGCGGCAGATGTTTCTTACAAAAATATGTATGATGCATATAGTCGTATTTTTACTCGTTGCGGTCTTACTTTTAGACCTGTAGAAGCAGATAGCGGTGCTATTGGTGGTAGCAATACCCATGAATTTATGGCTATTGCTGAAGCCGGTGAAGCAGATATTATTCACTGTTCCGCTTGTGACTATGCAGCGAATATTGAAATCGGTAAACCTGGCATTATGAAGCAAGCAGAAGAAGCTTTAAAAGAATTAGAAGTAGTAGATACACCTCATGCATCTACTATTGAAGCTGTTGCAGAGATGCTCAATTTACCTTTGGAAAAAACTATTAAAGCAGTAGTATATGCTATTGAAGATAAAGTAATTCTAGCTATGGTTCGCGGTGATCATGATGTGAATGAAGTGGCTGTTCAACATGCTGTTAATGGTTCTGTAGAACCTGAAATGGCAACACCTGAACAATTGGAGAAGGTTGGATTGACAGCTGGTTTTATCAGCCCAGTAGGTCTTAAACAAACTGATGATTTTGCTATAGTTGTAGATGAATCTGTTATGGAAACTTACAATGTTTGTGGTGGTGCAAATAAAGCTGATGCTCATTACATCAATATCAATCCTAAACGCGATTTTAATACAGAAGATATTGTCGTAGCACCTATTCGTTTGATTACTAAAGACGATGTGTGCCCTGAATGCCATAGTCCTTTAGAATACAGTAAAGGTATCGAAGTAGGCCAAGTATTTAAGTTAGGTACTAAATATTCTGAAAGTTTACAAGCTACATACCTTGATCAAAATGGTCGTCCTAATGCAATGGTTATGGGCTGTTATGGTATTGGCGTTAGCCGTACATTAGCTGCAGCTATTGAACAATATCATGATGAAAATGGTATTATTTGGCCTCGTGCTATAGCTCCATTTGAAGTAGTTATTGTTCCTATTAACGCAAAAGATGAAGCTCTAATGTCCACAAGTACATCTATTTACGATATATTGTTAAACAATAAAGTAGATGTATTATTAGATGACCGTAAAGATCGGGCTGGTGTTAAGTTTAAAGATGCTGATCTTATTGGCTACCCATTGCGTATTACAGTAAGTAAAAATACGTTGGAAAGCAATGAGGTTGAAATCCGCGTTCGTAAAACAGGTGAAGCTATTAATTGTCCAATCGATGAAGTATCTAACAAGGTACAAGAATTATTGAGCCAATTATAATTAAATTGCGATTCTAGTGAAAGCTCATTGGAATCGCAATTTTTATATTTATATATATGTGAATACATTCAATTTCATATTGAAAACTTTTAGTTAATACCTTGTAAAAACTTGAATAAACAAGCGGAATAAGTCATAATAAAATGATAGGGTAATGTAATAATTTGGAGGTAATTATGCGTGTAGATTTTCATATGCATTCTACATTTTCTGATGGTGTAGAAACACCAGAACAGCTATTACAGCATGCTATTGAAGCTGATTTGAAAATGATTGCATTAACTGATCACGATGAAATTGCTGGTATAGATGTAATGTTACAAAATAATAGTTCTATTCAAATTATTACAGGTTGTGAGTTCAGTGGTCACTATAAAGGTAAGGATATTCATATCTTAGGTTATGGATTTAATCATCATGATGAAGGATTACGGAAATTCATTGAATTTTTCAAAGAAAAACGTGAATCAAGAATAAAAGAAATTATTAGTCGATGTATTGCTCATGGCTATGACATTTCTTTTTCTGAATTACAAAATTTATATCCAAATACTAAGTCCTATGGTAGACCACATGTTGCTAGATTATTAATAGATCATGGCTATGCCAAAGATGTACAAGATGTATTTGATGGTATATTAAATTCAAAAAGCCCTTGTTATATACCTAAAGTAAAATTAGAAGTACCTGAAATTTTAGATATTATTCATAATGCAAATGGTCTAGCTGTGTTAGCTCATCCAAAACTAGTCCGTAATGATGATTATGTTATAGAATTATTAAATTATAACTTTGATGGTGTAGAAGTATATCATTCTAAACATGATCATGATGATGAAGTAAAATATTTAGCTATGGCAAATGAACGAAATTTATTTGTTACAGGTGGATCTGATTATCATGGAATACCTAATCGATATCCTTATCATTTAGGTGAATATGTTGTAGATAGTAATCTAGTAAATCAATTTATTGAACGCATACGCTGTATATCTGCGTAATTATAGATGTGAGGTGTACTATGGAAGTTATTGCTTTTGTAGGTGGTAGTGGGACCGGTAAAAGCCATCGGGCTCTCGTACTAGCTCATGAAAATAGTGTGGAATGCATTATTGATGATGGTATTTTAATTCATGATAATAAAATTGTAGCCGGCTTTTCTGCAAAAAAAGAATCTAGCCGTTTAAAGGCTGTTCGTCGTGCTATATTCCAAGATCCTGTTCAAGTTAAAGAGGTTCGTAGTCAATTAGATGCAATAAATCCTAATCGATTGATGATTATCGGTACATCTGATAATATGGTCAAAAAAATTACAAAGGCATTGGGGATTCAAGAACCAGATCGATATATTCGCATTGAGGATGTGGCAACCCCTAAAGAAATCGAAAAAGCACAGTATGCACGATTAAAGGAAGGCAAGCATATCATTCCAGTTCCAACAATGGAATTAAAGCCTCATTTTAAAGGCTATCTTATCGATCCAATTAAGACGATTTGGCGTCGCCGTACATTGCGTAAACAAGATCCTGATAAAATTGGTCAAATTGGATCTGAAGGCTTTGAACGTTCTGTTGTTAGACCAGCCTTTAGTTATTATGGTCGTCTAACCTTTGATGATGAAGTCATCATTAAATTAATTCGAAATGGCCTAAAAAAGGTACCTGGTGTTGATGCTTCATCAGATATCGCTTTCAAAAAGAGCTCTAAAGGTCAGAACGGTTTAATGCTAGATATGTCAGTTGTTATTGAACAAGGACATCCGGTTAAACCACTTATGCAACAGGTACAAAAATCTGTGCGAAACGAATTAGAATACATTACAGGCATGTCTGTAGAGCGGATGTCTATAAAAGTAAAAAATATTGTAGAAACAAAACGTAAGATTATAAAACATATTTAGGAGTTAGAATGAAGTCATATTATATATATACCTATGGTTGTCAAATGAATACCGCTGATTCTGAGCGCCTTTCACATCAACTTGAAACAGTAGGTTATATACCGACCGATGATGTAGAATCGGCAGATTTAATATTATTGAATACCTGTGCGGTACGTGAAACTGCTGAAACGAAAGTATTCGGTCGTATTGGTGAATTAAAACGGTTAAAACAAAAAAATAAAGATTTGATCATTGCTATCACAGGTTGTATGGCACAAAAAAATCAAGCTGAAATGTTTAAACGAGCACCTCATATCGATATTGTACTAGGTACTCATAATATTCAACATATTAATGAAATGATTGCTGAGGTTAAGCGTACTCATAAGCACCAAATCAATGTTGATATGGATAATACAGTACTTCCAGAATTACAGGCAAAACCTAATGGCACATTTTTTGCTTGGGTTCCTATTATGAATGGTTGTAATAAATTCTGTACCTATTGCATCGTTCCTCATGTACGGGGACGTGAAATTAGCCGGCCTGTAGAAGCAATTGTAAAAGAAGTAACAGAGTTAGGTGCAAAAGGGTTTAAAGAGATTACTTTATTAGGACAAAATGTAAATTCCTATGGCTTAGACTTTAAAGATGGTACCGATTTTGGAACATTAGTAGATGCACTTGATCATATCCCAGGGATTGAACGTATTCGTTATATGACTAGTCATCCTCAAGATATGACTAAATCAATGATTGATGCATTGGGACGTTCTAGTAACATCGTTACGCATTTACATCTACCAATTCAATCCGGTTCCGATAGAATTTTAAAGAAGATGAATCGCCATTATACGGTGGAACATTATAAAGAATTATTATCCTACTGCAGAGAGAAAATTAAAAATGTGGTTGTAACAACCGATATAATCGTAGGTTTTCCTGGGGAGACTGAGGAAGATTTTGAACAAACGCTTCAATTATTAAAGGATGTTCGCTACGATATGGCCTATACTTTTATTTACTCTAAACGGTCTGGTACACCTGCTGCTACTATGGATGAGCAAGTTCCAGAAGAAGTAAAACGCGTTCGTCTACAGCAATTGATGGATATTCAAAATGAAATTTCACTAGAGCTAAATAAAACTATGGAAGGCCACGTATTTGATATTATTGTAGAAGGTCCAAGTGCTAAAGATGAAACCATGTGGTTTGGTCGTACGTCAGGGAATAAGATGGTATTATTCCCAAAAGATGATGAGTTAACTATCGGTGATACTGTACCAGCCTATATTGATAAAGCACAAACATGGGTCTGCTACGGTACCATTCAAAAGGGGTAAGAATGGCAAAAAAAGTAACACCAATGATGGAACAATATTTAGACATTAAATCGCGACACAGCGATGAGCTTTTATTTTTCCGACTTGGTGATTTTTATGAACTATTTAATGAAGATGCATTAATTGCATCGCGAGAATTGAATATCACCTTAACAGGTAGACCAACTGGCAATGAGGAACGAACACCTATGTGTGGCGTTCCTTTTCATGCTGCTGAAAGTTACATAGAAACTTTGGTTAAAAAGGGGTACAAAGTCGCTATCTGTGAACAATTAGAGGACCCTAAGGCCGTAAAAGGCATCGTTAAACGGGATGTTATCCAAGTCATCACACCGGGAACTGTAATGACAGAAAATGGTAATGATGCACGGAGTAATAACTTTTTAGCCTTGTTTTATTTAGTTAAAGAAGCATGGATTCTTGTATTCTCCGATATATCTACAGGCGAGGTTATTTGGGATCGTGTACCACAGAATAATATAAGTCAAATATATGATTCCCTTAGCATGTATAGACCTGCTGAAATCATTGTTCCTGAAGGCACTATTTTGCCACAAGCGATAGTAGATTTCATTCATAATCAATTTAATAATGTAGTATTGTCTCCGTTTACTTCCTTTGAAAGTGTAGATTCTGCATGTAAACTCGCAAATAATCACTTTCAAGATATGGGACTTATGGAAGAAGATGTATTAGCTGCATTAGGCTTTATGCTCTTATATTTACAAGATGTTATTAAGACCGAAATTTCTCATATTAATTATGTACATCAAATGGATGTAGGCAATCGGTTAATCCTGGATACATCATCTTTGCGCCATCTTGAGATTACTCACAATTTACGCGACGGCGGTGTAAAGGGAACATTATTAGATGTACTTGATAGAACGTTAACGCCTATGGGGGCCCGTTTATTAAAACAATGGCTGGAAAGCCCTCTTACAGATATACCGACCATTCAACGACGACAAGCTGCAGTTGCTGAGCTTATATCTCGCAATGCAGAACGCTGTGAAATACAAAGTTATTTAGATTGTATTTATGATTTCGAACGTATCGTAGGTCGTATTGAAACTGGATCTGTATCTCCGCGAGACTTTACATCACTTCGGGAATCCTTGCAAGTATTACCTAATATTAAGACTCTGCTTAAAGAGTTTTCTGGCTTATCATTAACATCTATTAATAGTCGTATTGACGATCATGCAGATATATATGATCTATTGAGTAGAGCTATTGCAGAGCAACCTGCGTTAACATTAAAAGATGGTCGAGTTATTCGAGATGGCTATAATGAAGAATTAGATGAACTTCGTTCACTAGCTACTAATAGTGAAGTATGGCTTCAAAAACTAGAGGATAAGGCTAGGGAAGAAACTGGTCTTAAACTTAAAACAAAATACAATAAGGTTTTTGGCTACTTCTTTGAAGTTAGCAAAGCTCAAGTTGATAAGGTACCAGCCTATTTTATTCGGAAACAAACCACAGTTAATGCAGAGCGTTATATTACACCTGATTTAAAAGAATTTGAAATTAAAATTCTCAGTGCCAAGGAAAAGATTGTTTCCTTAGAGCAACAACTATATCAAGATTTACGGAATCAAATTAAAGGGGTTATCAAAAAGGTTCAGGAAACAGCTAGGGCTTTAGCAGAACTTGATGTGCTTGCATCATTAGCAACCGTTGCCTATGAGTCTAATTATATTTGCCCTAATATTGTGATGAATGGGCAAATTAATATTCGCGATGGACGTCATCCAGTGATAGAAAAATTCTTAAAAAGAGAGGTTTTTGTTCCTAATGATGTCGTACTCAATCATGATGACGAAGAATTCATGCTCATAACTGGCCCTAATATGGCTGGTAAATCCACATATATGAGACAGGTAGCAATTCTTATGATTATGGCTCAAATAGGCTCCTTTATACCTGCCAGGGAGGCCACTATTTCTCCTGTAGATCGTGTATTTACACGTGTTGGTGCGAGCGATGATATTTCTACAGGCCAAAGTACTTTCATGGTTGAAATGAAAGAAGTTGCCTATATTCTTGAAAATGCTACATCTAAGAGTTTGATTATTCTTGATGAAATTGGTCGTGGTACAAGCACCTTTGATGGTTTAAGTATTGCGCAAGCAGTGGTGGAGCATATTTGTAAACATATTCATGCTAAGACATTGTTTGCAACGCATTATCATGAATTAATTCCTTTAGAAGAGGTATATCCAAGACTTAAAAACTACACAGTAGCTGTTAAAGAAAAAAGAAAGGATATAGCCTTTTTACGCCGCATCATTAGAGGTGGAGCTGATAGAAGTTATGGTATCCACGTAGCAAAATTGGCAGGTTTGCCAGCTCAAGTTTTAAAACGAGCCGAAGTTATTCTAGAATCATTAGAAGAGCAGAATACTGATTCAGATGATTTAAATAATCGTGTTATTACATCAGAAGCTGTTATTAAATATAATAAACCTACTGTTGATACAGATGATTTTGGCAATTTATTCACCCATTCTGTGGTAGATTCACTGTTGGCTATTGATGTTAATACTATGACGCCTATTGAGGCTTTGAATGCAATTCATCAATTACAGGCAGAAGCGCGTAATGGAGGCGGTAAATAATGGCAACCATTCATGTCTTAGATGAGACCACCATTAATAAAATAGCGGCTGGGGAAGTTGTAGAACGGCCTGCATCCGTGGTAAAAGAACTCATTGAAAACTCTATTGATGCCGGATCTACATCTATTGAGGTAGAAATCGGTGAAGGCGGTAGCGCATATATGCGTATTACTGATAATGGCAAGGGGATGACTGAGGAAGATGCACGCCTTGCTGTTCTTAGGCATGCAACCTCGAAGATTCAATGTGTAGAAGATTTATTTGATATTGCATCCTTAGGATTTCGGGGGGAGGCTTTGGCGAGTATCGCCTCTGTTTCTCATTTTGTTTTGACAACTAGAACCGTTGATCAAGAACTTGGTACACGAATCCTTATCGATGGAGGAACCTTTACTGATTGTATTCCTTATGGTGCTGCTCCAGGCACAACGATTGAAGTGAAGGAGTTATTTTTTAATACACCAGCTCGTCGTAAATTTCTAAAAACAGAACGTACTGAATCATCGAAAATTCAAGATATTGTTGGTAAATTAGCATTAAGTAACCCGCATATTGCATTTAAATTAACCATAGATGATCGTGTAGCCATCATTACACCAGGCTCTGGTTCCATACAGGATACGGTGGCTGCATTGTATGGATATAAAACTAAGAATGATATTTTCACTATAGCTTATGAAAGTGAGGATATTTATATTGAAGGTGTTGTATCTAAGCCCACATTATTAAAGAGCACGCGAATTTGGCAAACCATTATCGTTAATAATCGCGTCATCTCTGATAAGACAATTTTAAAGGCTATTGATAATGCGTACCATGCATTATTACCTAAATCAGGCTATCCATTGGTTTTATTGCACATTACGGTGCCTGCCAATATGGTTGATATCAATGTTCATCCTCGTAAGAGCGAAGTGAAATTTGAAGATGATAAAATTATATTTAAAGCTGTGTATCATGCAATTCTAAATGCTTTAAATAACCCTCTTCATAAACGGTATGAACGGGAGTCATCGTCATACGTACAACCTCTAGAAACTGAATCAAAAGTTAGTGGATATGATTCATACCAATCACCACAGGTATTCAGTGATCATATTGATACAGCCGAGCATATCGCAACAGCCATTGATTATGATAAGGTCTTTGGAGGACGTCGTACTAAAGGCTATGAGGTACTTCGACAAGATACGCGTGATTTTGTGGATGCTTTAAAAGAGAAAGGGTTCACACCACCAGCTCCTAAGGCCACATTCGAACAAGAGTCTTTTGAGGAATCTTCCTTTACATCTGTGCCAACAGCTTATACTAGCTATACTACAGAAGATAAAGAGCGATTCCATCAAATACAAGAACAGCATATAGAAGATGAATCTAGAGATATACAAAAATCTGGCTTTTTACCAATGGGACAAGTCGCATCTTGTTATATATTGGCTAAAAAGGGAGATGATTTATATATAATAGACCAACATGCTGCGCATGAACGAGTTCGTTATGATAAATTGTGTAAGTCCTCAGAATCCATACCAATGCAAAGTTTATTAGTTCCTCTATATAGTAATGCTACAGAGGACGAAATGAATATTGTTGAAAATGATCAACAAGCATTGTTGGATTTAGGTTTCGAAGTAGAACTTGGTGGACCTAATCAAATCAAATTAGTTGGCGCCCCTGTCGATCTAGTGGAAAGCAAAGCCCAGGAAATTTTATCTTATGTCTTTACTTATTTGCATGACCATGAACAGCCTACAAAGGCACAATTGCGTCATGAAATGCTAGCTTATGCATCTTGTAGGGGGGCCATTAAATCTGGACACAATCTTAATATGTACCAAATGACCACACTTATTGAAGATTTATTCCATACAGATAAACCTTATGTGTGTCCTCACGGTCGCCCAACTATTATTAAATTTACACCTGATGAATTAGGTAAGTTATTCTTAAGGTCTTAATATGATAATTACAACATCACAAAAAGCATCTTCAGAGGTCAAAGCAGAAACAAAAGAATTAGCTAATTCATTAGATCTAATATACAAAGAGCGTCATAAAAAACCTATTTCTGAATTGTTATTAGAGGATATGCCCGTAGCGGTTGTTTCTAAGAATCAATTGACAATTCATTTTAACGAGGAACAGGAACATAGGTTTCACTTATCAATGGCACAATTGCGTATTTTACGCCTACAACGCGGAGATGATGACCACCTTGTAAAAGCTATAGAATCGTTAAGCGCGGACTCTTCTAATTCCATATCTATAGTTGATTGTACGCTAGGTCTTGGCAGTGATAGTATTATCATGTCTTATGCGTTTCCAAATGCACATATTATAGGACTAGAGGCATCATATCCTATATGGTTATCTACGTGGTTTGGATTGAAACATCATATTCATGAGGATATGACTGTAACAAATGCACTACGTCGCGTTGATGCTCGTCATGATAATTTTGAAAGCTTTTTACAGGGGCAACCAAATGATAGTGTGGATATATTATATTTTGACCCTATGTTTGAAGTCCCTATTGAAGAAAGTCCTCAATTTAAACCATTGAGAGGACATACTTCGGAAGGTAGAATCACAGATTCTGTTATTCAGGAAGCTAGGCGCGTTTGTCGATTAGGTTTTATTATCAAAGAACGGCCGTTTAGCTCTGTATTTAAAGATTTTCCACCATCTAAATGGGTGGGTGGCAAATATAGTCGTATCGGCTATGGTGTTTACAGTAATAAGGGGTTACAATGAAAAATTTAATAACAATTGTAGGTCCTACAGCTGTAGGTAAGACTGATCTAACATTAGCATTGGCTAAACGCTATCATGGTGAAGTGATTTCTGGTGATGCGTATCAGGTATATAAACATTTGAATATAGGCACCGCTAAACCAACTGCTGATGAATTATCTATAGTTCCACATCATCTTATTGATATATTAGATCCTAATGATGATTACAGTGTATCAATTTTTCAACAACAGGCTAAGACATTAATTGATACGTTAAATCAAAATCAGATACTGCCAATTCTATCGGGTGGCACAGGTTTATATGTGCAATCATTGCTGGAGAATTATAATTTCAATGATATAAAACCTAATACAGAGCTCAGAAGCGAATTGGATGAGTTATATGCTGAATATGGCATAGAGGGCTTACGTCAGTATGCTCATAATTTGGCAGAAAAAGGTGGCATAGAAATTAAATATACTGATAAACATCGATTATATCGCGCCATTGAATTAATGACGGCTGGTGATTTTGATGCATTAACAAGTCAGACAAAAGACGGTTTATCCTATGAAGGACCTGTTATTGGATTACAACGTGAACGCAGTGATTTATATAATCGAATTAATCGTCGCGTAGAAATCATGTTTGAAAAAGGTCTCGTTGATGAAGTCAAACAGTTACTAACAAATGGAGTGAATCCAAACTGTCAGGCCTTTAAAGGTATTGGCTATAAAGAAGTTGTACAGTATATAGAAGGACTCATCAGTTATGATGCATGTGTTGATTTAATTCAAAAAAATACGCGACACTTTGCAAAACGACAGATTACGTGGTATAAACGTATGCCGTATATAAAATGGATTACCATAGATTCACAAACAACAGAAGCCGAAATTTATGGTATGGCTTGTAATATAATTGACTCAAGTTTTTAATAGATAAAGGATAGAGAATGACATTAGAAGAAATACGTAGTAAAGCCCTTGAAATGGCTGAACCACAATTTAAAAAGTTTGAACCTATTGCATTAGCAAATACGAAAAAGGTATTAGAAGCATTTAAAGAGTGTCAAGTATCTGACTATCATTTTACAGGCACAACCGGTTATGGTTATAACGATGTAGGCCGTGAAAAATTAGATGAAGTATTTGCCTATGTATTCAAAGGCGAAAAGGCTCTCGTGCGCCCACATTTTGTATCGGGTACTCACGCATTAGCTACCACACTGATGGCTATTATGGGAAATGGCTCTAAAGGAACTGAATTTATCTATGCCGTTGGAGCTCCTTATGATACCATGCAATCCGTTATAGGCTATACTCGTCCTGTTAAGGGTTCATTGATTGAAAAAGGTTTTACCTATACAGAAGTGCCCCTTAACAATAATACCTATGATTTGGACGCTATAGGACAGGCTGTTAATTCCAATACGCGTGCTGTGGTTATCCAACGTTCTCGTGGGTATAGTACTCGTGAGCCATTGTCGATTGCGGATATTAAAGCGATCGTTGATGTTGTGAAAGTTAAGAATCCGGAAACCATTTGCTTTGTAGATAATTGCTACGGTGAATTTACAGAGCTTCAAGAGCCATTAGAGGCCGGTGCTGATATCATGGCAGGTTCTCTCATCAAAAATGCTGGCGGTGGTTTAGCACCAACCGGTGGCTATATCGTGGGCCGTGAGGATTTAGTTGAAGATGCATCATATCAATTGACGGCTCCAGGGCTTGGTGATCATATGGGTTCCTATGCTCCTGGCTATCGTCTATTCTTCCAAGGCTTATTTATGGCCCCTCATGTAGTGTTACAAGCACTTAAAGGAGCTGTGTATACAGCTGCGGTAGGTGAATTACTAGGATATGAAGTATTTCCTAAGGTAGATGCAGCGCGTTATGATTTGATTCAAGCCATCAATTTAAAAAATGGCGAGGAAATGGAGCATTTCTGTGTAGGCATGCAAGCTTACTCTCCTGTAGATGCGCATGTGCATCCAATTCCTGGGGATATGCCTGGTTATGAAGATAAAATTATCATGGCTGGCGGTACCTTTGTACAAGGGTCATCTATTGAACTTAGTGCTGATGGTCCTGTGCGCCCTCCATATACAATCTTCATGCAAGGTGGTCTTGTATTTGAACATTCTATGCTCGGCATTTTAGGTGCGGCAGAGGAATTATTAAAACATAGATAACCTTTTGAATCTCTTTCTTTGATGGAAAGAGATTCTTTTGTTTCAAATCTTTTCAATATACCTCGTTCTAGGCTATAATATAAGTTGCTATAATTTCATAGCAATACTACTCGGACTTTTACACCGAATTAGTGTTTTTACACGTCAGGCTTTCACCCTGATTAGTTGTATGATCAAGAGATCATTAAAAGGAGAAAGTATGGAAAAAGTTATCGCTGTAGCTATGAGTGGTGGCGTAGACAGTTCTTTAACTGCTGCAATGCTACTAAAACAAGGCTATAAAGTATTTGGTATTACCCTATGGCTGTGGGTGAGTGGTACTCCTTATGATGAGGTTCCCCTCGCCGTAACAGATGCTAAGAAAATGTGTGATTTTCTTGGTATTGAACATCACGTTATCGATGCGCGAGATGTATTCTACGATAATGTGGTAGATTACTTTGTAAAAGAATATGCTTATGGGCGTACACCAAATCCTTGTGTATTCTGTAATAAAAATATCAAATTTGATTTGATGCTTAATCGTGCTCTTGAACTCGGTGCCACCCATATGGTTACTGGTCACTATGCACAGGTTAATTATAATGCGGATACTGGTTTATATGAACTGCATAAAGGTGTTGACCCTACAAAGGATCAAAGCTATGTTATGTACAATATGAACCAACGAATTTTGAGTCATCTCATGTTCCCTTTGGGTGGACAATGTAAGACTGAAACTCGTAAACTAGCTGCTGAGTATAATTTGCCTGTAGCTAAAAAACCGGATAGTGTAGATATTTGTTTCTTGCCTCATGGTAACTACCAAAAACTAGTGGTAGAAGAAATGAAGACGAAACCAAAATCTGGTAATATCGTTACTGAAGATGGTGAAGTATTAGGGAAGCATAATGGTTTATTTAATTACACCATCGGTCAACGCAAAGGACTAGGCATTGCTTATAAACATCCTCTATATGTTATTGGATTTAATGGTGAACGAAATGAGGTCATCGTTGGTCCTAATGAACGACTCTTTACAAATCGTATGATTTGTAAGTTCTATAACTTCTTAGATGACACGATTCACAAAGAATTAAAGGCAGAAGGTAAGATTCGTTATGCGGCTACGCCTTCACCTTGTACAGCTAGCATCTTGGATGATGAGACGATGGAGGTTGTTTTTGAGGAACCTCAACGGGCTATTACACCAGGTCAGTCCGTAGCCTTTTATAATGGCACTCAACTACTAGGAGGTGCTGTTATCGATCGCGTATGTTAGAAAGGAGAATACAAGTTCCTTGAACTTGTTCATATAGTATGTCAACGAAAAAGATTAGAAACTTCTGTATTATAGCTCATATCGACCATGGTAAATCTACCATCGCTGATAGATTAATTGAATATACTGGTACATTACAAAAACGAGAAATGGAAGCGCAAGTCCTAGACTCCATGGATTTGGAACGAGAACGTGGTATTACTATTAAAGCGCAATCTGTTCGAATTTTGTATAAAGCACAAGATGGAGAAGAGTATACTTTAAACCTTATCGATACTCCTGGCCATGTGGATTTCAGCTATGAAGTATCTCGTTCGCTTGCAGCTTGTGAAGGGGCATTACTCGTTGTAGATGCTGCACAAGGTGTAGAGGCTCAAACGTTGGCAAACGTGTATCTTGCTTTAGAACATGATCTTGAGATTATTCCTGTTATCAACAAAATTGATTTGCCTTCTGCCGATCCTGATCGGGTTAAACATGAAATTGAAGATATCATTGGTTTAGACGCATCAGAAGCAGTATTATGTTCTGCTAAATCTGGCATTGGCATTCCAGATATTTTAGAAGCTATTGTAAATAAGGTGCCTGCACCACCAGATAAATCTGATGAACCAACAAGAGCATTGATTTTTGATAGCCGCTTTGATGCTTATAAAGGTGCTATTGCTTATGTGCGCGTAAAAGAAGGTACTATTAAAACAAAAGATACCATTCGTATGATGCATGATAATAAGGATTTTGATGTAACTGAGCTCGGTATCTTTACACCAAATCTTGTGCCTGTCCAAGAATTACCATGTGGTTCTGTAGGTTGCATTGCAGCAAGTATTAAGAATGTAGCTGACTGTCACGTAGGTGATACGGTAACATTAGCTGATAATCCTGCACCTGAACCATTACCAGGTTACCGCAAGGCTGTATCTATGGTATATTGTGGTCTCTACCCTACAGAGTCTAAAGACTACGAAAATCTTCGTGATGCATTAGAAAAATTACAGCTTAATGATGCTGCCTTAGAATATGAAGCAGAAACATCCTTGGCTCTCGGCTTTGGTTTCCGTTGTGGTTTCTTAGGCTTACTACATATGGATGTTATTCAAGAGCGCTTAGAGCGTGAATATAATCTAACACTTATCACTACGGCTCCATCTGTTAATTACAAGGTATATAAAACAAATGGGGAAATGCTAGAAGTGGATAATCCTGCTAAGTTACCACCTCCAACGGAAATCGATTATATTGAAGAACCATATGTTAAGGCTACTACCATTGTACCTAAGGATTTTGTTGGTACTATTATGGAATTGTCTCAAGATAAACGTGGCGAATATCAATCCATGGAATACTTGGATGAAACGCGTGTATCTGTTGTATATCACTTACCATTGAGCGAAATCATTTATGATTACTTTGATAAATTAAAATCTGCTACAAAGGGGTATGCATCTCTTGATTATGAATTGATTGGTTATAAACAATCTCCAATGGTTAAGATGGATATCTTGTTAAATGGAGAACCTGTAGATGCATTATCTATCATCGTTCATAAGGATCGCGCTGCTACACGTGGCCGTGCATTAGCTGAGAAATTAAAAGAATTAATTCCTCGTCAAATGTTTGAAATTCCTATTCAAGCAGCAGTAGGCACAAAAATTGTAGCTCGTGAAACTGTAAAAGCTTGGCGTAAAGACGTTTTAGCAAAATGTTATGGTGGCGATATTTCTCGTAAACGTAAACTCTTAGAAAAACAAAAGGCCGGTAAGAAACGCATGAAAGCTGTTGGTTCTGTAGAGATTCCACAAGAAGCATTTATGGCAATTTTAAAGGTAGAAGATTAATATGGAAACAAATCGTAACGATTTGTTTGTACAGCGGGATATGGGGCTATACATCCATATCCCGTTTTGCAAACAAAAATGTATATATTGTGACTTTCCAGCATATCAAAATTTAGAGGAATATTACGATACATATCTGTATGCCTTGGTTCAAGAAATGACTATGTTCGGTGATGCATATCCTAAATCTCGTACTAAACTTGTAGACACTGTTTATTTTGGAGGCGGTACACCGACGGAATTATCCTTATTACAGTTAGAACAAATTTTGAATACCATTAAAACTACCTATAATGTATCTCCTGATTGTCAGTTTACCATCGAATCAAATCCTGGAGAGGTAGATCAGGCTTATTTAAAGGGGCTGCATAAGTTAGGATTCTCTCGTATCAGTTTTGGGGTTCAAACTTTTAATGATAAATCTCTAGTAAGTTTACATAGAAGTCACAATCGTGAGGATGCTATACATGCAGTTCAATGGGCTTTTAAGGAAGGCTTTCAAGATATTAATATCGATTTAATATATGGATTACCGAATCAAACAACTGATGAAATTAATAAAAATTTAGATATTGTTAGTACATTGCCTATTAATCATATTTCTACCTATGGTTTACAAGTAGAACAAGGAACACGATTATATTATTTGGTTGATAAAGGAGTCATTTCTTTACCTGATGAATCAACAGAGGATTCGATGTATGACATGATGATGCAAGGGATTCAAGATTTGGGATTTGAGCGTTATGAAATATCCAATTTTGCGAAAGATAAGGCCTATAGTAAACATAATCTAAAATATTGGCAATATTGTGATTATTTAGGCTTTGGTGCGGGGGCTCATTCCTTTTTTAACGGTGTAAGACGAGCTAATAATCGCAATGTTATGCCTTATGCTAGAAAGATAGACTGTTTTGAATTTCCCGTTGTTGAAGAGGAAGTTATAGATTCCAAGCGAGCTAAAGAAGATTATTGCTTTTTAAGCTTACGAACCAAGTGGGGAATTAATACGGTCGATTTTAGCGAAAGATTTGATATACGATTAGAAGATATATATGGCTCTATTTTAGATGATTTAACTAAAAAGAATCTAATTATAAAAGAAGGAGACTTATATTATCTAACGCCAGAAGGTGCTAAGCATGGAAATTATGTGTTTAGTCAATTCATAAAAGAGTAAGATTTCTCATAGTTTCTCAATAAGTAACATGTTAGGATAAATAGGATGATGATGAATATGCATGCTTATTTAGGAGGAAAGATGAAGACATCTGTTATAATACATGGATTACATAATGAATTTTCTTTGGACCAAATGAAAGCATGTATATCATTAGCTGAAAAATACGGTGGTTCCTTTAGACATGTGGTGACTGGTATACAAATTACAGGTATTGATAAGGATGATAAAGAGGCTTTGATTGCTGAGTTACCTGATGGGGTTACTACAGTTATTCATAGAGGTGTCAATTCGTTAATTGCCTGTGTAGGTAAAGGAAAATGTAAAAACGGTCAGATGGAGACTGCTGAATTAGCAGATTATATAGAACGTAAACATTATGGTCGTAAAACAAGTCACAAATGTAAAATAGGAATTAGTGGTTGTGGTCGTAATTGTCCTGATTCTATGGTTAAAGATATTGCCTTTATTGGTACATCTCAAGGATTTATGCTCGCCGTAGGTGGTAATACTGGTATGCGCCCTGAAGCAGGGAAAATACTAATGCGTAAATTATCTGTTGAACAAGCAAAAAAAGCTGCTGATATACTGATTGATTGGTATGCAGAAAATGGGGAACCAAAAGAACGGATGGGAAAATTGTTAGAACGTCTTGGCAATCCATTAGAAAATAAAACTTTATAATTTAACAATAGCTCCTAGTGATAAATTGACTGGGAGCTATTTATATTTCTATAAAACCTTATAAATATAGACAGTCCTTGTCTTTTTGACTATTTTTCCATATCTATTTGGTTGTCTTTTTGACCTATTATTCTGTAAAATAACATTGTCTTTTTGACTAAACTTGATTTTATTAGGTTTTTAAGGATAAATTTACTTGACATTTTATTTTGGTATGGTAATATTATACATGCGATTAGCACTCGAATATTTTGAGTGCTAACAAGTGAGGTGTCATTATGGATGAAAGAAAACAACGCATCTTACGAGCGATTATAGAGGATTATGTAAAATCTGCTGAGCCTGTTGGTTCTAGGACGATTGCTAAAAATTATAACTTAGGTATTAGTCCTGCCACGGTGCGAAACGAAATGGCTGATCTTGAGGACTTAGGCTATTTAGAAAAACCTCATACATCAGCTGGTAGAATACCATCGTCAAAAGGCTATCGCTTATACGTTGATTCTATGATGCATCAAGGTCCAGTGGAGAATGAGGATGTGAAACAAATCCATTCTATATGGAATGATCCGCAGCTTTCTGGCAATGAAATGTTATTACATATGGCTCGATTAGTTTCTCAAATCAGTCATAGTATGAGCTTATTATTAGCCCCTGGACATGATCAAGCAATGTTAAAATATATACATATTTTACCTCTTGATGCTCACCAAGCTGTTATGGTTGTAATAACTGCAACCGGTGCACTTGATAATGAATTGATGTATTTTACATCACCAGTGAAAGCTGATGAATTACAACGATTAGCTATACAATTTAGCAATGCCGTTCAAAATAAGCTTTTACGTGATATTACATCGGCTCAAATAAGTGCAATTATCGCACACATAGACGGTTCAAAATCCGTATTATTACAAATCGGAGAAACCTTATTAAGGGTCATCACAAAGCGACGTTTATTTTATTCCGTTGGTACTACTGAGTTGTTACGACAACCGGAATTTAAAACGGTTGAAAAGGTACAGCCTGTACTTTCATTATTAGAAGAACAACAAGAATTAGGTCACATATTGCAAGATAATTCAAACAAACCAATTAAGATTAAGATTGGTTCAGAAAATCAAATGGAAGCATTAAGTGATATGAGTCTTATTCAAACTGATTTTTCTCAAGATAATAATCAACTTGGTACATTGGCTATATTGGGCCCTACACGAATGGAATATAGTCGAATTATTAATATGCTTTCCTATATGAAACATTTAATGGAAACGATGGCAAGGAATCAAACATAGAAAGGATAAGGCATGTCTGAAGAAAAAATTAAACAAGATGTGGTAGACGAAGAAATCTCTGAGCCTACAGAAGCAACGAAGGAACAATCGGAAGCGCAAAATGCTGAAGAGTCTGTAGTTGATGCAAGTGAGGTGTTAGAAGAATTAAAAGCCGATTTTGATAATCGTTATAAACGCTTACAAGCGGATTTTGAAAATTTTAAACGCCGTACTAATCAAGAAAAAGAACAGTTGGCAGGTTTTGTTAAGGGCGATGTCCTAAAAGATTTGCTACCTGTATTAGATAATTTTGAGCGAGCTGTACAAGCTCCTGCAGAAGGGGATACAAAGGTATTCCTTGATGGATTTGTTATGATTCATCAAAACTTGATGGCTATGTTGTCTAAGCATGGTTTAGCTGTTATCGATGCAGTTGGTAAACCATTTGATCCAAATTTCCATCAAGCAATTATGCGCGTACCATCAGATGAATATGAATCAGATACGGTATGTGAAGTACTGCAAACTGGCTATACTGTGGATGGTCGTTGTATTCGACCAGCAATGGTTAAGGTTGTTGAATAGATTATAAGTATTAGGAGGTCATATATTATGGCAAAGGTAATTGGTATTGATTTAGGGACTACAAACTCTTGTGTTGCTGTTATGGAAGGCGGCGAACCTACGGTTATTACAAACCAAGAAGGTGCACGTACAACTCCTTCCGTAGTTGGTTTTGCGAAAAATGGCGAACGTTTAGTTGGTCAATTGGCTAAACGTCAAGCTGTATCCAATCCAGAAAACACAATTATTTCTATTAAACGTCATATGGGTTCTGACTACAAAGTAACTGTAGAAGGTAAATCTTATACACCTCAAGAAATTTCTGCAATGATTCTTCAAAAAATTAAAGCTGACGCAGAAGCTTATTTGGGCGAACCTGTAAAACAAGCTGTTATTACTGTTCCAGCATACTTTACAGATGCTCAACGTCAAGCTACTAAAGATGCTGGTTCTATTGCAGGTCTTGAAGTACTTCGTATCATCAATGAACCTACAGCTGCTGCTCTTGCATATGGTGTAGATAAAGACGAAGATGGTAAAGTTCTTGTATTTGACCTTGGCGGTGGTACATTCGACGTTTCCATTCTTGAACTTGGTGATGGCGTATTCGAAGTATTGGCAACATCTGGTAATAACCACCTTGGCGGCGATGATTTCGACCAACGTATCATGAACTACCTTATTGAAGAATTCAAAAAAGAAACTGGTATCGATTTATCCAATGATAAATTAGCTGACCAACGTTTAAAAGAAGCTGCTGAAAAAGCTAAAATTGAATTGTCTGGCGTAGCTAGCACAAACATCAATTTGCCATTCATCACAGCTGATGCTACTGGTCCTAAACATTTGGATGTAACATTGACTCGTGCTAAATTTGAAGAGTTAACTGCTGATTTGGTACAAGCTACTATTGAACCTACTCGTAAAGCTATGAACGATGCTGGCTTATCTGCATCTGATATTGATAAAGTGTTGTTAGTTGGTGGTTCTAGCCGTATCCCAGCTGTACAAGAAGCTATTAAAAAAGTATTGGGTAAAGAACCAACTAAAAACGTTAACCCAGATGAATGCGTAGCTATTGGTGCTGCTATTCAAGGTGGTGTATTAGTAGGTGAAGTTAAAGATGTATTGTTACTTGACGTAACTCCATTGTCTCTTGGTATCGAAACAATGGGCGGTGTATTTACTCGTATCATTGATCGTAACACTACAATTCCTACATCTAAATCTCAAGTATTCTCCACTGCAGCTGATAACCAACCATCTGTAGATATCCATGTGTTGCAAGGTGAACGTGAATTTGCAGCAGATAATAAAACATTGGGTCGTTTCAACTTGGATGGCATCCCAGCAGCTCCTCGTGGGGTTCCTCAAATCGAAGTAACTTTCGACATCGATGCTAATGGTATCGTACATGTAAAAGCTAAAGATTTGGGTACTCAAAAAGAACAAAAAATTACAATTACTTCTTCTAGCGGCTTGAAAGAAGACGAAATTGAACGCATGGTTAAAGAAGCAGAAGCTCATGCAGCAGAAGATAAAGCTAGAAAAGAAGAATTAGATGTTAAAAATAATGCAGATTCCTTAGTATACCAAGCTGAAAAAGCTTTGAAAGATCTTGAAGGTAATGGCGATGCTGCATTGTTGAAAGAAGTTGAAGACGCTAAGGATAAATTAAAAAAATCCATCGAAGCTGGCAACATTGAAGATATTAAAAAAGATAGTGAAGCTTTGGAACAACCTTTGCACAAATTAGCTGAACAAATGTATGCTGCTGCTCAACAAGCACAACAAGCTGCTGGTGATGCTAAACAAGGTGAACAAACAAAAGCTGACGATAATGTAGTTGATGCTGATTACACTGTAGTTGATGACGATAAGAAATAAGAAGGGTTGGTAACTAATGGCACGAGATTATTATGACATCTTAGGGGTCAGCAAAAATGCAACTCAAGATGAAATTAAAAAAGCCTTCCGTAAAAAGGCTCGCCAATACCATCCAGATGTAAATAAAGATAATCCAAAGGAAGCAGAAGCAAAGTTTAAAGAAGCTAACGAAGCTTACGAAGTATTGTCTGATGAAACTAAAAAAGCTCAATATGACCAATTCGGCCACGACGCCTTCAAACAAGGAGGCGGCGCTGGCGCCGGTGGTTTCCAAGGTGGCTTTGGCGGTTTCGGTGGTCAAGCTGGTGGCTTCAGTGATATATTTGGTGATTTCTTTGGTGGCATGTTTGGTGGTGGACACCAACAACATGGTCCTCAAAAGGGCAATGATCTTCGTGAAGACATAGATATATCCTTTGAGGATGCTGCCTTTGGTAAATCAATGGCAATCAACATTCAACGTCATGAAGAATGTAATCATTGTCACGGTACCGGCGGTGAACCTGGATCTAAAGTTGATACATGTCCTAATTGTCATGGCTCTGGTCAAGAGGTTGTTATTCAAAATACACCATTTGGTCGTATGCAATCTGCTCGTACTTGTTCTCGTTGCCATGGCTCTGGTAAGGTCATTGAAAAACCATGCTCCAAATGTCGTGGATCTGGTGAAATCTTAGTAAAACGAAAAATCGATATTAAGATTCCAGCTGGTGTAGATAACGGATCTCGTCTACGCGTTTCCAATGAAGGTGAACCGGGTATATTAGGTGGTCCAAAAGGCGACTTATACGTTTATATTTACGTACGCCCTCACAAAGAATTTGAACGAAATGGCAATGATGTTATCAGTCGTGTTACAATTAGCTTTGCACAAGCTGCATTAGGAGCGACTATACAAGTGAATACCTTAGATGGTAAAGTAGAATTGAAGATCCCAGAAGGCACTCAAACGGGAACTGCATTCAGACTTAAGGGCAAAGGTATTCCATATTTACGCAATCCAAAACAACGTGGTGATCAACACGTAGTCGTTACGGTTCAAACACCTAAAAAATTAACGGAAACACAACGTGAATTATTACTTCGATTTGCCAAAGAAGGCAATGAAGATGTGAATAACTTACAAGTTAGTAAGAGTTTATTCGAGAAAATCAAGGATCGTTTAACTAAATGAACAGCTCTGATGCGTGAATGGTTTGTTCCTGCGCATCAATAGTAAAGGAGCATTTATGCAATGGATAGAAATATCTATTGTCTGCGAAAGAGTAGCCACCGATGAGGTGACTACTCTTTTTGGCGATTATGCAGACAATGGAATTATAGAAGAAGATGTAGATAATCAACCGAATTTAGTACAATTAACGCTTTATGCTGATGCATCATTAGATCCTAACACGATTAAGTCTGATATAAAGGGGCGTCTTAACGAAAGCAATATCGAAATCACATCAATAGATGCACATATATTAGATGAATCTACGTGGCTCAATTCTTGGCAACAGTATATAGAACCTACAGAAATACTACCTAATTTAATAATCAAACCTGCATGGCAAGAATATGATAATGAACAGAATAAAACTATTATCGAAATCGATTCAGATATATCGTTTGGTACTGGTTCTCATGAAACTACGAGAACTTGTGCAGAACTTTTACAGGCCTATAGTAAATCCATGAATTTAGATTCTGTTACTTGTTTAGATATTGGGACAGGGACAGGCATTCTGTTGTTAGTAGCTGCTCATTTGGGTATAAAACATCTTGTAGGTATCGATATAGAAGAATATGCAGCTAAACAGGCAAGAATTAATTGTGATAATAATCATGTCGTAGCTGATATCATTTGTGGTAATTTGGATACTGATTTTAAGGGCACCGCTCAATTGATTTTAGCGAATTTAACAGTAGATCCTTTAAAAATTTTATTGCCACAAATTGGTAAAAAACTTGATGATAAAGGTATTCTCATCATTAGTGGTATTATTGATGATCGGTATGATGAGATTATGCCTTATATTAATAAAGAGTGGCATATTATTGAGGAGCGCATTGCTGGACCTTGGCATACATTTGCGCTGGAAAAACGATGAAAAAGATATTTATTCCTACACCATTAGATGAATCCATTGTATTACCTAAAGATGTGACTCATCATATATTACATGTATTTCGCCATAATATAGAGAAACCCATTACTGTCACAGGTAGCGATAACCGTTGTGGTATCTATCAGATTAATGATGAGATAAATGGCTTAGCACAAGCTAGTCTTATAGAATACATTGATTCTCCTACATCTATGCATAGAACTATATTAGTACAATCTTATTTAAAAGGTGAAAAATTAGAATGGGTTTTACAAAAAGCTACAGAGCTTAATGTTGATACCGTATATCTTGTACCTACATCGAACTGTGTTGCTAAGTACGATGCAAAAAAATTACAGTCAAAATATAGTCGTTGGGAAAAGATTATGTTAGAAGCTTCTCAACAATGCGGGCGCACACAGCTACCTACGCTCGTTGTGGGTGAGCCCCTTTCGAATGTATTAGACATCGAATCTGAATCTTTAAAGTTGGTTGCCTATGAAAATGAAGCGGGTTATACCATAAAAGATGCTTTAAAGGCTATTAATAGTGATTCAACTAATAGGGATATCTTAATTTGTATTGGCCCTGAAGGGGGCTTTCAAGAGAAAGAAATCAATGATATTATAGAATGTGGTGGACAATCAGTTACATTAGGTCATACTATATTACGTGCCGAAACGGCTGCGATTGCTACATTATCGATGGTTCACTATGAATTAGAACTATAAAATACTATATACATATGCTATAAGATATTTATATAAAGAAATGGGAGGTGCAATGAAAACCGTTGCCTTTACAACTCTAGGGTGTCGTGTCAATCAGTATGATACGGATGCTATGAAGGGGTTATTTTTACAACATGATTATGAAGCTGTTGATTTTGATTCTAAGGCTGATATTTACGTTATTAATACATGTTCTGTTACGAATATGGGAGAGAAAAAGTCTCGTCAATTAATTCGTAAAGCTAAACGTCAAAATCAAGATGCTTATGTTATCGTTACAGGTTGTTATGCACAACTTGATGCTGATGCAATTGCTGCCATTGATGGCGTTAATCTAGTTATTGGCACAAACAATCGCTCAAAAATTGTTGAACTTGTTGAACAACTCGAAACAACAGAACGTCAAATTAATGCTGTTCGCGATATCATGAAAGAGTCTAATTTTGAAGAGATGCCATTATTTGGTAATGAATCTGATAAATCGAGAGCTTTCATGAAAATTCAAGAAGGTTGTAATAATTATTGTGCATTTTGTATCATTCCTTATACGCGTGGGAAACTAAAGTCCCGTAAAGTGGATGATATTGTAAATGAAGCGAAACGTTTAGTAGAACATGGATTTCATGAGATCGTTTTAACCGGGATTCACCTTGGAAACTATGGCGTTGAATTACCAGAAAGACCTACGCTAGCCGATGTGGTAAAAGCCCTCTTAGAAATTCCAAACTTACATCGCATACGTTTTGGATCTATTGAGTCTGTTGAAGTATCGGATGAACTCATAGAATTAATGGCTACGGATAAGCGCGTATGTCCACATTTACATTTACCTCTACAAGCGGGGTCAGATCATGTTCTAACATTGATGAAACGTCATTATACGCTTCAAGAATATAAAGATTTGATTAAGAATTTAAGAAATCGCATCCCAGATTTATCAATTACTACTGATATCATTGCAGGATTTCCACAAGAAACGGATGAAGACTTTGATGAAACAATGAATACGGTAAAAGAAATTGGCTTTACTCATATTCATGCATTCCCATATTCTATTCGTGAAGGTACACCGGCTGCAACAATGCCAAATCAAGTACCAGAAGCCGTTAAGAAGGCTCGCGTAGCACTTTTAAATGATCTAAGCGAAAAAGGTTTACATGCGTATGCAACATCTCGTATAGGTAAACCTGGTGAAATCCTCATTGAAAAAGAGGAAAATGGATATTATACAGGCTTAACAAATGAATATATTCATGGTAGAGTTAAATCAGATGGTCAACACTCTATAGGTGATCTCATAGGCGGTACTGTGGTGGCTGTTGAAAAAGATTTTGTAATCATTGAATAAGATAGAGGAGGTCCCCATGAGCGACTGTATTTTTTGTAAAATTATTAATGGCGAAATTCCATCAAAAAAAGTATTAGAAAACGATAAATTTTATGCTTTTTATGATATTGAACCTGTAAAAAAAGTTCATGTACTCATTGTTCCTAAAAATCATGTTGCTAATATTGCTCATATTACAGAGAAGAATGAAGACTATGTTGAAGGTTTATTACCATTTGTCCGTGATGTGGCAAAAGAACTTGGTATTTCCAAGGATGGTTATCGATTGATTTTTAATACTGGCGCAAAAGCTGGTCAAAGTGTATTTCACATGCATGCTCATCTATTAGGTGGCGAAGAAATGGGTTGGCCTGAAGCGTAATGGCTTGTAATAGAAAATTATTAATTTTGAAGTAGTAAGACATCAAAAAATATTGATTTGTAATAAAATTCCTATAAAATATAGCGGTATATATTGACAGAACCTAGTGTTCTACATATAATATGTATATGTGCGTAAATAAAATTATCAGCACTTCCCTGAGATTAATTTTGGAGGGAGGGATATAGATGTCTGAAATTAAAGTCGGTAAAAACGAAACGCTTGAAAGTGCTCTTCGTCGATTCAAACGCTCCTGCCAAAAAGCAGGTGTTTTGTCTGAAGTAAGAAAACGCGAACACTACGAAAAACCAAGCGTAAAAAGAAAGAAAAAATCTGAAGCAGCAAGAAAACGCAAATTCAGAGCATAAGATGATTACCCTAATTCTGCCTTTTCATGGCTTCATGAAATCCAGAATTAGGGTTTCTTTATATATTAGTTTCTAAGATGCTAATATGTATTTAATGATTGAGTCGTATAGGAGGTTCCCATGAGTTTAAAAGATCAATTAAAAGAAGATATGAAAGCTGCTATGAAGGCTCGAGAAGAAGGCAAAATAGCTTTATCTGTTATTCGTATGGTCAATAGTGCCATTAAAAATACAGAAATAAATGATAAAATTGAACTTGATGATAATGGTGTATTAGGCATTTTAGCTAAAGAAATGAAAACACGCCAAGATTCTCTTACAGAATTTGAAAAGGCAGGTCGTGAAGATCTAATTAGTCATGTTAAGGAAGAAATAGCTGTTCTTCAAAAATATATGCCAGCGCAATTGACAGAAGATGAAATTCGCGATGTCGTAAAAAAAGCCATTGCTGAGTGCGGAGATAATGTAAATATGGGTAACGTTATGAAACATGTTATGCCACATACTAAAGGCCGTGCAGATGGTAAATTAGTAAATACCATCGTAAAAGAATTACTAGGTTAATATTCTGGTAAAATTCTATAGAAATTTGTTGACAAGAATTTTCTCACTATGGTAATATGTACTCAAGAAAATAATTAGTCAATGAAGACTCCACTGGATAGGTATGCAGTTTGTATATCTATATTGTTGGAGTCTTTTTTTATAGTTTAGGAGGAACAAATATGGCTACAAAAGAATTATTGTATTACATTCCTGCAGGTCAATATGGTAAAGAAGGTGTTTTATCTCTATTAGAACAACATCCAGAAATTAAATTCGTATCTTTAGTAGGTATCGACTTAGCTGGTAATGATACAGATGAAAAAATCCCAATGGCTGCATTCTTTGATGATTATGAAGCATTCTTTGAAGGCCGTGCTGTTCAAACTGATGGTTCCTCTGTAGTATTGACAAATATCGCTACATTGAACAATGCTCGTGTTGATATGTGGGGCGACCCAAGTGTAAACTGGTTTGTTGATTACAACTACGAAAACATTGATGAAGCAACAGGTTTGCCAACTGGTACACTTCGTATTCCTGCATTCTTGATGCATAATTACCGCTATGTAGATTCTCGTTCTATTTTGAAACGCAGCTGTGACTATGTTCGTGCAGAATTGTTATCCTTGATCAAAGAAAAAGGTGTACCTGGTATGCCTCATGTGAAAGCTGATGATGTGGTAGATATTGTTTTCACATCTGCTACTGAATTAGAATTCTGGGTAAAAACACCTTCTAAAACAGTTACTAAAAAAGAATTATCCGTTTCTCAACGTTTGCAAGAACAATACTGGCAACGTACACACGGCACTGTTCGTACTGCATTAGAACAAGCCGTAGAACGTCTTGATAAATACGGTATGGTAGCTGAAATGGGCCATAAAGAAGTTGGTGGTGTAAAAGCTAAACTTGATGAAGATGGTCATGAATCCGTTGTATTGGAACAATTGGAAATCGACTGGAAATTCTCTGGTAACCCATTACAAACAGCAGATAACGAATTACAAGCTCGTATTATCGTTCGTGAAGTATTCCGTGAAAATGGTCTTGATGTAACATTCAATGCAAAACCAATTATCGGTGTTGCTGGTTCTGGTGAACATACTCACTTTGGCGTAATGGCAAAATTAAAATCTGGCAAACTTGTTAACTTGTTCAGCCCAGAAGATATGAAAAAAGAATCTGCTAGCTCATTGGGTATTGGTGCAATCATGGGTCTATTGAAACACTATGAAGCTATTAACCCATTCATCAGCTCTACAACAGATTCCTTGAATCGTTTGAAACCTGGATTCGAAGCTCCAGTTTGTATCGTAACTTCCTTAGGTAATGATCCTTCTGAACCTAGCCGTAACCGTACAATCCTTTGCGGTTTGATTCGCGATATCGACAATCCTATGGCTACACGTTTTGAATTGCGTTCTCCAAACCCTTATACAAATACATACACTGCATTAGCATTGATTTTCATCTCTGCATTTGATGGCATGAAATATGCCATTACAAGTGGTAAAACTCAAGCACAATTGGAAGCAGAACTTTCCAAAGAAGCTGGTCAAGATGCAGATTACTTACCTAAAGAACGTGCATTCCGTTCTGAAAAAGATGTATTCGAAGACTACACTCAAGAAGAACGTAATCAAATGTTCGGCGTAGCGCCTGCAACAGTATGGGAAAACATTAAAGGTTATAAAAATAATCCTGAACTTGTAAATACATTGGCACAAGGTGATGCATTTGCTCATGACTTAATGGATTCCTTCATTGCATCCATTTTGAAACGTTGGAAACTCGTATTGGCTCATCGTATCATTCCTGATAATATGGATACAGTACGTAAAATGGTTTCCATTCACACAGATAGCCGTAATAGCATTGATGACAAACGCTTTGCAGAAGTTAATGACTTACGTTTTTATCTTGCAAAAGATAGCGATGATCGCAAATCCTTGTTCACACGTATTGTAGAAGCTTTACAATCTGAAGATTATGATACTGCATCTGCATTACAAATCGAAATGAATGACAAAATGGAAGAATTAGAAGCTAAATACGCTAATTACAGCAAAAACATTTTCTAATCCTTTGGATATGGATAAAGGTCCTACCGAAAATCGGTAGGACCTTTTTGAGTATTATAGAATCATAAATAATTATATTATTCATCGTGACCAATATATTTTTTTACCAATACTAAACTACATACGAGCACAAAAATAGAGATAGCCCATATGAGGATGTCAAAGGCTGTATCATGGGCAATAATTACAGATCGAACAATGGCCGTAATACCAATATATAGGAAAAAGTCGAGAGGAAAGTGAAAGTTATTTTTAAAGTACTTTACAATCAACGCAATAAACTCGAAATAGAGGAAGAAGGTAATTAATTCTTCAATAAGATTGTAATATGTGCTTTCACCATTAATATTTGCCCATGTAATAACACCTAAATTAATAAGTGAATTGACTAAAGCGATACACAGGGCTACACCAACACCGAGAAGGGCGATATTTTTTATAGTTAACAATAGTTTTGAAAATTTAATCCACATACATAACTCCCATGAATAGAAAAAGGCCGTACGACGTACGGCCTTAATAAGTAGATAATATTAGATATCAGCTTTAATTGCTTCTAATGCTGCGTCAAAATTAACAGCTTGAGTTACTTCTGGTACATATTCAACATATGTTACTTTGTTATCTTTATTGATAACTACAACACCACGGGATAATAGACGTAATTCTTCGATTAAGAAACCATAGTTTGTACCGAAAGAAGCATCTTTGTGGTCAGATAATGTTTCTACTTTATCTACGCCTGCAGCACCGCACCAACGTTTTTGAGCAAATGGAAGGTCCATAGAAATTGTCAATACTACAACATCATCAGATAAACCTGTTGCATCTTGGTTGAACCAACGAGTTTGTGCATCACATACGCCAGTATCAAGAGAAGGTACTACGGAAATTACCTTTACTTTACCTTCATAATCTTTCAAAGTTTTAGGTTGTAAATCATTAGATAATACAGTGAAATCAGGTGCTTGTTGACCTACTTTAATTTCTGGGCCCACCAATGTGATAGGGTTACCTGCAAATGTTACAACACCAGTACGTTTTTCCATGTTTCATTCCTCCTAAGAGTTTATATACTAAATAGATTAAACAATGTTTCTATGGTTAGTATACCATTTCTATCCATTTTAGTAAACTAATTTTTTCGATATAGTTTGCTATTAATTTTGGATATAGTTTAGTTTAATGTTTTTGGTAGAAGAATTATGTAGTAAATGGTACGATAGAAAGAAAACAGGAGGTAGTCGATGAATCCATATGCAATTTTCAAGGAATTTTTTCGCCGTGAAGGTATATATTATCTCATCGGATTAACTATGCTAATCGCAATTGATGTAGCTTTTTTAATTGTACCACAATTAATTGGTAGTGCCATCGATACATTGAGTCATAATAAAGAGGGCTTAACCCATTATATATTGTATTTCATTGGTTTATTAATCATTATTACTATATTGAAAGTTATATCACGTAGAACATTATTAGGATCTATCCGACGCATGGAGTATTTATTCCGCCAAAAATTATGTGCTCGTGCTTTAGAAATCCCTACTACATATTATGATGTTAATGGACCTGGTAAGGTAATGGCTTTGATGACAAATGATGTTACATCATTACGCGTTGCCCTAGGTTTAGGTGTTATGATCGTCGTTGATATTATTTTATATTCTATATTGGGCTCTATCATATTAATTCAAAAAATAGATTTTATTTTAGCCTTAAAGATTATGACACCGGTTATTTTTATTTTAGGTTCAATTTTTACACTAGGCCGGCGTTTACGAAAGAAACAACGTCAGGCTCAAACTACATATAGTGACATGACAGAATTTGGGCAAGAACTATTCCAAGGCATGGATGTTATACGAGCTTTTAATAAAGAATCGATTATAGGAGGATTGTTTAATCGTATTAACAAGAAAAATTATTCCGATAATATGAGTGTAGCTATTCTTGATGCTATTTTATCGCCTTTAACTATGATTGCGCCATTTATATGCATCAGTATTAGTATGTATATATGTGGTACGTTAGCCGTAGAAGGCCTTATGACTGTCGGTGAGTTCGTTACAATCAATGCTTTTATTATGCTTATTATAGGCCCATTGATTTCTTTGGGTTCATTAGTAGCCATAGTTCAAAAGGGGATGGCCTCCCTTGATCGAATTATTGATTTTATGAGTCTTCCTGCAGAATGTAATGACACTGATGGTAAACAACTTGGTTTAGGCGATATTGATATAAAATATTTAAATTTCACCTATGATGAATCTAAATCACCTGTATTACGTCAAATTAATATTACATTCAAAAAAGGAGAGTTTGTAGGTATAGTGGGTAAGCCTGGCTCTGGTAAAAGTACACTCTTCAAATTGTTATTAGGACTTCAAAAAGCACCATCAAAGACTATTTATATTAATAATCAAGATATTACGACACTGCCCATTGGTACTGTTAGAAACTCGATTTCTTATGTACCAACGCAATCATATCTACTAAGTTCAACAATTGCTGACAATGTTAGCTTCGGCTATGAAAATAAAAATCATACTACCGTTGCTGAAGCAGCCAAAAAAGCTCAATTATATCGTGACTTAGGAAAGGATTTGGAGAATCCATTAAGCGTATTAGCAGAGGAAGGGCGCGATTTATCAGGTGGTCAAAAACAGCGCATCAATATTGCACGTGGATTTTACAAAAATGCACCTTACTTATTATTAGATAATTGCTTCTCTGCTTTAGATGCCATAACTGTAGATAAAATGTTACAAGTATTGCAATCTACAAAGGATAAAACCATTTTATGTATATCTCAACGACTAGAGGTAATCAAGCATGCGGATCGTATCATTGTATTGGATGAAGGTAGAATTTGCGAAGTTGGAACACATGATGAGTTAATGTGTAAAAACGGTTTATATTTTCAGATGTATACAGCTCAAAATAAGGAGGCCCAATAATGAAACTAAAGTATAATGATTGGCGCCTATTTACATATTTAACAAAATATATTAGGCCTTATTTATGGCTACTCATTTTGGCTAGTATAGCCCTTATTAGTAATCTATTATGCTCGCTTATACGTCCATATCTTTCTAAACAAGCTATCGATTTAGGCTTTGCTATGAAAGATTTGAATACTATTCAGCATTATGCTGGACTATATGCATTAACTATAGTTGGCAGCATTGTCTTTATTCTCTTACAAAACTATTTATTATCTACATTTGGGCAGAAGATTATTTTTCATATACGCAGTACGGTATTTGAAAAAATTCTTCATAAATCTGCCGAAGATTTTCAGTCTTTGCCTATAGGTAATTGGGTAACCCGTATTACCAATGACGTAGAATCATTGCGTACATTATATACAGATGTATTGCTAAAACTCATAAGCAGTGCATTGATGATTTTGGGCATATTAGCTTTTATGTATGCTATTAATGTGCCCTTAGCAATTGTTATGACCTTGTTGATTCCTATAATGGGGTTTATTATCTGGGTGTATCAAAAATTTTCCAGAAAAGCTTTTAGACAAGTTCGTTCTTCTGTAGCAGCTTCTAATTCGAGCATCAAAGAATTGTTGAATTACATATTAATTGTAAAAACTTATTTAGGTGAAAGAAGTATTGAACAACGGTACGACTCTGTCAATCGCGAGTTTTTAAAAGCCGGTATATTTGAGGTTACAACCTTTTCTATTTTTAGACCTCTCGTAGATGGTTTGTTCTTTGTGGCACTCATTGTTATTTTTACAATGACAAATCTATTAGATTCCGTAGCAGATGCAGGTACGGTGTTTGCATTTATACAATATATGGATAGATTCTTTCAACCTATGAAAGAAATTGCTGATAAATATAATTCCTTGCAAAGTGCATTAGCCGGTGCAGAACGATTGATTCCTATTTTGGATGAACCAAAGCGCGAGTTGATAACAACTGTTCCCAATGAATTTAAGACCATTGATACCATCGAATTAAAAGATGTGTATTACTCCTATGATAACAGTGATGTATATGCTTTGAATAACATTTCTTTTACAGTAAAAAAAGGAGAGTATCTTGGTATTGTAGGACTATCTGGTAGTGGAAAATCAACATTACTTTCATTATTGATGGGAATATTGCGACCTACAAAAGGCAACATTTATATTAATGGTCATGATATTAGCCAATATGATTCTTCAATGATTAGAAATATTATGGGCTATGTATTTCAAAATGCATACTTATTTAAAGGTACGATTCAAGATAATCTTAATTTATATGATTCCTCTATCTCTATGGACACTATTATAGACGCTACTAAAAAGGTCAAATTACACGATATGATTGAATCTTTGCCAGATGGATATCAAACATCAGTAGGATATTTGGGATCGCTATTATCAGATGGCCAAAAGCAATTATTAGCCTTTGCAAGAACGTTGATTTTAAATAGACCGATTTTATTGCTTGATGAAGCAACGGCAAATATCGATAGTCATACGGAATCACAAATTCAAGAAAGTATTGAAACTATACGTGGTGAAAAAACAATTATAAATGTAGCGCATCGTTTATCAACTGTACAAAAAGCAAATAGAATTCTAGTTCTTTCTTATGGTAAGATTGTGGAAGATGGAACATTTGATGAGCTTATGCAACATAAGGGGGATTTTTACGAGTTATGGAATCACCAAAAATAGATTATATTCAATCGAAAGACAATAAGACTATAAAACATATTATCAGTTTACAACAGCGAAAATATCGACAAAAATTTGGTGAATATATGGTGGAAGGAATTCGTGCTGTAACGGATATAGGAAAAAAAGATTGTTTGCGCTCTATTTTAATTAGAGAATCAAAGCGAAGTGAATTGGAACCACTAGTGGAAAAAGGTTTGACTGTTTCTTCCGTCTATGTAGTACAAGATCCAATATTTGATAAAATTGAGCACTCTGTAAATGGACAGGGTATACTAGGTATAGCGAAAAAATATGTTAATGATTTGCATTCATTGATAGTAGAGGATGGATTATATGTCGCACTAGATGGTGTACAGGATCCAGGAAACTTAGGTACCATAATTCGTACAGCGGTGGCTGCTGGTGCAAAAGGTATATTCTTGTTAAAAGGAACCGTAGATCCTTATAACGAAAAATGCGTACGTAGTACGATGAGTGCGCTTTGTAATATTCCGATTTTTGAAGATGTCACATTATCTGAATTTTATGATTTCATAAAGGATAATACGATAAAAACCTATGTTACCTCACTAGAAAATGCAAAACCTTATCATACCATTTCATATCCTAAACGAACCATGATTATACTCGGTAATGAAGGAAATGGAGTGTCTAGAGAAATTATTGAAATGTGTGATCAGGCTATTACGATTCCCATGTATGGTGATATAGAATCTTTAAACGTATCAATTGCGGCCGCCCTATGTATGTATAAAGTAAGAGAACAAATTTAATATATTATAACGATACCCTGTCATCGATCATTTTTGATGACAGGGTATATAATTTTCTATAGTAGTATAAAATATGATTATCTATGATAGAAGGGTATATAAATTATGTGAAAACGATATAAAAAGTCCGTTTCCAGTATACAAGTATTGCTATTTTGTATTGATTTTATATACCTGTATTTGTTAAAATAACATATATCTTTTCTGAGTGAACATTGTTTTTCCGTTTTTACGAATAAAGAGGCACGCATATGTCAAAATTAATTATAAATGCTGACGATTTTGGCCTTCATTCAGCTATAAATGAAGGTATTATTGTAGGGCATACTAAAGGTGCTATTACAAGTACATCTATATTGGCAAGTGGTGCTGCTTTTAATGAAGCAGTAGATATGGCAAAGGAATATCCAAAGTTGGGTATAGGTATTCACATAGCTTTGGTGGGAGGAATCGCCCCTGTAAGTGATCCTAGTGAAATTCCTAGTCTTGTAACAAAAGAAGGTGTTTTTGTTGATAATTATGTAGAGTTTATGAAGCGCATATATAGTGGCTCTATTAATTATGATGAAGTGAGAACAGAGATTACAAAGCAAGTTTCTAAAATTATGGAATCTGGTGTAAACGTTACTCATATTGATGGACACCAACATATGCATGTATTACCTAGTATTCTACCTATAGTTTTAGAACAGTCTATGCGATATAAAATTAAAGCCATACGGGTACCAAATGAAAAAATAACATTTTTAAATGGCGTGCATAATCCTGTTCGTATTATGGGGAAATGTGGTTTGAGCACCGTGGCTGCGCAAGCATTGCCTAGCATTCGCGACAAGGGGATTTACTTTACACAATACTTCTGGGGTATGATTAATGGTGGTGCTTTAGGAGAAACAGAATTATTATCGATTTTAAAACAAGTTAGCTCTCTATCTGGGGCCCATGAAATTATGACGCATCCAGGCATTAGTGATGAAATTTTAAGAAAGCAATATAATTGGGGTTATCATTGGCAAGATGAATTATCTGCTATGACATCCGATAATGTACGCAGATATATTTCACAACATAATATAGAACTCATTAATTATGGGGATTTGTTATGAGTAAGATGATGAGACGCGGCATATTTATGTTTGTCCTACTTTTTGCCGTATCTTTAGGAATCATTTATTATACTATCGATTTAGAAGCCCTTAAAACAATAACAACTTTTAATGGTGAATCTTTGTTGCTTGCCATTATTGCACTTGCTTTAGGGATGTATTTTGATGGATTAAGATTGCAGCGCCTTGTAAAAATTGGCGGTTATCATTTATCAATAAAAGCTGTACTTCGGGTTATATTTAGCAACTATTTTATGGCTATGCTCACACCAGGTGCCAGTGGTGGAGCTGTGGCTCAAGTACTCGTATTAAGAAGCTATGATGTTCCGATAAGTAAGGGAACTCCAATCGTATTGATACGTACTGTTTTTTCAATCATGTTTTTAGTCATCATGTTACCGATTGTGTTTTTATATGACTCCATAGAAATACCATATATTTCAAGAGATATGTTATTACTATTTTCCTTCTTGGCCGTCATGGCCACCTTATTAGGAACATATCTTTTACAAACGGTATATATGAGGAAATTCGTATATAATTTAGCACAACGTTTTAAGGCACATAAGACCAAAGATTGGTTGGCGAAATTAGAAACACTAAATCAAGGGCTTGCATTATTGTATAAAAAACCTACTCAATCCTTTATTGTATTTATCGAATCAGGATTAAGTTTATTATGCTTATACTGTATAGCACCGGCATTGATGTTTGCTTTTACTAATGATGTGCCAATTATTACGATATTAGATAGAATGATATTGTTGAATTTAATACTTTATTTTGCACCCACTCCAGGGGGAACAGGTATTGCTGAAGGATTATTTATTTTACTTTTTGCACCATTCGTACCGAGTGGTACTGTAGGTATTATAGCTGTGGCGTGGCGTGTGATGGCAGAATATGTGCCATTTTTTATAGGTATGTATGCAGTATTAACTTTATATGGACGTCAGTTTGTTGCTCAGGAAACATCTAATTAATGTAAGGAGAATTAGTATGACAAAACCGAAAAAGGACAAATTTTATTTAGTTCAAGAAGATATTTTACCAGAAGCGATTAAGAAAACGATTAAAGTAAAAGAGATTTTGAAACTAGGTGAAGTAAAAACCATAAATGAAGCTGTTGAGAAAATGGATTTAAGTCGATCTGCTTATTATAAATATAAAGATTATGTATTTCCATTTTTTGAGATTGCTCAAGGAAAAATTGTTAGCATTACCGTTTCAATGTCCAATGAATCAGGTATGTTATCAAGTGTTTTAAAAGCAATAGCCGATAAAAACGGAAGTATCTTGACCATAAATCAAGATATTCCATTACAGGGTATTGCTAATAGTAGTATTTCTTTCGAAACCAAAAACTTGCAAGGTTCCTTAGAGGAATTATTACATGATATTCGCAATATGAAAGGAATTATTAAAGTAGAAATTTTAGGTCAAGCATAATATAAATATTATATTGACCAGTCAGAAGAGAGTAGGACCATTATGAAGACCGTTAAAATAGCCTTATTAGGATTTGGTACTGTTTCCCAAGGAACTTTTAATTTATTACAAGATAATGTCGATTTGATTACTAACAGAAGCGGTGTAACTATCGAGATTTCAAAAATATTTGTTCGCAACCCAGATAAATACACAAATATTACACTACCAAGCACTGCACAATACGTGACTAACATTGATGATGTTCTTAATGATGAATCGATTGCTATTGTCGTTGAATTAATGGGGGGCACAACATTTGCGAAAGATTGTGTTGAAGCAGCTTTAAAACATGGAAAAAGTGTTGTTACAGCCAATAAGGATTTATTAGCAGAAGCAGGCCCATATTTATTTGACTTAGCGTATAAAAACCACGTAGATTTACGTTTTGAAGCCTCTGTATTAGGTGGCATTCCAATTATTAGAACATTATACGATTCCCTTGGCGGTAATCGCATTACTGAACTTGTTGGTATTATGAATGGTACTACAAACTTTATTTTATCTAAAATGACAGATGAAGGATTAAGCTACGGGGATGTATTAAAAGAGGCTCAAGATTTAGGCTATGCAGAAGCTGATCCAACTGCCGATGTAGAAGGATTAGATGCAGCTCGTAAACTTGCTATTTTAGCATCCATTAGCTTTAACCGTCGTATATTCTTCGAGGATGTAACTGTAGAAGGTATTACTAAAATTGATACAGAAGATATTTCCTTTGGTAAGGAATTTGGATACAATATTAAACTTATTGGCATTGCAAAAGAATCGTCAAAGGGTTTATCTCTCAATGTATACCCTGCTTTCGTACCATTAACACATCCACTTGCATCTGTACGCGGCTCGTACAATGCAATTTATATCAAGGGTAATGGCATTGATGATGCCATGTTCTATGGACGTGGCGCCGGTAGTTTACCAACAGGCAGCTCCGTTGTTAGCGATATTATGGAAGTAGCTAAAAACGTAGCTTTTGAAGCTACAGGACGTTTTAAACCATTCTACTTTGACCAAAAGAATATTTATTCCCCAGGTAAAATACAATCCAGTTACTATATGCGGTTAGCTGTTGATAATAAAACTGGTGTTCTTGCAAAGATTGCTACAAAATTAGCAGAGCAAAAAATCTCTGTTCTTTCAATCGTTCAACGAAATAAAGATCCTGAAACAGCAGTACTTGCTATTGTGACTTCTAAATGTCCACATTCCTATATTTTAAATTTAATTGATTCTTTTAACAGCTTGCGATCTGTGAAAGATGTATGTAGTGTAATCAGAATTATGGAAGCGTAATATTATGACAACAATTCGTGTACAAGTGCCTGCTACAAGTGCCAATTGCGGACCAGGTTTTGATTGCCTTGGACTAGCATTAAATCTATATAATATTTTTGAATTTACACCTGATGCAAATGCTACATCTTTTAGCTATACATTTCATGGATATGGCGCTGATATATTAGAAAAAGAAGATCCTAAAAAGAATCTCATCGGCATAGCTATTGAACAAGTATTTGCTAAAGCACAAGAACCAATACAATATGGTCATATAACTTCAGAAACACTGATTCCGCCATCACGTGGCCTTGGTAGTAGTAGTACCGCTATTGTAGGTGGGCTTTTACTAGCCAATAATCTCGTAAATAAACCGCTTTCAAAAGAAGAGTTACTCATCATTGCCAATCGTATGGAAGGGCATCCAGATAATGTGGCACCAGCCATTTTTGGTAATCTTTGTTGTGCTACAGGCCTAAAAGATAAAGTGTTGAATACAGTTATCCCTGTACCAGAGTCACTTCATTTTGCTGTAGTCGTACCAGAGGTATTAGTTTCTACAGAATATGCACGATCTGTATTACCAAATCATGTGCCTTTTAAAGAGGCTGTTCAAAATGTGAGTCATGCATCGTTATTTGTAACTAGTTTAATTACGAACCAATTGGATAATCTTGCGGTTGCCTTGGAGGATAATCTCCATGTACCGTATCGAAAAACGTTGATTCCACATTGTGATAAGGTATTCTCTGCCGCAAAAGCCGCTGGAGCTTATGGTGCAACTATCAGTGGATCTGGTTCTACCTTGATTGCATATACAGATAAAGCTCACGTACAAACAGTAGCTGATGCAATGGGGCAAATCTTTGATTTCCATGGTATTGAGAACAAGGTATATGTGTTAGAGGCAGATACAGCAGGAGCCACAACTATTCAAAATGTGGTATAATAAATCTAGTTAAGGCATAGTCCAAAAACTTATGTTGGAGGACTCTATGAATAATTTTAAAACAACAATGTTACTAGCCACTTTAATAGTGATACTAGTATTATTAGGCGATGCCTTTGGCGGCGCTCGTGGAATGATGTTAATGTTCATCATATCTGCAGGCATGTCAATAGCATCGTATTGGTATAGCGATAAGATTGTGTTAGCACAATACAATGCACAACAAGTTACCGCTCAATCAAACCCAAAACTATATGGTATGGTTGAACAATTGGCTAAAAACGGTAAACTACCAATGCCAAAGGTTTATATCATCCCTACGGACGTACCAAATGCATTTGCAACTGGTCGTAATCCAGAACATGCTGCGGTAGCTGTAACAGCCGGAATTCAACGTTTATTAACAGATGATGAATTAGCGGGCGTTTTAGGTCATGAATTAACACATGTTAAAAATCGTGATACCCTAATTAGTACTATTGCTGCCATTATTGGAGGCGCTATATCTACTATTGCCCATTTTGGTATGTTCTTTGGTGGTCGCTCTGATGACCGCGATGATAATGTCAATCCACTTGCGTTGATTGGTATGGTTATTTTGGCGCCTATAGCAGCTGCTATTATTCAGATGAGTATTTCTCGTACTCGTGAATATTTAGCTGATGAGGGTGGGGCTATGTTAAGCAAGAACCCTTTAGGACTTGCATCGGCATTGGCTAAAATTGAAGAATATTCTAAATATGGAACATTACCTAATGCCAATAATGCTACAGCGCATATGTTTATAATTAATCCTATGATGGGTATTGGTGCTAGTTTATCGAATCTTTTTAGCACACATCCTAGTACTAAGGATCGTATTGCTAGATTGAAAAAACTATCTCTAAATCCACATTATAGATTTTAATAAAAGGGAGGTTTAAAGATGGAAGAAACTTTAGTTCTCATTAAACCAGATGGTGTAAAACGTCAAATCTGTGGTGAAATTCTTACACGTTATGAACGTAAAGGCTTAATCATTAAAGCTATGAAATTACTTCAAACTCCAAAAGAATTAGCACAAGAACATTATGCAGAGCATAAGGATAAACCATTCTTTGGTGAATTGGTTGATTTTATCACTTCTGGACCTGTACTAGCTTTTGTACTAGCTGGTAAAAATGCCGTTACTTCTGTACGTACTATCAATGGTGCAACTAATCCTGTAGATGCCACACCTGGTAGTATTCGCGGTGACTATGCCTTAACTATGGATTCTAATGTTGTACATGCATCTGATTCAGTTGATTCAGCAGCACGTGAAATTCATTTATGGTTCCCAGAATATAAATAACATCTAATTAGGAGGTAAGCCATGGGTAGTAGTGTTTATACAAAAACAGGTGATCAAGGTACAACAGGTCTTTATACAGGTGAACGTGTAAAGAAATCTTCTCTTCGCGTTGAAGCCTATGGTACGATTGATGAGCTTCAATCCTTCTTGGGATTAGCTCGAGCCTATGCAAAGAATGTAAGAGTACAAGCTGAGTTACTCGATATAGAACGTTCCTTATGGACCTTAATGGCTGATATTGCTAGCTTGAATCAAGCACCACAAATAACAGATCAACAAGTAAAACATTTGGAAAAGGTTATCGACCGTTTTGATGCAAAATTAGAACCTCTTGCAGAATTTATTCTACCTGGTGAAAATAAATCTTCTGCCTACTTACATGTATCTAGAACAGTTGCTCGTCGTGCAGAACGTGATTTATGGCGTGTATTAGACGATGGTGAAAGCGTACATGAATCTAATTTGCGATACTTAAATCGACTATCTGATTTATGCTTCATATTAAGTCGTGTAGAAGAAGAAATCGGAGAAGAATAAACAAAAAAAGCTATGTCTTCACATAGCTTTTTTCTTTATTAAGATTGTGTAATTTCTTGATTCAATACATCATGTGGACTTGGATAGAAAAAGAAGATATGAGGAATTTGATATCTAAATTTTTCACGCAATAAATCTGCTAATGTTGTCTCAAAATTTATAATTTTAGATGCATCAAAAGAAAAATCCTCTACTAATACAAACATTTGTGGTTCCACAATAGGTGCATTAGGAGGTAATTCAGAAGGGTCTAGCGGTACATTAACAACTACACGACATGTACCAATATATCCACCTTGACCATCTTCAATAGCTACACGATAGGTATTTTCCCAAAGGGTAGACATCATTTTTAATTTCATATTCATAATTTCCATAGTGTATCTCCTTTTGTTATACTAATAATGATACAGAAATTATATATACTTGTATAGGTGGTTTATGAAATCTACAATTATTCTATGCTCCGGAGGAGCTCGTAGTGGAAAAAGTGAATTTGCAGAACAATTAGCCTTATCCTTAAAAGGGCGAAAGGCATATGTTGCTACAGGGCAAGCTTTTGATGACGAAATGAAAGATCGTATTAAAAAGCATCAGTTGCGCCGTGGTAAAGAGTGGATTACCTTCGAAATTCCACTATACTTACACAAAAATTGGGAACAAATTAAGAATGTAAGTGATGTCATCTTGATTGATTGTCTTACAATGTTTACATCAAATCACGTCTTCGCTCATGGGGATATCAATACGCAGGAAGATTCTAATCGTATTGAATCTATTATTTTAGAAGAGCTACGACTATTATTACAGGAAATTAATAACAGTAATGATAAAACTGTTATTTTTGTGACCAACGAAATTGGATTAGGTATTGTACCGGAAAATAAATTGGCAAGATATTTCCGCGATATAACTGGTCGTGTAAATCGAGAGGTTGCTAGTGCTGCCAATAAAATGTACTTAACAATTAGTGGAGTAACCATAGAATTAAAATCTCAGGAGGTTCATATAAATGGCTAAAAAAATCATGTTCCAAGGAACGAGCTCTAATGTAGGCAAAAGTATTTTATGTACTGCATTATGCCGCATTCTTTATCGAATGGGCTATAAAACTGTGCCATTTAAAGCACAAAATATGGCTTTAAACTCCTATGTAACCAAATGGGGTGATGAAATTGGACGAGCACAAGTTGCCCAAGCTGAAGCAGCTGGTATTGATCCTATTGTACAGATGAACCCTGTATTGCTTAAACCTACAGGAAATCAGTCATCTCAAGTCGTATTAATGGGCAAACCAGTTGGTGTCTATAGTGCTAAAGAATATCATACCCATTACTCCTTAACAGCTCTTGATAAGGTCAAAGAATCTCTTGCCTTTCTCGATGAAAATTTTGAAATGATTGTTATCGAAGGGGCTGGTAGTCCTGCTGAGGTTAATTTAAAAGCTAATGATATCGTAAACATGCGTATTGCTAAAATGACACAAGCGCCTGTATTTCTCATTGCCGATATAGATAGAGGTGGTGCTATTGCTTCTATTGTGGGCACATTAGAATTACTCGAACCAGAAGAACGCGATTTAATAAAGGGGATTGTAATTAATAAATTCCGTGGCGATATTAAGTTATTAGAACCAGCATTGACTTTCATCGAAGAAAAAACAGGTAAAAAAGTAGTTGGTGTTATTCCTGCCATAGAAAACCTTGATATTGATGAAGAAGATTCTGTAGCTTTGGAAAATAAAAAGAATGTAGGTTCTAAAGACATTCAAATTGCTGTAATCCAAACTCCTAAAATCTCTAATTTTACAGACTTTGATGCATTGAACTATGAACCAGATGTATCCGTTCGTTTTATCGGTTCTGGAGATGTTATTGGTACGCCTGATTTGATTATTTTACCAGGTTCTAAAAATACATTGGCTGACTTAACATATTTAAAAAACTCCGGCTTAGCTAATGAGATTAAAGAGCTCGCAGAAAAAGGAACTCCTGTAATCGGTATTTGCGGTGGTAACCAAATGCTTGGTACTGCTATATATGATCCGCATCACATGGAAGGGGATATTGAGGAGAGTGAAGGTCTGGGTTTAGTTAACTCTACTACAACCATGAAGGATCAAAAAACGACACATCAAGTCACATTTGATGTTGAGAATTTACATTTCCTTAACGGTACATTTTCTGGTAGTGAACTCGTAGGCTATGAAATTCATATGGGGGATACAACACCAAATGATGATACTGTAAAACGTTGTTTTACCATTACTAAACGTAGTGAAAATCCTATAACGGTCGTAGATGGGTTTATCGATGGTCGTCATCAAGTTATGGGTACCTACATTCATGGTGTTTTTGATAATGATGAATTCCGTCGTTTTATTATAAATCAATTGCGTTTACGTAAAGGATTAGATGAAACACCTGTTGTTTTCCATTATTTCGAACATAAAAACAATGCGTATAATCGTTTAGCAGACATCGTAGAAGAACATTTGGATATGGATTACATTATGACTCTATTAAAGGATAATGGGTGATGTTAATGGATTTAAACATTCTCTTAGAGTGGTTTAAACACTACAACTATGTGTGTATTCCAATTTTGGCATTTATTATTGATACGATTATTGGGGATCCCAATAGTAAGTTTCATCCTGTTGCCCTAATTGGTCGTGTCATATCATTTTATGAGGCTGTATTTTATAAAGATACAGATAATGATACAAAAAAACTTTGGTATGGTGGTATTGCAGTTGGATTTATATTGTTAACCATTTATATCATAGCCTCATTGATTCTATGGATTGGTAGTCTCATTAATGAATGGGTAGAATATTCTATTCAAGTTCTGATCGTGTACATTACTATTTCACCTCGTTCATTAGGTGCGGCTGGATTTGAAATTAATAGATTGCTTAAACAAGGTCGTATCGATGATGCAAGACATCGCGTTTCATGGATTGTAGGGCGCGATACAGAAGATCTTGATGAAAGTGAAATCACTCGAGCCACAGTAGAAACGATATCAGAAAATACTATTGATGGCATAATTTCACCACTATTTTTCTTTATATTAGGTGGTCCTATAGGAGCTATATTATATCGCACAGCTAATACTATGGATTCCATGTTGGGATATAAGAACCAAAAATATATGTTCTTTGGCCGTGTGGCGGCTCGTTTAGATGATATATTAAATTGGATTCCAGCACGACTAACATTCCTATTATTAGTTATTTCTGCCTTTATATTACGATTTGATGGCAAATCCGCATTTCGTATTGGTCTTCGCGATGCCTATAAACATCCTAGCCCTAATGGTGGCTATGCAGAAGCGCCTGTAGCAGGGGCATTGCACATTCGCCTAGGCGGTTATAACCAGTACTTTAAAAAGATGACGTTTCGTGAATATATGGGTGATGCATTAGAAACACTAAATCGACTACATATTACTCGATCTATATATATGATGTATTTGTCAACAATACTTATGATAATCATCACCACCATAGTCGCTTATCAATTTATGGAGTAATACATAGATGACACCTTTCTTTATAGCTTTACAATTTCTAACTAGACTAAAAATAGTAAATCAAACAGAATGGTCCATGGAAGCTTTTGGTAAGTCTGTTGGTACATTTCCTTTTGTTGGATTGATCATCGGTATATTTTTAACCCTAATTTATTTTATATTCTCTCAATTTTTGTCACCTTTGCCATTAATGCTTATTATCGTTATTAGTGAATTTTTGTTCACCGGTGGTTTACATGCTGATGGATTAATGGATACAAGTGATGGACTTTTTTCTGGCCGTGAAAGAGAGAAAAAACTAGAAATAATGAAGGATAGCCGTGTAGGTTCCTTTGGGGTTGTAGCTTTTGTATTTATCACATTGTTAAAATGGCAACTGTTAACTGCAATTCCTATACCTGAATTTATACCTATTATACTTGTAATGATGCCTCTCATGAGTAGATACACATTGATTTTAAGTATTCGCTCTTATCCATATGCTCGAAAATCGGGTATGGGGCAGGCCTTTGCAGTATATGCACCAAAACATGTCATCACATGGAGCACGATTTCTACTTTCTGTATGCCTATTATTATTTGTTTACTTTTATCGTTACTATATGCAATCGCTTTAGGTATAACAAGTATACTTTCGATTCCCTTTATACCATATAACATAGCTATTTTTGGCCTAGCATACGCTTTGGTTGGTTTAATGGAAATCAATATTTTCTCAATGATCGTGAGCTATATCATTAATCGTATTATCAATCACTATATTGTTAAACAACTAGGTGGAACGACTGGTGATACATATGGTTTCGTTGTTGAAGTAACAGAGGTCTTGTTGATATTAGTATATATAATTACGTTGACATTATTATCTTCTGTTGTGAAAGCTCCTATTCTTTAATCATTTAATTATACATAGATTGTTTTATTGTGTAAGGAGGATTTAGTGACTTATTATGTTCGTGCACCAGGCACTTGTGGGGAATTTATCCAAGGGGCCATTGATGGACAATCATTTCTTGTGACATGTCCAATCAATCGCTATTCCTATGCACTGAGCCAGGTAACACATCCATTACCACACTATTATTGCTCCTTACAACCTAAGTCTAGTCAAGCTCGCAACTTAGTAAAGGATATTTTACATATTCCCAGCTGTGACAATACTGCTATCTATATAAGATCAGATATTCTTCAAGGAAAAGGAATGGCATCTAGCTCTGCGGATATAGCAGTAGCCGCAATGGCCACTGCTTTATCATGTAATAGAGCATTAACACCAAAAGAGCTAGAAACCATCTGTTTATCAGTAGAGCCGACGGATGCTGCTTTTTATCCTGGTATTACACAATTTGATTATATAAATGGGTCCATCTGTAATTTTTTAGGAACGTGTCCGCCTTTAAAAATACTAATTTTTGATGAAGGTGGTACTATTGATACTATCTCTTTTAATCAACAAAAAGATTTATCCCACAAAATACAGGAGAAAGAGCCTATCATTAGAGAATCACTAGAGCTCTTCAAAAAAGGTCTAGAAACACATGATATTACGTTGATAGGACAGGCCGCTACATTGAGTGCCTTTGCTAATCAACGTATTTTATATAAACCAAATTTATATGAATTTCATGACATTGGTAATGCTTTTCATAGCGTTGGTACAATCATTGCTCACAGTGGTACAATAATGGGTCTATTATTTCCAAGTGATTATACGGCTATCGATGAATGTAAGCGATACATCGAAAAAAAATTACCTACTTTACAATATATTGATATTGTGGAAACAACAAATGAAGGACTAACATATATAAAACGATAAAGGAGGATCTCCTATGCCAGATACACATGGCGGAAATATCTTTAAATTTTCTCATGACCACAAAATAAATCTATCTGAAGTAACTGATTTTAGTGCCAATATTAATCTATTAGGACCTAGTCCAAAAGGCTTAGAAGCACTAAACGAACGGTTGCGATATATATCTCATTATCCAGATGTTACAAATGATGATGTTATGAATACTATTGCCGATGTATATGGTATAGAAAAAGATTCTATACTTCTTGGTAACGGAGCTGCAGAGCTCCTCTATGCAGTTGGACGATTATCTGGATTTACAGGGGCTTTTGTTCCTGCGCCTGGCTTCTCTGAATACCAAGCCTCTATGGATGCTGCGAACATACCGGTAAGGGAAATTTTTTATCGTCAGCGACAAAATGATGATGGCACCCCATATTTTGAAGTACCTTATTTAGCATTACAAACATTTGCTGCTGAATTAAAGGGTCAAGATGGACGCATTATCGTATTTTTAGGTAACCCTAATAATCCAGATGGAACATTGTTGGATAAACAATCAATCAAGGTATTAGCACAAATGTTAAAAGATGCTAATAGCTTACTTGTTATCGATGAATCGTTCATTGATTTTATTGGTAATGAATCGTTACGAGACAATAGCCACTCTATGCGCGAGCTCATTAATCAATATGACAATGTAATTATCGTACATTCTTTTACAAAATTTTATGCTGTACCAGGACTTCGTATTGGTGCAGTGTTCGCCAATCCTACATTAATACAAGAATTGCGTCAATATATTCCTGCATGGTCTGTAAATACATTGGCACAAGCTTATACTGAATCCGCACTAACCGATACTAAGTATATTAACGATAGTAAGATGGTATTGGCTAATGAAGCAAAGTATATGTATGAATCATTATCTGCTATTAAAGATTTAGTAGTCTATAAGCCATCTGCCAATTATATCTTAATGGAAATTAATAATCCTGATATTACAGTTACAGATGTACAAACTAGATTAGAAAAACATAATCTATTAATTCGTAGCTGTGCTAATTATAAAGGGTTAGGTCCAAAATGGATGCGGATTGCTATAAAAGATCATGCACACAACGTGGAACTTATTCATTTATTAAGTACCATATTTGAGAAATAGGAACACAACATGAAAACATTATATATTATTAGACATGGCGAAACAGAATGGAATAAGATAGGTCGCTATCAAGGCATAACCGATGTTCCTTTGAATGACAATGGAATAGCACAGGCAAAAGCTTGCGCTAATGCATTGAAGAATGTACATTTTGATCGTATTTTATCAAGTGATCTATCTAGAGCCCTCGTAACAGCAGAAACGATTCGTGGTAATCGAAATATCGATATTACAGTAGATTCTCGGTTGCGAGAAATTGATTTTGGTGACTGGGAAAAATTATTGTTCTCAGAAATCGAAGAACGATGGCCAGGCCTTATTGATCAAATGTATCGACAACCTGATATTATCAAGCTACCAAATGGAGAAAGCTTTCAAGAAGTACAAAATCGTGCATGGGATGGCCTTTCAGAATTTATAAGCCAAAATGATGATGACGAAACAATTTTAATAACCTGTCATGGTGGGACGATACGTACACTTTTATGTAAAATGCTTGATATTCCCATTGGTCACTGTTGGAATTTCAGCCAAGGTAATACAGCAATTAATCGCGTATTTTACAATGGTATGGGACCATCGGACCATAATATTTTAAACTTATTAAATGATACTGCTCACGTAGATAACTTAAGAGGGCATGTATAATTGATTCTTTCAAACACTATGAAAGAGGAATTAATATGCGATTAGATAAACTATTAGCCAATAAAGCCTTTGGTAGTCGCAAAGAGGTTCACCAAATTATTAAGGATGGACGTGTTACTGTAAACGGTGTTGTTATCCTAAAAAAGGACCAATCCATACATATAGATGATATCATTGCAGTTGATGGCGTACAAATATCAACAAAACAACAGTATTATATTAAATTTCATAAACCTGCTGGATATATTACGGCTGTAGAAGATCCTACGCATCCTGTAGTGATGGATTTATTACCACCTGAATTTAAGAAAATGGGTGTATTTCCTGTGGGACGCCTAGATAAAGATACAGAAGGTCTATTATTACTCACAAACGATGGTATTTGGGCGCATTCTATCATTAATGGACACAAACATGTGCCGAAGTTATACTATGTGGAATTTAATGGTAAACTCACAAAAGAAGGTATTGAACGTATAGAAACAGGAATAGTATTAGGGGATGGAACCCAATGTAAACCGGCTAATATAGACGTTCTTTCTGAACAGTCTCTACATATAACCATTGAAGAAGGAAAGTACCATCAAGTTAAACGTATGATTGGGGCCGCTGGAGGCGAAGTTACCTATTTAAAGAGATTGTCCATAGGTCATATTACATTAAATGGCATTGAGGCTATTAATACATATTCAGAAATAGACGACCAAGATGTAGTAGACTTTAAAAAATAGCATGAAAATCTATTCAATATAGGCATTTTATGGTATTATAAGGTGTACTTTATAGACTAGGAGCATGATTATGAACGGATTAAATCAGCTACAAAAGTATATTAAAGAACAAGAATTAACTGGTGTCGTTTTAATTGACCCTATAAATTTACATTATTTTGCTGGTTTTACAGGTACCACAGGATTTGCTATTGTCACACAAGATAAAGCTTTCATGATTACCGATTTTAGATATACAGAGCAAGCTACAAAACAATGTGAAGGCTATAAGGTTATTCAATATGAAACATCAGTTATGGATACTCTTGTAGATATTTTTAATGACAATCACATCCACGATGGTCTCTTTGGTATTGAAGGAAAATATATGCCTGTTGATACATATGAAACCTTATGTGATACTTTAGATGAACGCTTTAATTTTACATCTATCAATTTTGCTAAATTACGTGCTGTAAAACGAGAAGATGAATTAGAATTAATGCGTAAAGCTGCTAAAATTGGAGACGATGCATTTGCAGCATTATTACCGCAATTAAAGGTGGGTATGACGGAGAATGACGCGCGTATCATACTCGAATCAGAAATGTTAAAACGAGGTTCAGAGGAACCTTCTTTTGCAACAATTGTAGCATCCGGCAATCGCTCTAGTATGCCTCATGGTGTGGCTAGTGATAAGATTATAGATGCCGGTGATTTTATCACCTTTGATTTTGGCGCCGTGTATAAAGGGTTTCATTCAGATATGACTCGAACCGTCGTTATGGGCCCCGCATCAGAGCAACAAAAGAATTTGTATAGTATAGTTTTAGAAGCTCAAAAACGAGGTGTTGCAGCAGTTCGTGCAGGAATTACAGGCAAAGAACTTGACGCAGTATGTCGTGACTATATACGAGAACGAGGATATACCAAGGAGTTTAATCATGGTACGGGACATGGTGTGGGTCTAGAAATCCACGAAGAACCAGTGGCCAATGCAAAGTCCGATACGGTATTTTCCGAAAATATGATCATTACGGTAGAACCAGGTATTTATCTTTCTGGTGAAATCGGATTGAGAATAGAGGATAGTGTTATTGTTAAAGCTGATGGCTGTGAATTATTAACACATAGTCCAAAAGAGTTAATCGAAATAGGTATTTAGAAGGAGAAGAGTTAGATGATTTCCAGTAATGATTTCCGCCCAGGTGTAACCGTTGAGATCGACGGTAATGTATGGCAAGTAGTTGATTTCCAACACGTTAAACCAGGTAAAGGTGCTGCATTCGTGCGTACAAAAATGAAAAACTTGCAAACTGGTTCCGTAGTAGAACGTACTTTCAACGCTGGTGAAAAAGTGCCAAAAGCACATGTTGACCGTCGTCGTATGCAATACTTATACGAAGCTGATGGCGCATACACATTCATGGACAATGAAACATATGATCAAGTGGAATTGAATGTTGAACAACTAGGTGATGCTAAAAACTTCCTTCTTGAAAACATGGAAGTATCCATCATGTTCTTCCAAGGTATTGTAATCGGTATTGACTTACCTGTAGCTGTAGAACTTCGCGTAGTTGAAACTGATCCTGGTATCCGTGGCGATACTGCAACAGGTGGTAATAAACCAGCTGTATTGGAAACAGGCTACACTGTAAAAGTACCTCTCTTTATCGAAGTAGATGATGTACTTCGTATTGATACTCGTACTGGTCAATACATCGAACGTGCCTAAAACTATTTCATTGATATAGTGGGCCAGATCTTTTAAATGTAATATAGTCCCCCATATATCTTTGTTAAGCTGAGCACTTGTCGTCTATGTCATTATATAGGGACAGGTGCTCTTTTTTGAAAGAGGCCTATATGACTAAGAAAAATACTGAGTTAGAAACTGGTAAAATTAAAATCGCAGACAATGTATATGCTACTATTATTAGTATGACCGCATTGGATACTAAAGGAATCCATCACATGAGTTCTACCTTTAATGATGGGGTTAATACCTTTTTTGGACGTAAAAATGCCCATGAAGGTGTAAAGATTTCCTTTAACGATGACGGAGCAATTTCAGTTACATTATATGTGAGTATCTCCTATGGGTATCGCATACCTGATATTGCACTGCGCTTACAAGAGCGGATTAAAACTGCACTCGTCAATTACACAGAAATAGAAGTTGAAACAATTGACATCGTAGTCCAAGATATTATTTTTGATGATTTTACACCTGAACCAATTCAGCGTAATGAATAATAGGAGGGCCTATGAGTCAAGACGATAAATTAAACTATGGCTTAGATATAACAACAGTAGATATTGCAGATTCCGTCATCATTGATGTTGCTATTAAGCCATTAAGTACAATTCCTGGTATTCATTCTTTAAGTCCACGCTTATATGATGAAATTGTTGATGGTATAACGAACGCTTTTGGACAAAAAAATTTACCAGGCATTAATGTAAAGCATAGAAAAGGCTTTATCGAAATTAATGTGTATATCCGTTGTCTATACGGATACAATGTAATAGATATAGCAAAACAATTGCAGTCTGAAATTAAACAAACACTAAAGAATACGCTTGACCTTGATCACGTAAAGGTTGATGTACATATTGAAGGAATTATCAAAGAATAAGGAGACAATATGTCTAAAAAGAGAAATAGACGTGAAGCACGTCAATATGCATTCCAAGTCCTATACGCTAATGAATTTCATACCTCTAACGATGATGTGATTTTCCCAGATGGAGAAATCTCGTTGTCTATGGATATTGCTTATGCAAACCAAATAATAGATGGTGTGTTATCCCATCTTGAAGAAATCGACACAATACTTGAACCATATTGCACAAAACGGAAATTTGTACTTATGGATAAAGTAGACCGCGCCATTTTACGTCTTGCGATTTGGGAGCTCAACTACAATAGTGAAGATGTATCTCCATCTATTGTTATCAATGAGGCTGTACAATTAGCAAAATCCTTTGGTTCTGATGCATCCTATAAATTAATCAATGCGATTCTAGATGCTTATAATAAGAGTAAATAATGAAACGATATTTTCTAGGAATTGACACAAGCTGTTATACGACGAGCTGTGCCATTATTGATGATGAACTAAATATAGTAGGGGAAGCTCGAAAAATATTAGATGTAAAGCCAGGAATGAAGGGACTTCAACAATCTAACATGGTGTTTCAACATACAAAGGTATTGCCTCGTCTTATCGAAGAATTACCTCAAGTTCCATTATCGGGTATTGGTGTTAGTGCTTTTCCTAGACGCTCTGATGATTCTTATATGCCGGCCTTTCTTGTTGGTCATGGTTTTGCTAGAGCACTAAGTCATATGATGCAAGTACCAATGTATGAATTTGCTCATCAAGAAAATCATATTTTAGCAGCCATAAGGGAAATTGGACATGTCCCTACGGTTCCATTCTATAGCTTACATCTTTCTGGTGGTACTACAGAACTCGTTTTAACAGAATATAAAGGTAAGGGGATTTTTGAAAGCTCTATTATCGGTGGTTCTAAGGATCTACAAGGCGGACAATTTGTCGATCGTGTAGGTGTTGCATTAGGTATTCAATTTCCTTGTGGCAAAGAATTAGAACTACTTGCTTCACAAACAGATACGTATGATCCGCTACCGTCCTCTGTTAAAGAAGGATGGATTAGCTTTGCTGGTCCTTGTAGTGCTGCACTACGTAATATCGAAAAAGGGGCGTCACCTGCATCTATGAGTAAGGCACTATTTAGTTGTATAGGAAATTCTCTGGAAAAATTATTAACCTATCATCTCAAACATACACCAGTATCAACATTAATTGCCGTTGGTGGTGTAATGAGTAATTCTATACTACGCAATCGTCTAAATGGTTTTTGTCATAAGAATAACGTAACTGTTCATTTTGCAAATCCTAAATTCTCTGTCGACAATGCTACGGGAAATGCTTATGGGGCATTTTTAGCAACACAAAAGTAGGTATATCGTGAATGTATTGAGTATTACCCAATTAAATAACTTAATAAAACGAACAATAGATAGAGAGTATCTCCTAAAAAATGTCTATGTTAGTGGTACGATAACAAATGCTAAGCGTCATAGTAGTGGTCATGTGTATTTTTCCTTAAAGGATGAGGAATCATCTATAGATGTAACGATGTGGTCTAGTACTGTTCAAAGTAAAGGACTCGCTAATGCATTCCAAAATGGATTATTAGTAACAATCAAGGCATCCGTTAATTTCTATAACAAAATGGGCCGTTTAAATCTTATCGCATCGGATATGCAGGTTGGTTCTAAAAGCCCATTACAGCTTGAATTCGATGCGCTGCAAAGAGAATTATCCGCATTGGGCTATTTTGATGATGCTCATAAACAACCAATACCAGTTCTATCAAGTTGTATCGGTATTGTCACATCCTCTACAGGTGCTGTTTTACACGATATATTACATATTAGTGAACATAGAAATCCGCTTATGCAATTTAAATTATTCTCTGTACCAGTTCAGGGAACAACAGCGGGTCCAATCATAGCTAAAGGAATTGAAGCTGCAGATAAAGATCCAGATGTTGATGTCATTATCGTCGGTCGCGGCGGCGGTTCAATGGAGGATTTATGGTGCTTTAATGATAGAGTTGTTATCGAAGCTATTTACAATGCATCTACACCTATTATTTCTGCAGTAGGTCATGAAACAGATTATACATTAGCTGATTACGCTGCTGATATGCGTGGTGCTACACCTAGTCATGCCGCAGAAATTGCAGTTCTTCCGTTGACTACACTACAACAGCATTTACAACAAAAACTTGATTATTTACAGTATGTAATGGATCAAACATTACAGCAAAAACGTATTGAATTAAGTACAATTTTTAATCGTCGCCTCGGGTTTCCTGCATTACAATTACTGCATAAACAAAATTCCCTCTTACAATCCTATAAGGAGAAATTACAAACTTTAGCGTCACAACGATGGCAACATGAAAAGCATAAACTTTCACTTATAACACAGGAATTATCACTACAAAATCCAATCCATTTAATGGTGAAAGGGTATTCCAAAATAGAAAAAGAGGGTCATACCATAAGTTCAATTCAAAATATGGCCAAAGGAGATGTATTTAAAATTACATTGCGTGATGGTTCTATAAAAGCAGTTGTAGAGGAGGTATTACAGGATGGCAACATCACTGAAAAGTTATGAAAAAAAATATAAAGCTCTTGAAGATATCGTTCGTCAACTCGACGATGGTGAATTATCTATGTCAGAGCTGTTAAATCAATATAAAAAAGGCTTAACCTTAGTTAAGGAATGTGCAGATATGCTGGATTCTGTGGAAGGTGAAATTCAACAGATTATCGAAGAGGTACGCATCGGAGAGTAATAAGCTATGTTAAAGACATATTTAGAAACTAGCAAACAATCGATTGAACACTGGTTAAGTGCCGTATTAAATTCCCCTATACCAGAATATAAACGTTTATATGAATCTATGAACTATAGTTTATTACAAGGGGGAAAACGAATTCGTCCTATCTTAACCAAGGCTGTTTTAGATGCAATGAAGGTTGATGCATCATTATATAAAGAGTTCCTATGTGCATTGGAATGTATTCATACATACTCACTAATTCATGATGATTTACCAGCCATGGATAATGATGATTATCGCCGAGGCAATTTAACCAACCATAAGGTATATGGAGACGGCATGGCCATTCTTGCAGGTGATGGTTTATTGACCTATGCATTTCAACTTTGTAGTGAAAATACAACCGCATCAGCTGAGCAAAAAATCAAGGCTATCCAATGTTTAGCGACCGCAGCTGGTCCTGAAGGCATGGTTGGCGGACAAGCTTTTGATTTACTATCCGAAGGAAAACATATCCCTCTAGAGGAATTAAAAGTTTTACATAGTGGAAAAACAGGTGCTTTATTTAATGCGGCCATTGAGTTAGGGCTCATCTTATCTAATGCTGACCAAGCAAAATATGCCGCCTATATGACATATGCCAATTGTCTTGGTTTGCTATTCCAGATTACAGATGATATTCTTGATGTAACGGGAACCATTGAAGAGTTAGGCAAAACACCTGGTAGTGATATACGACAAGATAAATCCACTTATGTTTCATTGTTAGGGCTTGATGAGGCACGTAATGAAGCACATGTAGTCGCACAAAAGGCACATGCTGCTTTAGCAACAATAGAAGATGATACACATATACTAAGTGCTATTATTGATTATTTATTGGATCGTACAAATTAAACATTAGAGGATAAAGTTATATGTACCATATTTTAGAGGAAATTTGTCATAATTATATAGCGCAAGCCGCATTTTGGGGCTGGTTTTCAGCACAAGCCATTAAATTCTTATGGCAACTTGTCCGTTATCGTACATTGCGTTTTGAACGTTTAGTAGGTTCCGGAGGATTTCCTAGTTCACATACATCCTTTGTAATTTCTACTACTGCCGCTTTGTACTTTAAAAATAATGGTATTACTGATATATTTGTGGTAGCATTAGTATTTTCTATTGTAGTCATGTATGATGCGTCTGGTGTACGTCGTCAAGCTGGTCGCCAAGCACAAATATTAAACCAAATTGTGGAGTATTTCAGTAAACGAAATATTCCTGTTATTTTAAAAGACCGAGAAATTGCATTAAAAGAATTACTAGGTCATACGCCAGTTGAAGTATTCGGTGGTTTAGTATTAGGTATTCTAATAGCTTATATTCAATATTTCTATGTGTATAATGGTGTCATATGAGTAATAAAGAACGTTTAGATATTCTCCTTGTTAACCGAGGATTATTTGAAAGTCGCGAAAAAGCAAAAGCCGCTATTATGGCTGGTCAAATCTTTATGGATACAACACGAATCGATAAGGCTGGTACAAAGGTTCCTGTAGATGCAAATCTCACAGTGAAAGGTAATACCTTACCATATGTAAGTCGTGGAGGCTTAAAATTAGAAAAAGCTATTCAAATATATCCCATTGATTTAACCGATGCAGTCATGATTGATATTGGAGCTAGCACGGGTGGATTTACAGATTGTGCATTGCAAAATGGTGCATCCAAGGTGTTTGCAATAGATGTAGGATATAACCAACTAGCTTGGAAACTTCGCCAAGATGAACGCGTAATCAATATGGAAAAGCAAAATATACGTGCGGTTACTGCAGAACAATTGGGTGAACTTGTAGATTTCATATCTATTGATGTAGCTTTTATATCTCTCGATAAGGTATTACCTGTAGCTACTACACTATTAAAAAATACAGGCTCATTAGTAGCTCTCATCAAGCCTCAGTTTGAAGCCGGTAAAGAAAAGGTCGGAAAGGGAGGTATTGTTCGAGAGAGAGCAGTACATGAAGAGGTACTTTCACGTATATTACAGGTTGCTTATGATTGCAAATTATATTTACACGGATTAACCTTCTCACCAATTAAAGGGACGGAAGGAAATATTGAGTTTTTAGGATATTTTACTAAATCTGAAGAAGGTGCATTATCTATAACTGATGAATTAATTACAGCAGTTGTAGATGAGGCTCACATGCTATAGGAGATAGATATATGCGTATTGGTTTTTTTCCTAATATGGGTAAAAGTACAATCATGGCCGTTCTTAAAATGGCAGCTCATATCTGTAGAGAAGAGCAAATAGAAGTATATTTACCAGATGATCTTGAAAGACCTGATACTTACAAGGTATTACAAATACCAAAGGAAAATGTACTTCCTAGACCAGAGATTTTTAAACATATTGATGTAGCATTTAGTTTTGGTGGCGATGGCACAATCATCCATTTAGCACGTCAAATTTTCTCTTATAATATACCTGTATGTGGTATTAACTTAGGAGAACTTGGTTTCTTAAATCAAATTGAAGTCCATCAATTACAAAGTCATATTAAACGCATTGCTCAAGGTGACTATACAATTGAAAAAAGAGGCCATCTTCATGCCTATATAGATAGGGAAGACGGAATAAGAGAAGACTTAGTCCCAATTATTAATGAAGTCGTTATTACACGTTCTGAACCAGCTAAAATGGCGCGTATCAATTTAGCTGTAAATGGACAACATACGCAGATGTATCCTTCTGATGGACTAATTATTTCATCAGCTACAGGGTCTACAGGATATAATTTATCCGCTGGTGGTCCTATTATGAAGCCAGATAATCGATCTATTATTATAACCCCAGTTGCGCCACATTTAATTCAAGGTATCTCTATGGTCTTAGAAGAACATGATACCATTCAAATTACAATGCCTGATCGTGAACCTCAACTGCATATATGCATAGATGGTACATTTGACTATTCATTTACTAACAAAGAGGCATTACATGTTTCTTCGAATCCTGTGTATTGTTTATTCGTTCGATTTAAAGATCAATGTTTCTTTGGTACATTATTTAAAAAATTAGCTTCTCGTAGGGACGAGTTATTATAAGGAGTGTGAAGCTGTATGATTAATATCAACAATGCAGTTCAATTTCAACATCTCATCTGGGACCGTATTATGAAGTCTGCATCTGTTGTAGTAGATGCAACATGTGGTAATGGACATGATCTACTGTATTTAGCAGAGCGAGCACAACCTGAATGTCATTTATATGGCATAGATATTCAAGAACAAGCAATTAGTGCTAGTAGGGAATTATTGGCCTCTAAAAAATTACAATCTAATGTAACAATTACATTTCTACACAATTCTCATGATATTGCGCTTCATCAAGCCATAAAAGAAAATACTATCGATTTAATTATATTCAATTTAGGATATCTACCGGGTGGAGATCATAGTATCGTAACACAGCCTAAAAATACGATTGAAGCACTTAATAATGCATTTCCTAAATTGGCTAAAGATGGAATTATAACTATTGTAGCATATCCAGGTACACCTGAGGGTATGGAAGAGAAAGAAGCATTACACACACATATTTCTCAATTAGATCAAGCTAAGTATAATGTGTGTCATTGGCAACCAATTAATCAAGCTAATAATCCACCAGAATTATATTTAATTCAAAAGCGATAATTATTATACCAGTTATTCTATAGTAAAATATCCTATACTTTTACTATACTAAAAATGCATAATACGAAATAAAAGACCCATTAATGGGTCTTTTATTTATTCAACATACCTGTAAAAATCATTAATCATAAATTCTGTATAAATAGATGAACCATATATTATGTGTGTTTATAAGATGTGAAATTTCCATAAATTAATAAATTATTAATTATTAGTACAATATGCATAACACGTATGGTATATACGGAATATACCATATATTAATTTTGAATATATGGTATAATAATGTAAGAAAGATACTATTCTCTTTTATGTGCAAGTTTAAAAAAGGGAGCAAAAAATGAAACGCTATCGCTATAACAAAATTAAGGAAATTGTTCAGTCTAAGGCGATTGAGACACAAGAGGAGTTAGCAGCTGCTTTATTACAAGAAGGCATAGAAGTAACACAGGCTACTGTCTCTCGTGACATCAAAGAATTAATGTTAATTAAAATACCTACTGGCGATGGACATTATCGATATGCATTATCTCCAGAAGAAAATGTTGTATTATCACGTAGTCGTATTAACCGTTTATTCCAAGACTCCTTAATTAAGGTTGATCATAGCTTGAACCAAATCGTGCTACATACGATTCCTGGCTCTGCTCAATCCGTAGCTTTTTCTATTGATCATGCTAAATGGTCTGAATTAATTGGTACACTTGCAGGGGATGATACGATTTTACTTATCGCACGCTCTGAAAATGAAGTGCCTGCAGTTCTTGCAAGAATTCAAGATTTAATGAAGGATTAATTATATGTTAACGCAAATGAGCATTCGCAACTTTGCGTTGATTGAGCAAATGAATATTTCATTTAAAGATGGCATAACTATCTTTACCGGCGAAACTGGGGCAGGTAAGTCCATATTAATGGATGCTTTCAGTATTCTATTAGGAGAACGCGCTAGCAGCGAGTTTATTCGTCATGGTAAAGATAGTTTTGTTATAGATGGTATTTTTGATATTGCCAATCACCAAAGTTTATTAGATGTATTAGAATCTAAAAATATCATAGTCGAAGATAATCAACTTATTTTATCTCGTTCCTTTAATAAATCTGGCAAGTCTATCATTTTGGCAAATGACCAACCTATACCTTTAAAAGCATTGAAAGAAATTGGTCTATTGTTAGCGGATATTCATGGCCAATACAGCAATCAAAAATTATTAAATCCAGAGTCACACCATGAGTATTTAGATGGTTATAACCAAGCTGGTAGTAAGGCTTATAAAGAATATAAAGCAGCCTATAAAGAATATAAAGAGGCCAAGCAAGCGCTAGATCATTTATCTGAGCACATGGCTGAACGAGCCCGTGAACTTGATATGCTTCGTTTTCAAATCGATGAAATAGAAGAGGCTGGATTACAAATAGGCGAGGATGAATCTATTGCTGAAGAACTGAAACGTTTAGATAGCTTCGATCATATCGATAAGGTACTTGGTTCATGTTATGATGCTTTTTATGGAGGCAGGCATCCATTATTAGATACAGTTAATGCTATCAAGGTAGAAGTAAATGATCTTGTAAAATATGATGATGAGGTTAAAGAAATCTCTGAACTCGTTAATTCTGCATATTTTCAATTAGAAGAAGCTGCTCAATCTCTTGATCGATACCGAGATTCTATTAGTTATGACGAAGAACGCTATGCATACTGCCAAGATAGAGACTCTGTAATCTATGGTCTTAAAAAGAAGTACGGCGAAACAGTCCAAGATATATTAAATTATGAAGAAAAGGCGCAACAACGCTTAGAGGAATTAGAATCCGAAGTTTGTGAACAGGGTGCTTTAGAACAACAATTAGTGGAAAAAGAAAAGGTTGCAAAAACAGCTTTAGCAGCATTAATTTCTATACGTCGTGAAAATGCAGATGTAATTGCTAAACAACTACGAGCTGAAATTATTGATTTAGGTATGGAAAAAGGGGATATTCGTTTTTTCATAGATGAAGGTGAAGAACTTTTACCATTAGGCGCTAAATCAATTGAATTATTATTTACCGCTAATAAAGGCGAACAGTTGCTACCATTACATAAAGTTGCATCTGGTGGTGAATTGGCTCGCATTGCACTGGCACTAAAATCCGTATTCCGTACAGATAATCACAAAACACTTGTATTCGATGAAATCGATGTCGGTATAAGTGGAGATATTGCATTAAAGGTAGCTGAAAAAATCTTAGCTCTTTCCAAGACAAATCAAGTATTCTGTATTACTCATTTACCACAAACGGCAAGTATTGCAAAACAGCATTATCACTTGTCTAAACAAGAACAAGAAGGCCGCACTATTTCTACATTATCTGAATTGAGCGACGAAGAACGGCTTTCACAAATCGCATCCATGATGTCCGGCAAGGGAATGTCTCATACAGCACTTGCTGCTGCACAAGAACTTATTGACCATTTTCATTGACTAAATACGCATAATTACTTATACTTATTATATTAACTCAATAATAAGGTAGAGGCGCGGGTATAAATAGTCATCATGAGGAGCCGGCAAACAATGATTCATGATAAAAGGTGTACTTGCCGAAGTGGGATGACAGCCAAATCATCGTGCTGGTTGTCTATTTAATAGGTAGACGACTGTCACCAATATTACATTGGTGGAGTGCTATCATAATTCTTGTTTAATGAACGATGTATCATATATCGTATATATTAAGCCAGTGGATGCCTCCACTGGCTTTTTTGGAGGTAAATATGATTAGAGTAATGGTAAACGGTGCAGGCGGCAAAATGGGCCGCGAAGTCGTAAAAGCAGTACATGCAGATTCTGAATTGACAATGGTTGGTGGCATCGATCCATCTAAAGCAGGTCAAGATGTGGGCACTGTAGCAGGAATTGAACCATTACATATCACAATGGCTGAAACTATTGACGAAGTATTGAGCGATAATAAACCTGACGTTATCGTTGATTTCACAAATCCTGCTGTTATTTTCGAAAATGCTAAAAAAATTCTTAGTGCTGGCGTGCATATTGTAATAGGCACAACAGGCCTAACTGAAGAACAACGCAACGAATTGAATGAAATCGGTTTAAAACATAATGCCAATTGTTTGGTAGCACCTAATTTCTCATTAGGCGCTGTTATGATGATGAAAGTGGCTGCTGAATTAGCGCCATATTTCCCTGATGTAGAAATTATCGAATTGCATCACAACCATAAATATGATGCGCCATCTGGTACATCTATTTTGACGGCTAAATTAATCAATGATGCAAAAGAGGCTGCAAATGAGACAGGTTCTGAAGATTTAACACGTGAAAGTTTGCCAGGTGCACGTGGTGCAAAAGTCGACAATGTTACTATCCATAGCGTTCGTCTTCCTGGTTATGTAGCACATCAACAAGTATTATTTGGTGGCTATGATGAAACATTAACAATTCGTCATGATAGCTTAAGCCGTTTATCCTTCATGCCTGGTGTCGTTCTAGCATGTAAGAAAATCGCCTCTAAACCAGGCTTAACATATGGCTTAGAACATTATTTATAATACTGAACAACAATTGATTAATTGAGGAGATACACAATGAAAAAACCTAATCTTGCAATTCTTGGTGCTACTGGTGCAGTAGGGGCAGAATTCATTACACTTATTGAAGAGCGTAATTTTCCTTATGAAAATTTAAAACTATTGGCTTCTGCTCGTTCTGCTGGTACTGAACTGACAGTTAATGGGAAAACCTATGTGGTTGAAGAAGCAAAACCTGAATCCTTTGATGGTATTGATATTGCATTATTTGCAGGTGGCTCTATTTCTAAAACATTAGCGCCAGAAGCAGCTAAACGCGGTGCTATTGTTATTGATAACTCCAGTGCATTCCGTATGGATCCAGAAGTACCACTCGTTGTACCTGAAGTTAATCCTGAAGATATTTTGAAACATAAGGGTATCATTGCCAATCCAAACTGTTCTACAATCATCATGAGCCTTGGCTTAAAACCATTGCATGATATTTCTCCAATTAAACGCATTGTAGTATCTACCTACCAAGCTGTATCTGGCGCTGGTAAAGAAGGTATTGAAGAACTTCAAAACCAAGTAAAAGAATATGCTGAAGGCAAGGAAATGACTGCAAACTTGTTGCCAACAGGTTCTGCACCAAAACACTTCCCAATTGCGTTCAATTTGTTACCACAAATTGATGTATTCTTAGAAAACGATTATACTAAAGAAGAGATGAAGATGGTAAATGAAACACATAAAATTCTTCATGATGACACTATTCAAGTAGTGCCAACAACTGTTCGTGTTCCAGTATATCGTTCTCATTCTGAATCCGTATTAGTAGAAACAGAAGAACCAGTATCTGTAGAAGCATTCCGCAAGGCTTGTGCTGCATTCCCGGGATTACAAGTAAAAGATAATCCAGCAGAACAAGAATATCCTATGCCACTATATACATCTAATCAAAATGACTGTGAAATCGGTCGTATCCGTAAAGATTTATACAATGATAAAGGCATGAATTTCTGGATCGTAGGTGACCAAATTCGTAAGGGTGCTGCATTAAATGCATTGCAAATCGCAGAATACTTGGTAGAAAAAGAAGCATTTTAATATCTATCAAGGGGGAGAAACATATGAAAACCTTTGGTCGTGTATTAACGGCTATGATTACATCGTTTAACGAAGATGGATCAGTCAACATTGAAAATACAGTTGCCATTGCAGAGCATCTATTAAATCATGGTTCTGATGGCTTAGTTGTTTGTGGTACCACAGGTGAAAATCCTACTATGTCCCGTGAAAGCAAGATTGCTTTATTTAAAGCGATTGCTAAGGCATGTGGTGATAAAGGTACTATTATAGCTAATGTAGGTTCCAATGATACAAAAGGTTCTGTAGACTTTGTGAAAGAAGTATCTGCGATTCCTGGTATTGATGGATTATTAGTAGTTGTACCATATTACAATAAACCTAATCAACAAGGTCAATATTTGCATTTTAAATCTATTGCAGAGGCTACAACGTTACCAATCATGGTATATAATGTACCTGGTCGCGTAGGAACTGGAATATTCCCAGCTACATTAGCTCGCCTCCATAAGGAATATCCACATATTTGTGCCATCAAAGAGGCTAGTGGTAATTTGATGATTGCTTCAGAAATTAAACGTTTAATGCCTGGTGATGATTTCATGGTATATAGCGGAGATGATGGTCTTACATTGCCTATTCTTTCCGTTGGCGGCACAGGCGTGATTTCTGTAGTATCTCATGTGGCCGGTCAAGATATGAATGATATGATTGCTGCTTTTGAAGAAGGCAATAATAAAAAAGCAACACAATTACATCAAAAATTAGCTGAAATTACTAAGGCTATGTTTATTACAACAAATCCAATTCCAGTTAAATATGCAGCTCGTAAAATGGGTTTACCTACCGGTGTATTTAATTTACCAATGTGTGAACCATCTCCAGAAGAAGCTGCTTACATTGATAAGGCATTAGCTGATTATCAAAAATAATTTATAAATATAGAAAACCAGCAACTACAACATGTAGTTGCTGGTTTTTTGTGTTTATAAACTAAAATTATTAATATTTATCACTATAGTTATAAATATATTGTATGAGCATAAGAACAGTATTATGGTATAATCTCATTTGGAGATAGTATTTATTTTAACTATACTCTAGTCTACTGTTAATTCATGATAAACGGGCAAATTGTGAACGTTAGAACCGACCATATGGCGGTTACATTTAAAACACAAGGAGTTTAACATGGAACTAACAATGTTAAAAAGTAAAATTCACAGAGCCACTGTGACACAAGCAGAACTTGATTATGTAGGGAGCATTACTATTGATACAGATCTTTTGAATGCATCTAGCATACGAGAATATGAACAAGTTCAAATTGTAAACGTTAATAATGGAGCACGATTTAATACATATACGATTGCTGGAGAATCCGGTAGTGGCGTTATATGTTTGAATGGTGCTGCTGCACGCCATGTACAGGTTAATGATAAAATTATTATCATGTGCTATGCGGCATATAATGAAACTGAAGTTGAGAGCCATAAGCCTCTCGTTGTATTTGTAGATGAAAAGAACAAGATAAGTCATATAAAAAACTATGAAAAACATGGTTTATTAGTTGATCAACAATAATTGTCATTGATCGAATTACAGTAGACTGTATAGGACTATCTTCACATTTACAAAAACGGAGGAATTCTTATGGAAATTTTAACTACAATAGAAGCAGTACGAAATACTATAAACACTTGGAAAAAACAAGGGTATTCAATTGGTTTTGTTCCTACAATGGGATATTTACATGATGGTCATGCTGCATTAATTGATGAAGCGAGAAAAAATAATGACAAAGTTGTGGTATCTATTTTTGTTAATCCAATTCAGTTCGGAGAAAATGAAGACCTAAGTTCCTATCCACGTGATTTAAATAGAGATAAAACATTATGTGAATCACATGGCGTTAATTTAATATTTACGCCTAGTTCAAATGAAATGTATCATGATAAAAAGGCCTTTGTAAATATTATTGAATTATCTGATACATTGTGTGGCGTTCGTAGACCTATTCACTTTCAAGGGGTTTGTACTGTTGTCGCAAAATTCTTTAATATAATCCAACCTACCAATGCTTACTTTGGTGAAAAGGATGCACAACAATTAGCCATTATTCGTAAAATGGTGTTTGATTTAAATTTCCCGGTCAATATAATTGGAGTACCAATTGTTCGTGAATCCGATGGATTAGCAAAATCTTCTCGTAATACATATTTATCTAGTGAAGAACGAAAAGCTGCTACAATATTATATAAAGCTATTCAAGAAGGAAAACAATATATTAATCGTGGAGCCTCTGCTGATAGTATCATTAATGTTATGACAAACATAGTTAATACAGAGCCATTAGCAAAAATAGATTATATCTCAGTTGTTGATGCTATTACAATGCAACCAGTTCAAGAGATTACAGCTCCAGTATTAGTCGCTATGGCTATATATATTGGCTCTACACGCCTTATCGATAACTTCTCTTTCGATGCAAATTAGAGAGGAGAGGTTATGCACTCTTTACAAACAATAACTCAATTTATTTCCAAATACTTAATGGTCCTAATTATTGGCTTTTCATGTATAGCCTATATAGTGCCGGAATATTTTACATGGGCTATAGCTTATACACCATTTTTACTTGGCATCGCTATGTTTGGGATGGGTCTCACTATTAAGTTTGAAAATCTATGTAATATTTTTAGACATCCAAAAGATATTTGTATCGGTGTTCTTGCACAATATACAATCATGCCTGTATTGGCATGGACCATTTGCCATGTATTCACCTTACCACCAGATATTGCAATCGGGGTCATATTAGTAGGCTGTTGTCCTGGTGGAACAGCAAGTAATGTTATTACCTATATTGCTAAAGGTGATGTACCGCTTTCAGTAGGAATGACAATCGCATCGACCTTAATAGCACCTATTGTAACACCATTATTGATTTTATATATTGGTGGTGCTTGGGTAGATGTTGCATTACTCCCTATGATGATTACAATGGTGAAAGTCATTATTGTACCAATTTTATTAGGTGGTGTCATTCAATATGTTTGTAAATCAAATATTAATACATTAACCAGCATAAGTCCTATATTTTCAATGATTGCTATTATATTATTAATAGCGGCCATTATTGCAGTTAATAAGGACAAACTATTAGTTTCTGGCTTACTAACACTTGTTGTTGTTGGTATACATAATATCTTAGGATTACTATTAGGCTTATGTGCAGGAAAAATGCTTAAATTAAGATACGATAAAACCACTGCATTAGCAATAGAAGTAGGTATGCAAAATAGTGGGTTAGCCGTTACGTTAGCAGCAACTAATTTTGCTTTAAATCCACTAGCAACTCTTGTGGGTGCTATTTTTAGTGTATGGCATAACATATCAGGCGCTATATTCGCTAGTATACGTAGAGATAAAATTTCATCATAAACAAAAACTGCAATATACAATAAGTCCCCATTTACTGGTTCTCCAGTAAATGGGGACTTATTACATACGTTACCGATATCTTATATTCTATCTCTTACAAGGCCAATAACAAGACCTTCGATATGACAATCGTCCACAATAATAGGATCAAAGTTATCATTTTCAGGTTGTAAACGAATGTGACCATTTTCTTTATAAAAACGTTTTACAGTTGCTTCATCATCAATGCGAGCTACAACGATATCTCCATTATTAGCCGTATTTTGATGGCGTACAATTAACATATCTCCTTCATACATACCAATATTCATCATCGATTCCCCTTGAACACGAAGCATAAAGCAATCAGAATCGCCTGTAAGCTGAACAGGTAAGGTCAATGTAGCCTCCAAGTTTTCAACCGCTGTAATCGGTGTACCAGCTTGTACAGTACCGATAAGGGGTACTTGTTTTAATCCAGCACCTAGGAATTCAAAATTATCAGAGCTAGTAGTTTCATTATTCTCTTTAGATACAGAAACCTTTGGTTTTCCTTCATCTAAAATCGTAATGGCACGATTTTTATTAGGATCACGTTTAATATACCCAAATTTTTCTAATGTATTTAAATGTGATTGAACAGTGGACGTAGAACTAAGACCTACATAAGCACAAATTTCTCGAACAGTAGGGCAACGATATTCATTATGTAAAGAGTCTCGAATAAACTCTAATATACGACGTTGTTTTGTATTAATATCTGTAGCTGGGCGTCTCACAGGAACCTCCATATATGTACTAAAAATGGTATATGTAAAAGTGTATACTATAATTATTTTATTTATATCACTATTATATAAGTATTTTACCTCTTTTGCAAACATTTGTTCTAAAACACTTGACCGAACATCCGTTTGTGTGCTATTATTTCATTGTAGACAAACAAATGTTCTGAATTTTATGTTCGATATATAAAAGAGGTAATGTATTATGAAACACATTATGATTATGCTTGGTATATGCTTTGCAATGGTAATAGGGTATCAACAAACAACTCCTGCAATGGAATCGCAAAGTGTACAAGAGGTAACTGTAAAATCTGGAGATACCTTATGGGATATCGCATCTCGTTCTACTGGATCCAATATAGATGTTCGTGAAGTAGTTCACACTGTAAAAGAATTAAATAATATCTCTGATTCTGGAACATTGACACCAGGAACAAAATTAAAGGTTCCTGTATATAAAACTGATAGTCCAACACGAGCTATGGACTATATGGCTCAAAATTAAATATATATGAAAATGGCTAGTATAGATTACTCTTAATCAAAGACAATCTATACTAGCCATTTTCCATTATAAATATTTATTTGAAACGTTTTTCAAAAATTGTAGAAATAGGATTATCGACAAATTTATTCGCTTCATTAATATAACGGCGTACCATATTAACACTATGATGGCGTGTCTGACGCATTATATTACGTTCTTCCACACCGTATGCGGCTGCTGTTGTAGCAAAGCCATGTCGCAAACTATGAGCACCGTACATAGCAGGATCAAGACCAATAAGGGATGTATACTTCTTTACTATTTCCGCAATAGACTTATCAGAAATAGCAGTCTTTCGTAAAGACATTGATTTAGTAAAACCTCTAAAAACAGGTCCTGATGTAATACCGCTAGCAGTAAGCCATTTTTTTAAAGCTCGTACTGCATCAAGAGGTGAACCTTGTAAGCTTGGAATCGCTACAATAGCACCTTGACCTTCTTGGTCGGCCTTTGAGGACGCAATAAATATCTCCAAACCTTGTGGAGAAAACTTTAAATTTTCCACTGTTAACGCTGCAATTTCACTACGACGAAAGGCGCCCATAAATCCAATAAGTAAAATAGCCTTATCCCTAAGCTTTTGAATTTTGGGAATATCGATAGAGTCTATACATTCCAAAATATCCTCTATATCATCTAGTAAAATAGGTGTCTTACCTTGTTGAAATGTTCCCTTTAAACGTCGTATCCCTCTCAAAGCTTGTTTTACAAGAGGGGACATACATGGATTTTCTCTAGAGCCAGAAGCATTATAATTTTCTGATATAGCACTAATACGGCGAGCAATTGTATTAGCCCTTGCATAATCTGCCAGATCGTTAATATAATTGACAATAGTTTCTGGTGTTGCTGGGAAATAGGATACCTTTTGATAGTTGCACCAATCGACAAAATCATCCCAATCTGACTCATAAGCATTTACCGTATTTTCAGCCTTTGAAAGTAGAATACTTTGTTTGGCTTTCATAGATAATTTTGTACTGTTCATTAACGCATCATTATGACGCAAATAAAAATGTTTTTTCTCTTCTTTAGACTGTGACATATATAATCCTTTTACTAACACTATGCTATTATTGTATCACATAGAAATGTCGAATTATGCTATAATTAGATGATTTTTAACGAAATTTTCTCGAATTTTATTTGAAAGATATAATGATGAACTTAAAACAATTATTATGTACAGTATTAATCGGTTCTTGTCTATTTACTAGTGGTTGTAGCTTAATTCCTACAGATGGCACAATTACATATGGTCTGTATTATGAGGATCAAGATATCTCTGGATATTCTAGAGATGCTGTAAGCGCCTTAATTCATAAAGAGGATAATAATAACCGAACCATTACTATAACAATTCCAAATCAAGGTACACGACAAGTAAAAGTAAAAGATTTGGGAATTACACTTGATACAAATAGTACAGAATCTAACATTTTTACCTATGGCTATGAAGATGATTTAAAAACGCTCCTTATACATAGAATCACTGCCTTTATCTATAAAGTGCACATAAATCCAGTATATAAACTAGATGAAGTAACTGCAAAGGCATATTTAACAGAACTAGCAAAACAAATTGATGTCTCAGGTCATGATGCATACTTAACAGTTGAAAACGGCCAAGTTAAGATGACACCTTCAAAAGAAGGAAAACGTGTTGATATTGACGAAACAATAAAAAAATTAAAGACACAACTAGAAGCAAATGATTTTAACAATATTTCTATAGAATTTACATCTAAGGATACAGTCCGTGTGACAAACGATGATGTAAAACCATTAACAGCTGTTCTTGGTAGTTATACTACAAATTTTGATGCATCTAATGCTAATAGAACACATAATATTGAATTAGCTTCAACCAAAATTAGTGGTACATTGGTTAAACCAGGTGAAGTCTTTTCCTTTAACGATGTTGTGGGTGAACGCACTGCAGAAGCTGGCTATGATGATGCACCAGTTATTGTTGATGGAAAATTAGTGCCAGGTATTGGTGGCGGTATTTGCCAAGTTAGCTCTACATTATTTAATACTGCATTACTATCTGGTATGAACATCATTGAGCGGACGCCTCATTTTGAACCTGTTAGCTATATTCCTGCAGGCCGTGATGCAACCGTTGCTTATGGTTATTTAGACTTTCAATTTAAAAATCCCTATGCCCATAATATCTATGTATTAAGTGTTATGAATAATGGCCAATTAACTATATATATCATAGGCGTACCAGAAGACGTACCAAAATCTGTTTCCATTAGTGTCGGTGATCGTACAGATATTCCTAATCAAACGATTACTAAAATAGACCCTTCTGCCAAAGAGGATAGTACAGAAGAAGGTCATATTGGTTTTAGAATTAATACGTATCGTACAATAACATATGGTAATTGGGTTTCTACAACAGATGTATTTGAGTCTACATATGATCCTGTAGATACGATTATTACCAAGAAACCTGCAGCACCAGAACCTGCAAAAAAAGATACGCCAAAGGGTAAAACCAAAAGATAAATATTAACATTCTATTAAATATGGCCTAATCTATTGACCGAAAGCATAGATTAGGCTATTATTTTAACTTGTAGTAAGGTATTTATACCTAAAAACGCTAAAATTACACATTTCATTCTCAATAATTATCAATTAAAATCATAAGTTGAGGTTTACTATGGATACCATTTTACAATTTGACCATACAGTCATATTTTATATACAACAACATTTTATTAGTTCCTATTTAACACCGATCATGTATTGGCTATCAAAAATAACTAGTGCAGGTGCTTTATGGATTTTAATCTCTGTTATATTGATGATTCAAAAAAAATATCGCGTAATTGGCCTTGGAATGTTCATTTCCTTAGTCTTGGTATTCATCATAGGCGACCAAGGGTTAAAACCTCATGTAGCGCGTTTAAGACCATTTGTAGATTTTCCTGAAGTACACTTAGTAGCACCGCCACCAGCAGCAACGACATATTCATTCCCTTCAGGGCATAGTTTTGGATCATTTGCAGCTGCAACAGCATTGTACTTAGGATTAAGTAATATATGTCCAGCAAAGAAATTCTGGGGCGTTATAGCCTTAATTGGAGCCTGCGTAGTAGCATTTGCACGAGTATATTTATTTGTACATTATCCAACAGATGTATTAACGGGATTAGTATTAGGTGTCATCGTAGGTTGTATTGCATGGAAAATCGCCAAAGCGTTATGGTCTTGGTGGACTGGTCGTAAAAACGAAGTAGAATACGAACCATATACATTTAAACGTAAAAACTAAAAACCTTAAAAGTATTGATTGGGCCTAGCTTAGGCCCAATTTTTATGTGTATAATTACTTCCGATAAATTATCGTTATCGGAAGTAATAAGGTAAAAAGAAAAACTAGCCTATATTTCTATAAGCTAGTTTATTTTTTACAATAAATTAATCATCATGTTCCGATAAGTATTTCATATAGTTATTAAATTTAGGCTCATCAATAGTAACTTTATTAAACTCAGGATTAACTAAAATTTTACCATACCTATTCATAAGACCATATGTATTACCAGATTTAACTACATATAAATTATCATAATACGCCGTGATATCATCAATTGTTTCTGGCAATGTTAATATTATATGACCATCATTAGAATCAATTATATATTTTTTATTTTCTAATGTGGCTACAGTAAATTTATCAATCATATAAATTGGTTTTGATGTGTCAATCGTATCATAAGCCTTATCAACTAATATTTCACTTTCTGCATTAAAAATATAAGATTTTTCAGCTGTTTTTAACACAAAGCTACGATCACTTAATCTTTTACAGGAATCATATTTAAATGGTATGACTACTTGGTCTACAACATTTATAATACCATATTTATTATGTTTATCCGTTGCAATAAAATACTTAAAATCATCTCCTAAAGGTTCTATATAATTGTATTTAGGAGCAATTAATACATTATCATTCGATAATCTAATACCATATAAAGTTTTCCCTTTTTTATCAACAATGGCAAATGGTATGAATTGAGTAGATGGTTCTCGACTATATCTAATTCCATTATAACCATTTCCTTCTCCATCTCCAGTACCAGCACCATCCATGAGTTCATAATTATATTTATTTATATTATGAATCGCAGTATCCTCATCTATTTCTATACCATCATTAGTTACATATTTGACATATCCGTCTGCTGTCTCTATTTTTAATAGTACAACCGCTCCAGATCCATTATAATATTTATTTACATTTTCCCATGTACTTGTAATAGGATTATCTATAACTAATGAACCTGTACTTATATTATAAAGATACCAAAACTCACCCTTTTTACCGTATATTAAATTATCCGAACAATAATTATAAGCACTAACAACATCATTTATAGCATATGTACCATCAGACTTTACTAACTTAAATCCACCCTTTGTCAAAGCCTTTACATACTCATAAGAAAACTCGTAATCATATCCTGCCGGTAAATAAACCATCGTATTTAAATTTATATAGCGTTTCTGACTATTATCATAAAATGAAGCGTACGCATACCTCTCTCCAAAGTCAATAATATAATTTACATGTAAATCTTTATAAGGACCTAAAATCCACTTACCTGTTTCATCAACAATTGTATTTCCTGATGGCGATTCTAACGTAATATAGTTTTTAGCTTCAGCCGTATTGCCTAGTGCAAGAAGTATTGCTAAAGCAATAAAAATTCTCCTCATAAAATATACCCTCTTTTATATAACACAATAATAATTATTATTATTTTATCATAATTTTTATTTTCTATATTGAAATTTATCGAATATAGTTGTAAAATAGTCATATAAACTATGTATATTTCTCATATTAACTCTCAAGGGAGGATTACTATATGTGCTGGTGTGATATCGTAAGTAAAGCTAAAATTGGCAGTTTAAAAAATCTCGGAAATGGCATGGAACATTCCTTGCGTTTTCTTGCAGAAATCGTTGTAGGTCTCAGTTGTTTACGTGTAGTTATTAACTGGATTTTTGGCATCTAATAATCAAATATAAAATTAATACATTAAAGGCGCCTAGCATTGCTAAGCGCCTTATTTTTATATCCATAGATCTATATACTATTTTTATTACTACTCATTAGAGCTACAGCTTATAAATTCAATAATAATTTGGCATATATCTCCGGCTTCATCAAAAGCCCAATATACAGGATATAAACCATCACCAAATCCAGATTGTATCATCGGTACATACAAATCGGTGTTTGGTATTTTAAAGTTAATCCAATCGCCACCTGGACGTTGAAATTTTGGATAAGCGATAGCATTTAATTTAAATAGCTCGTCAAAGTAATCATCATAAATATTGCCATTAGGATGTTGTTCATACCAATGACGGTCAAATTCTCTATACGCAGTTACAGTTGCTTCATCAACAATGGTGGCCAATCCTGCATCTACAGGAAAACCAATATAACTTTCATCATCTTCTAACTCGCTTAAATCCTCATGACCTTTAAGGGCTAACTCATATTGTACAGGTTTTGTATTCTTAAATAAAACTCTTGTTAATACATAACGATAATAATCTGTATCTAGTTCAACTACTTTTGTTTCTATTGGATATGTTCCTGGTTCTACGGTACGTATATATGTCTTATTATCAACGGCAGCTAAATGTGTTAATGGATCACACGCAAAAATACGACCTGTTGGTAAAGTTATATATCCCATCGGCAATGTATATAGTTTTTTACCAAATAGTTCATCAACTTCGAATATGGCATGATAATCAACAGGTGCTTTTAATTTCCCCTCACTGCCGAGATGATTAAATGTGTCTATCCATTCTTTTGATATATCCTGTGTATTCATTATAGAAACTCCTATCTATGTGATTCTGCTTCATGCTTATTACGTACATATTGTTGTTCTAGCGCCTCATAAGCTGCTGTTTTTTGAATGATTTGTTTAACTACAGTGTCTAAATCGGATCCATCTGTATAATCTGCTTGTGCGTAATAACGAATTCGATGATGTTGCATCATTTTATATACTTTATCTTTATTCTTGCTATCTGGATCATATACACCGATTGAATGCCCTCCATTGACATTGACAAGGCTCATGCAAGGGATATCTGTATCACTATCACCTATATAAATCATGTTGCGGAACGGTACACGTTGTTCTTCCGGACGGATATAATCGTTTACACCGGGATCATTTATATCTAATACACCTTTTTGTATACGGAATAAGAACTGGGTTTTATTCGTGTAATTGATGGCTTGTGCAGGCCAGACGGCTACGCCTTTATCGTCAAACATAAATGCGCTGGCATAGATTTTTTTGAAAGCCCCATTTTTTGCCATTTCAGTGCCTTCAATCATCTCTTTTAAGCCAGAAGATATGATGTAATGTTCAATGCGTACACCGTGTTCTAAACCATATTCACGAATACGTTCAAACCAAGTGCGAACACCTTCATATAGTTCCACTTGATTCCCATATTCCATAAGCTTTTCTCGAGTTATATAAAAACGGCCCACTGCTTCTTGAATCATCTTGTACATATAAGCCAAATTATTATCCATATCATTTTTCTTAGCCAGTTGATTAGATTCTTGCCAGAACTGTTTGATTTGCTCTTCATCATAGCCAACAGATTGGATAAAGCCTTGTGCCTGCATATCATCAGGTGTTAAGGTCTTATCAAAATCATAACACATAGCAAGAACTGGCATAGATGATTCTAGTGATTGTAATGAATCTTTACTTTCATTCTTATAGGTGATCATACTCCACCTCCTTGTAATAATAAAACAATAAACAAAAAATAGGCTTTACACCCTCTTATATTCTTGAGGTGACCCAACTCCTTTTGTCTATATTTTACACGATACGTCAACGCTATAGGCGTAAAAGCAGGTTATAATTCTCCTTAAAATAAAGAATCTTGTGTGTAATTTGTATCTACAATCCAGCTTTTTTCCGCACTCTCTTTAATAATTGCTGTTTTTGAAAGTGTACCTATAAGCAAGCTAGAGTTCGGATCATGTAATAAGCGATTTTGATGAACTGCAGCCTGATTTCTATTAGCATAACAATAGCGACAAAAATGGCTACAAGTATCATAGGCACCTATATCACCATGTAAATAACAATTACACTCTGGTCTAGCTGGTGTACGTTTCGGTGCTTTTAATTTTACGTTCCAAGCACGTTCATAACAATCTAGCGTAAGACAGCCCTCCGTATTAACACCTAATTCTTTAAAAACGTCTCCTTCTCCACAGGTTTTAAGTATCATATGATGAGAATGCGCTATAGATACTAATTCTTTAATGATCTTCTTTTGAATATCTAAACTCGGTCTATAACCTTCAGGAAAATTATGAGCTACCTTATCAAATATATCTATGAAACTGACAACTACAGTATCTGTGTAGCCTTCTAGAGACTTAGCCATTTTATAAAAGCTTTCAAAATGAAAATCAACTGTATAGTTATGAGTTAAAATAATAGGATCATAACGCCACACCATGGACTGAGAATTACATTTTGTAGATATTCGTTTAAATCCGTCTATTACTAAATCCACTTGTGGTACATTAGTCTCTATATCTGCTCCATATGGAGTTATAGTCATATGCCAATACTGTCTATAATCATTTATTTCATGTAAGAGCGGAATAAAAGGCAACGGATTCTTCGTACAAAACGCAATACCATCTACAACCTCATGATTGATAGGATATCGTGTTATCTGTATCGGATTATAGGGATTGCGTACATCTACAAATCCTTGGCGGACGCGATTAATTAACCATTGCCCATAAAAGGCAGGAATATCCGTACGCTGTCCCGTCTGTAAAATCATTGTCCTGTCCTTTCATAAAACAAAAATATAGATGTATTATATCATACTCAAAATTAATTATTTATGGAGTAAGTGTGATATTTTTAGTATGGTACATTCTCATTTTATGGTACTATTAAGTGTATTAAAAATGAGGAGAACAGAAAAAATGAATGATATATTTGAAAAAAATCATCCTATGAAGGATGATAAAAAGTTTATTACCTCCTATTGGAGTGACCGTGCTCGTGATTTTGGCTCTTTACGAGCTAAAGAATTAGAAAGCCCTAAACTTAAACTATGGCGTGATGAGTTAATGAGTCATATTTTTGATTCTGACCGTTCTTTACGTATTTTAGATATTGGTTGTGGTGCAGGCTTTTTCAGTATTATTCTCTCTGAATTGGGTCATACAGTACATGGTATTGACATCACACCTAATATGATTGAAGAGGCAAAGCAATTAGCCCAATCCTTAGATTCTGATGCTACCTTCTCTGTTATGGATGCTGAAAATTTAAGTTTTGATACGAATACATTTGATATCGTTGTAGCTCGTAATGTAACATGGAATCTACCACATCCAGATAAAGCCTATGCTGAATGGTTGCGTGTTATCCGTCCAGGCGGCTTAATTCTTAATTATGATGCGGAACATGCACGTAATCATCATAATTTACCACAATCTGTACATCATGCACATGAACATGTGAGTAATGAACTAAAGGAACGTTGTCATACCATTTATCATATGCTCGATATTTCTTCCTTTACACGTCCACAATGGGACATAGAATTGCTCACTAAGATGGGTGCTAGTTCTGTATCTATTGATCCTACTGTAGGTCCTCGTATATACAGCGAAGAGGATGAATTTTATATCCCAGTGCCTATGTTTTTGGTGAAAGCGATTAAATAGAATTCGTATTACGCTAGACAACACAAAACCCACTCTATGAACTATATCATGAGTGGGTTTTCGTTATATGAGGTATATTATCTTAGTTTTTAAAATACTCTTGAGCCTTACCGATTTCGCTACGCAATTTTTCTTCATCGATAGTCAATAGTTCTTTATTTTTCATAAGAACCTTACCGGCTACAATCACTGTATTCGCATCAGAACTATTAGCTGAGTATACAAGTGCTGCTACATCATTATAGCGAGGCATCCAATGCATACCAGATACATCATACAATACGATATCTGCCCGTTGACCTACTGCAATTTTACCGAGGTCATTATAACCAAGAGCTTTGGCCCCTTCTATAGTCCCCATATTCCAAGCTGCTTGTGCAGGAATAGCCTTTGGATCATAGAGACGAGCTTTATGTAAAGTAGCTGCTAAACGAACTTCTTCAAGCATATCCGCATTGTTATTTGATGCAGAACCATCTGTACCAAGACCTACAGTAATCCCTTTTTCTATCATTTCAGGAATAGGCGCAATACCACTAGCCAGTTTTAAGTTAGATTGTGGATTATGAGCTACAGCTACATTATTTTCAGCCATAATAGCCATATCTTCTTCTGTTACATGTACGCAGTGAGCTGCCAATGTAGTATTCCAGAACAAACCTAAATCATGCATATGGGCGATTGGTGTCTTGCCAGTCGCTTTTATAACATTTTCCACTTCCCCTTTAGTTTCGGACAAGTGCATATGAATGCCACAATTTAGTTCATGAGACAATGCAATAACCTTTTCCATATACGCATCTGGACAAGTATATGGCGCATGAGGTCCTAATAGAACCTTGATGCGGTCATTATCATAACCATGATAAGTGCGGAATAAATCTGCATTTTCCACAAGCGCTTGATCAGCTGTAGGAGAAACACCAGCAAGACCACGGGACAATACAGCGCGAATACCGGTTTCTTTCACCACATCAGCTGTTGTGTTCATAAAGAAATACATATCGCTAAATGTAGTTGTACCAGAACGTAGCATCTCTGCAATACCTAGTTGTGTGCCCCATTTAACAAGATCATCATTCAATTTAGCTTCCGTTGGCCAAATTGCAGTTTCAAGCCAATCCATAAGTTCTAAGTCATCAGCGTAGTTACGGAACAATCCCATCGCTATATGGGTATGCGTATTCACAAGACCTGGAGCAGCCAATTGACCTTTACCGTCTACTGTTTCCTTTGATTGCACAGATTTTGCTTCTTCTGCGGTTAAAATAGCAGTAATATAACCATTTTCAATTTCAATGGCATGATTTTTTAATGTTCCATTATCGGTAAGAACATCTACATTGGTAATTAATAAATCCGACATAATGCCTCCTTGCATAGGTATAACCGAGTCTATATAGACTCGGTTAATAATACGTTCAAGTTAAAGATTATATTAGTTTACCTTTGTTAAGTAATCGATTTGATCTTGCGTTAATGTATCTAAATCGTAGCCCATAGAGTGCAATTTGATTTTTGCTACTTCTTCATCAAGTTCACGAGGCAATACATATACTTTTGGTTCCATGTTTTTACCATTGTTCAATACATGTTCAGCAGCCAATGCTTGCATAGCAAAGGACAAGTCCATGATTTCAGCAGGATGACCATCGCCTGCTGCTAAGTTTACAAGACGACCTTCAGCCAATACATAAATTTTGCGACCATCAGACATTGTATAGCCTTCAATATTTTGACGAACATGTTCATGGCTAACTGCAACTTGTTCTAAATCATGAACATTAACTTCGCAGTCAAAGTGACCCGCGTTACAAAGAACAGCTTTATCTTTCATTACTTCGTAATGTTCTTTTACGATAACATCTTTACAGCCTGTTACCGTACAGAAGATATCACCGATTTTAGCAGCTTCTATCATAGGTAATACAGTAAAACCATCGAATACTGCTTCAATAGCTTTAATAGGGTCAACTTCTGTAACAAATACGTGGGCACCTAAGCCTTTAGCGCGCATGGCAACGCCTTTACCGCACCAGCCATAACCAGCGACAACAACATTTTTACCTGCTACTGTAAGATTTGTAGTACGCATAATACCATCCCATACGGATTGGCCTGTACCATAGCGGTTATCGAATAAGTATTTGCAGTTAGAATCATTAACAGCAATCATAGGGAATGTTAATTGTTTAGCATGTTCTAAGGCATATAAACGATGAACACCTGTTGTAGTTTCTTCACTACCACCTAACAAACGTTCTTTTGCATCAGTACGTGTTGTGTGTAATAAGTTAACGAGATCCCCACCGTCATCGATGATAATATGAGGTTTATGATCCAATGCTTTGTTGAGGAACATAAAATATTCTTCATCGGTACAATCGTACCAAGCATATACAGTAAGACCCATATCAACAAGGCCTGCTGCTACATCATCTTGTGTAGAAAGAGGATTAGAACCAGTAACGATAACATCAGCACCACCGCGTTTTAAAACGGTTGCAAGGTATGCAGTTTTAGCTTCCAAGTGAACGGAAACAACAATTGTTTGACCTTTGAAAGTTTGTTCTTTTTCAAAACGGTCACCCAATGTATTTAATGTAGGCATAAAATTAGAAACCCATTCAATTTTTTTACGGCCTTCAGCAGCGAGATTAATATCTTTAATTAATGATTGCATATGTACCCCTTCATTTGTAAATTAATAAATTATATACAAGTTATGGAAAGAACTTACTTCAAAATGATAAGTATTTATATAACCCCATTGTGAAATCTATTTGTTTTCAACAACGGATTGTAAACGAGCAATAGACTCTTGATAGTTCGGTGTTAATACACCTTCTTCAGTAATAATAGCTGTTACTAGTCCATGAGGTGTTACATCAAAAGCAGGATTTAATACATGAATACCTGTAGGTGCAGATGGCACACCTTGGAATGACAATACTTCATCATCAGCACGCATTTCAATAGGAATGTCCTTACCATCTTTGAGTGTAAAGTCAAATGTACTATATGGAGCAGCCACATAAAATGGAATATTATGGAATTTTGCAAGTACTGCTAATCCATAGGTACCAATTTTGTTGGCTATATCACCTTCTGTTGTAATACGATCGGCACCAACGATAATAGCATCGATTAAACCTTGTTGCATTGCATAGGCCGCCATATTGTCTGTCTCTAATGTAACAGGAATACCATCTTCATGGAGTTCAAAAGCCGTTAAACGAGCACCTTGTAATAAAGGGCGCGTTTCGTCGGCGTACACCATTTCCAATTGGCCCTGTTCATGTAGTTTACGAATCACACCGAGTGCAGTACCAAGCCCACCAGTAGCCAAAGCACCAGCATTACAATGTGTTAAAATTCGTAAATTCTGTTTTCCTTTAAATAAAGAGGCGCCATTAATAGCCATGCGTGTATTGAGCTCAACATCCTCTGTATGTATAGCAATAGCCTCTTGCGTGATGCGGTCTACAATTTCATCCATAGACGTAAATGGATTAGCTTTCACAATAGCTATAATACGATTAACAGCCCAAGCTAAATTAATCGCCGTCGGTCGAGTTTCTTTTAATTCTTCACTCCACTCATAAAAAGCTGATAGCTGTTCAGAAAAAGGAACCTCTAAGCGATTTGCCTCATCAGCCGCTAGGATAAGGCCATACCCAGCAGCGACGCCGATAGCAGGCGCTCCACGGACACGAAGCATCTTAATCGCCTCTGCCACTCGTCGCCAATCGGTACAATGTATATATTCTACCTGAGTCGGCAATTTTGTTTGATCTAATAAAATGAGCGTACCATCACGCCATTCAATATTGTTCATGAGACCTCCCTCCACATTGTCGTGTCCAAATGGATAAAATCTCTTATAATTTAAAGCCGCCGTATTCAGCCATACGATGATGGGCAGCGTAGTCTGCATTCATATCAATGGCCTCAATTGTACCTAAGATAAGAGCTTTTAATTGAGATGCCATTTCACCCATCATTTCAACTACTTCACTGTGAGTAAGGGCATTTTCAGAAATGCCAGCGGCGTAGTTCGTAATCATGGAGATTGTTGTGTATGCCATTTCTGCTTCGTTTGCAAGATTGACTTCTGGTACATTCGTCATACCTACCGTATCACCACCAAGCATGTGGAACATCTTAATCTCAGCTGGTGTTTCAAAACGTGGGCCTTCTGTACATACATAGGTGCCACCATTATGAATAGACAATTTTTGTTCTTTACCTACAGATTCAATGATTTGACGAAGCTCAGGGCAATATGGATTTGTCACATCTAAATGTGCTACCGGACGATCGCCACCTTCATAGAATGTAGTGACGCGATTTTTTGTAAAATCAAGGAATTGATCTGTTAAGACAAAGTGACCAGGCTCAAAATTCTTATTCAAAGAACCTACGGCAGTTGTAGAAATAATAAATTTAACACCTAGCTTTTTTAGGCCCCAAATATTGGCACGATAATTAATTTTATGTGGAGGAATCGTATGATCCTTACCATGACGAGCCACAAAAATTACAGTTTTACCTTTATATGTTCCTTGTACATAATCAATCTCTCCATAAGGAGTCATCAAGGATTCTTCATGAATATTTTCAAATATAGACGGATCATAAACACCGGTTCCGCCAATAACACCGATTACACTCATAGTTGCCTCCTATTAAAAATACTCTATCTTTATATTGTCGCACATAATGATAAAACAATCTATAGAAAAAGTCCTATTATTGAATTGGCCCTTTAGGCGTGAACATATCTTCTAGTTCTTTTTTTGAGAAATGATATTTTTCATTACAGTAATGACAAACTAGTTCTGTTCTTTCATCTTCTAAGAGAGATTTCTTATCATCTTCACGCAATGTCATAAGAACGCCAGCGAATCGATCCCGACTACAACGACATTTAAAAGATACTGGTTCATTATAGACTTCGTTAACAGTAAGCCCATCTAGTACTTTTTCAACAAGGCCTTTACCATCTGGGTAATCTTTTAAATATTCTGTAACAGGTCCTAATTCGTTGATATTTTTTTCCACCATAGCCAATGCAACATCGGTAGCATCAGGTAAAGCTTGAACGATAAAACCACCCGCTACAATTGTATGGTAATCAGGGTCTACGAGAACGCCTAGGCTAATAGTAGATGGCACCTGTTCAGATGTATAGAGATAGTACGCTAAATCCTCTGCTACTTCACCACTTTGAATAGGACTAGTCGATGTATAGTCTTGGGCCAATTTAGTAAATCTTGTAACTTGTACTTCCCCATGGTGGCCGACAGCAGCACCTACGTCGAGTTTTCCAGCACGTTTTAAAGGCACATCCACATGTGGCTCATCTACATAACCGCGAACAGTATTATCAGAAAATGCATCGACATGTACAACACCGAGTGGGCCATCACCTTTAATGCGAAGACTTACATTCTCGTGATTTTTAAAATCACCCGCCAATAATAGAGCACCCGTCATGGCACGTCCTAGAGCAGCTGTTGCGACTGGCCATAAATCATGACGTACGCGCGCGGTCTCTACCGTATCCGTTGTAACGGCTATTGACATACGAACTCCTTCACGGGTAGTAAAACGTTTTATATAATCCATTCAATCATTCCTTATATAATCAAATTATTATGTATTACACTCTTTAGTGCCTATATAGTATAGCATGATATATGTATATTTTCCATTATGCAGGAACATATGTTTGTTTAAGTATCTTTTCTAGTAAAAGAACATATTTTCGATATAAAAAACACTCAGTATCATACGATACCGAGTGTTTTCAAAGGTTAATTTAGATTTGATCGATAAGATTAACCATTTCAATAGCCCCCATAGCGCAATCGTAACCTTTATTACCCGCTTTTGTACCAGCACGTTCGATAGCTTGTTCAATATTTTCAGTTGTTACTACACCGAACATAACAGGGATACCGGTTTCTAAAGAAACGTGAGCAATACCTTTTGCCACTTCATTACAAACATAGTCATAATGTGTAGTAGCCCCACGAATAACTGCACCTACACAAATAACAGCATCATAACGACCAGATAAAGCTGCTTTTTTTGCAATCAAAGGAATTTCATAGGCACCAGGAACCCAAATGACTGTAATATCTTCTTGTTTAACATCATGACGCAATAAGCAATCTTCTGCGCCACCAATTAATTTAGATGTAATGAACTCATTGAAACGTGAACCAATAATGGCAAATTTCTTACCAGTACCAACCAAATTACCTTCTTGAACCATCATGTTATAGCCTCCTATGAATTTAGATTAAATGTCTATATAACGAAAGAAAAATTAGTCTTCTAACATATGTCCCATTTTTTCTTCTTTTGTTTTTAAATAGCCTGCATTAAATTTGTTAGCAGGAATAATAAGAGGTACACGTTTGTGTACATCAACACCCCAATGTTCTAATCCATGGCGTTTTTCAGGGTTATTCGTCAATAAACGGATACTCTTAATACCTAAGAATCGAATAATTTGAGCCGCTAAAGAATACTCACGCATATCTGCAGGGAAACCTAATTGTTCATTCGCCTCTACTGTATCAAGGCCTTGTTCTTGTAATGCATAGGCTTTAATTTTATTGGTTAAGCCAATACCACGACCTTCTTGACGCATATAGACTACAACGCCTTTGCCCTCTTTTTCGATGGACCGTAGTGCATTTTCTAATTGTTCACCACAATCGCAACGTTTAGAACCAAATACATCCCCTGTTAAACATTCGGAGTGAATACGTACAAGTACATCTTCACAATCTTGTACATCGCCCTTAACAATTGCCAGATGCTCTTTATGATCTAAATCATTTTTAAATACGAAGATATTGAAATCACCAAATTTTGTTGGTAATTTGGAACAAGCGCCTAATCCGATCATATCTTCATGTTGTTTGCGATATTCAATGAGTTCAGCTACAGACGCAATTTTCAAATCATGTTCCTTAGCAAATTCGATTAGATCCGGTAAACGTGCCATATCACCATCATCTTTAGTGATTTCACAGATAACAGCAGCCTCTTGCAAACCAGCAAGACGACAAAGGTCAACAGATGCTTCAGTATGACCTTGGCGTACGAGAACGCCACCTTCTTTATATACCAATGGGAAAACATGACCAGGGCGACGGAAATCAGCAGGTTTTGCATTAGGATCCAATAGTTTTTGAATCGTATACGCCCGTTCTGCAGGAGAAACACCTGTAGTTGTATCTACATGGTCAACGGTAACAGTAAATGCTGTTTCATGATTATCCGTATTCTTTGTAACCATTGCAGGAATACCAAGGCGTTCCAAAGCTTCTCGTCTCATTGGAGTGCACACGATACCACGTGCATATTTAACAAAGAAATTAATGTTTTCTTGAGTAGCAAACTCTGCAGCGATAATTAAATCCCCTTCATTTTCGCGACTTTCATCATCAACGATAATAACAGGTTTACCAACTTTCATATCTTGAAGAACTTCTTCAATTGTATTCAATGTATAATTCATGGAGATAACTCCTCCTTTTACATAAATCCGTTCTCTACTAATAGAGATTCCATGGATTTTTGGGACTTACTTGTATGTGTAGGCTCATCTAAAGTCATAAAATGACGAATATAACGGCCTGTAATATCTGTTTCTAAATTTACCTCTGTACCAATCGACGCATGTCCGAGCACAGTTTCGCTTAATGTATGTGGAATAATAGATACGGAAAATGTCGATTCTGTTCTCTCCATAATCGTTAAGCTAATGCCATCGATTGTAATAGATCCTTTATAAATGACGTAATCCATAATCGATTTTGGAGCAGAAATAGTGAAAACAATGGCATTATCTGTTCGTTTCATATTGACGATGCGACCTGTACCATCCACATGACCAGCTACAATATGACCTCCAAACCTTCCATTAGCAGCCATAGCGCGTTCGAGATTAACGGGTTGATTTACCTTTAAATTGGTAAACGTCGTCATACTTATTGACTCCGGCATAACATCTGCAGTAAATTGGTGATTTCCAATAGATGTGGCAGTTAAACAAACGCCATTAACCGCTACAGAATCGCCAATTTTTAAATCGTCAAAAATTGTATTGCCACCGATTGTCAAGAATAATGATTGGGCACCCTTTTTAACGTTTACTATTTTGCCAACTTCTTCAACGATGCCTGTAAACATAGGAGCCCTCCCTTCCTAAACGATAGGATTCAATACGAATATTATTATCTAGTATTCGCGAACTAGCAAATTCGAGTGTAGGCGCCTCATATAATGTAGCAAAACCGGTACCACCTACAGCAGATGTACTATTCGCGCCCCCTATGACAAGATTGCCTATATAGGTAACAATTTTATCAAAGGCCAACGATTCAACAAAGGAACTGATAATGGTGGAACCACCTTCAACAAGCACTGATGTGTATTCTTGTTCCCCAAGATGTTCCAAACACGCTTGAATATCTATCTTCTTAATATCTATAGCTACATCAGTGGTACGTCCTTGACGCACCGATTTTGTTGGGAGTTCCTCTACAATCGCTCCAACATTAGCCAAAGCAATTCTACGCTGCTCTGGACAACCTTTCGCTACATAAATGATAACCTTACGATTTGGTATCGTAAATACCTTTGCATCCGTTGGCGTACGCCCCTGACTATCCAAAATAATAATATCTGGCTGATGCACCTCTAATGTATTATCTATCGATACATCGTGTCTGTTGATAAGTGCTTCATATAATTCATCTCTAGTGAGCCTACAATTAAGCAATGGATCATCAGCCAAGATGGTCCCAATACCAACAAGCATCGCATCATGAGACGCTCGCAATATATGTCCGTCCTTACGGGAACTTTCATTCGTAATCCATTGAGATTGACCTGTGAAAGTAGCAATTTTACCATCTAGGGACATAGCACTTTTTATGGTTACAAACGGTTTATGTGTTTGAATAAATGTAAAGAACTGTTCATTCAACTGAATACATTCATCCACACATACATCTGTAGTTACCTCTATACCTGCCTCAGTAAGAATTTGAATGCCCTTACCAGCCACTAGTGGATTTGGATCGGTACTACCAATCACAACGCGAGCAATACCAGATTCAACGACACGCTTTGCACATGGCGGGGTCTTACCATAATGAGCACAAGGCTCAAGGGTTACATATAAGGTAGCCCCCCTAGCATTGTCTCCCGCGGCATCTAAAGCATGCACTTCCGCATGGGCCTCACCAGCCTTATGGTGATACCCTTCGCCAACTATTGTATTATTTTTTACTACGACGGCACCAACCAAGGGATTGGGCGATGTATGTCCAGTTGCCATTTTTGCAAGACAAATGGCACGCTTCATATATAATTCGTCGTTCATCATAATACCTCAATAAAAAAAGGACTATAAACATAGTCCTTGGGTCATCATATATACACATACGAAATATATGTGCTATTGTCTTTTCTCATCCAGACTCTACTGTCGGTATCGGAATTGCACCGATTCATGCCATATAGCTCGCGGACTATCACCGCCGGTAAGGAATTTCACCTATCCCCAAAGACTTATCATATTAATTTATATGTTTATAGTACCACTTTTATGATACTTTCGCAAGATTATACATTTGTATATGAGAAAACTTATTAATATCCATCTCAATTATATAGCACTTTTAGAAATTGAACTAATTTTGTGATGTATACAATATATTGTGATAAAAGTCACATAATATGCAATCATAAGATACTACTATTTATAGTATACAATGAATTATATTTTTAAATAACATTAATTATCATATAGAGGTGATAATATGGCAAAAAAACGTATATCAGATGTACTCATAGAAGTATTAGCTAACGCAGGTATTGAAAGAATTTATGGTATTACTGGGGATAGTTTAAACTCGGTAAACGATAGTTTACGTCGTAATGGAAAAATTCAATTTGAACATGTGCGCCACGAAGAATCTGCAGCCTTCGCTGCTGGTGCAGAGGCTCTATTAACAGGTAAATTAACCGTATGTGCTGGTAGCTCTGGCCCTGGTAATCTCCATTTGATCAATGGTCTATTTGATTGTCATCGCAATCGTGTACCAGTGCTCGCTATTGCCTCTCATATTCCACAATCCGAAGTCGGTCTCAACTATTTCCAAGAAACACATCCAGAAAATTTATTTAAAGAGTGCTCTTGTTTCTGTGAACTCGTTTCTAATCCAAAGCAAATGCCTGAAATCCTATTCCGCGCCATGAATGCCGCAGTTGGCAATCGCGATGTAGCCGTAATCGTTCTACCTGGTGATGTGGCCGTTATGGAAACAGAAATTGATGAATTACCTACATGGCATGCGCCTAAATTGCCACGCGTAATTCCTCAATCAGAGGATATTCTTGAAATGGTCCAACATATAACCAATGGCAAACGCATTACACTTTTCTGTGGTGCTGGTTGTGCCGGTGCACATGACGAAGTGGTTGAACTTGCTACTAAATTACAAGCCCCTGTTGTACATGCTTTCAGAGGCAAAGAATGGGTTGAGTGGGATAATCCTTATGATGTCGGCATGACAGGTTTGCTTGGTTATACATCCGGTTACCGTGCTATTGAGCAATGCGATACACTAATCATGTTAGGTACCGATTTCCCTTATCGTCCATTCTATCCTGAAAATGCTAAGGTAATTCAAGTAGACATTAATCCATCCGCCCTAGGTGCACGCGTTCCATTAACACAAGGCATCATAGGTTCTGTGAAAGATACATTACACGAACTACTCCCTCACCTTACACAACGAGATGATACAGAATTCATCGATACCGTTCGTAAAGCATACACTAAATTCCGCAATGATTTGGACAGCTATGCTGTTGCTGAACCTGATGGCGTAGCAATTCACCCTCAATATTTCGTAAATCGTCTTAATAAATTGGCTGCTGATGATGCCATCTTTACATTCGATGTGGGTACTCCTGTTATCTGGACAGCACGCCATGTCAAAACAAATGGCAAACGTCGTATCATTGGATCCTACAACCACGGTTCTATGGCCAATGCAATGATGCACGCAATAGGCGCTCAAAATGCATGTCCAAATCGCCAAGTTATCTCCCTATCTGGGGACGGCGGTTTCACAATGATGATGGGCGAAATGTTGTCATTAAAACAATTAAATCTTCCTGTGAAAGTATTCGTATTTAACAATGAAGAACTTAGCTTCATTGCCATGGAAATGAAAGCATCTGGTTACCTAGATTATGCTACAGACTTCGTAAATCCTGATTTTGGTAAACTTGCTGAGTCAGCTGGTATCAAAGGTATTAGCATTACAAACTCTAGCGAAGTAGATGAAAAAATCAAGGAAGCTCTAAACTATAATGAAGGGCCTGTTATTATCAATGTCCGTGTTGATAAACAAGAACTTGCTATGCCTCCAAAAATTGCATACCAACAAGCAAAAGGATTTAGTAAATACTTGATCAACGCCATCCTTGATGGACGTGGTACGGAACTTAAAGAAATGGCAAAAACTAACTGGATGAAATATAAATCCTTATACTAAAATCTGCCGAAATAATTAAATTGCAAAACTTTCAAAAAAAAGGTGTCATCAAACGATGACACCTTTTAATGTTAATTAAATCAGATGAATTAGCCAAATAACGACATTTGTTCGTCTTCTGGCAAATCTCCACAGCATTTAAGTTCTTTCATCGTTTCAATGATTGTAGCAGATACCTTACAACGACGTTGCAAGTCTTTTAACGATGTAAATGGTTTTGCTTCTCGTTCTTCTACGATTGCATCAGCAACGGTTTCACCAAGTGAATCGATAGCTAAGAATGGTGGTAATAGTGCACCGTCCTTAATGCTAAATCGGCGAGCACCGGAATGTTGAATATCTACGTTGATAAAACGATACCCCCGTTGATACATTTCCATGGATACCTCTAAGGCGGACATCAAATCCTTTTCCTTAGGGCTGGCACCACGATCAAGAGCTTTAATACGATTAAATTCTTTCAATTGTGTATTCAAATCACCTGTCATGATCCGTAAATCAAAGGCTTTTGCACGGATGGAGAAATAGGCAGCATAGAATGCTAACGGATGGTATACCTTAAACCACGCAATACGGAATGCCATCATAACGTAAGCAACGGCATGGGCACGTGGGAATAGATAGGAAATCTTTTTACAAGACTCAATAAACCATTCAGGAATATTATTTTCTCGCATTTCTTTTTCAAACTCCGTAGTCGCTTGGCCTTGTTTATTTCTCTTTTCGATGCCCTTCCCTTTACGAACATTTTCCATGACGAAGAAACTGTTTTTCTTATTCATGCCACGATGAATCAAAAAGTTCATTACGTCATCACGAGTAGAAATGGCTTCATTCAATTTACAAGTACCATTTTTAATGAGTTCCTGTGCATTATCGAGCCATACATTCGTACCGTGGGAGAAACCAGAAATACGAACAAGATCAGAGAAGGTTTGTGGCCGTGAATCTTCTAGCATGCCCCGTACAAATTTCGTGCCACACTCCGGTACGGCAAGGCTAGCTACTTGGTCCCCTTGCAATTGTTCAGGCGTCAATCCGATACCCTCTGTTGATGAGAATAGGCTTAGCGTTCTCGGATCATCAAAAGGAATCGTCTTCGCATCAATACCGGTCAAATCCTCCAACATACGAATAATCGTTGGATCATCATGGCCCAGAATATCGAGTTTTGTCATACGCCCTTCAATAGAGTGATAATCAAAGTGAGTCGTTAATACGCCACTCTCTTTTTTATTGGCCGGATGCTGAATCGGCGTAAAATGGTGCACATCCATATCACGAGGACAAACCATGATGCCACCCGGATGTTGGCCTGTTGTATTTTTTACATTTGTAAAACCTTTTGCGAGGTGCTCAAGGAATCCACTGCGAGCCTGAATATTTCTTAGCTCTGCATATTTCTTTACATACCCAAATGCAGTCTTATCTGCAATGGTACCAATAGTACCGGCCTTAAATACATTATCACGGCCGAACAGTTCTTCCGTGTACTTATGGGCCTTCGCTTGGTAGTCACCAGAGAAGTTCAAATCAATATCTGGAACCTTATCGCCTTCGAAACCAAGAAAGATAGCAAATGGAATGTCATGACCATTCGTTTGTAATGGATGACCGCAATTAGGACAGTCACGACGCGGTAAATCGAATCCACCGGCGTATTCACCATTTTCATAAAATTCCGACCACTTACATTCAGGGCAAATATAATGCGGTGGCAATGGATTAACCTCTGTAATCTCCGACATGGTCGCTGCAAAGGACGAGCCTACAGAACCACGAGAACCTACGAGATAGCCATCATCTAGCGATTTTTTTACCAGCTTATGAGCGATATAGTAAAGCACGCCATAACCATTGCTGATGATACAGTCGAGCTCATAATCTAGGCGTTCTTGTACAACACGAGGCAATGGATCACCATAAATCTTCTTCGCATTTACATAACACATTTCTGTGAAAGCTTCATCGGCCCCTTCGATTTTAGGTGAATATGTGCCATCTGGCACTGGTTTAATGTCTTCAATACTATCGTTGATGGCCCGTGTATTCGCAACAACAACCTCATAGGCCTTTTCTTCACTCAAATATGGGAATGAAGCTAACATTTCATCAGTAGTACGCAAATGTAAATCTGGTTGTTCATCCGCATCAGGGAACCCACAAGCGGTTAACATAATCTCACGATATATCTTTTCTTCTGGTGTTAAATAATGAACGTCACAGGTAGCACATACACGTTTATTGAGGGCTTCGCCCAATTCAATAACCGTCTTATTCATATCGATAAGAGCTTGTTCATCTGGCACGATACCCTTGCGAATTAAGAATGTATTGTTGGTATGTGGTTGAATTTCAAGGTAATCATAGAATGATGCAATCGTTAATAGCTCTTCTTTGGAGGAACCTTTAACAATAGCCTGCATCAATTCACCTGCTTCACAGGCAGACCCTATAAGAATACCTTCACGATGCTCTTCAATGATAGAACGAGGCAAACGAGGTCTCCGTTTATAGTATTCCAAATGGGATATGGAAATCATTTTATACAGATTACGTAAGCCCACCATGTTTTGAGCTAACAAAATAATGTGATAACGAGGTGCTTCATCTTTTCGTTTTACAACGTCTAAGGATAATTCCTTTTCTAAATCCGCATCATCAACGAGATATCCTTCAACGCCATAAATAACCTTAACACCTAGTTCTTTACCAAGTGCTTGTGCTTCAGGAAAGGCTTGTACAACACCATGGTCCGTAATAGCGACCGCAGGATGGCCCCATTTTTTGACAGTTTTAAATAAATCCTTAATCGATACGAGTGCATCTTTATCACTCATCTTAGTATGGAGATGAAGCTCAACACGAGAATCTGGTCTGTCTTCTGTCCGTTCATTTGTATTGTCTTCTTCGATAGCTTCGATACTACGTATAGATAAAATATAGTCCTTATCAAATCGATCATCAAAGTTGACACTACCTTGAACGCGCACCTTTTGCAATTTCTTTAATTGTTTTAATAAGGCATCCCCTTCTTCTGGACTATTCGTAAATTTGATAAACTTCATACTGTTCGTATCATCTACGATACTGCCATTTACGATACTTTTACCAGTCCTAGTATCGCGTTTATCAAGGCCAACGAACACACCTTCAAAAATGACACTTGGTGTTTCTACAGTGCCCATGATACTGGTGGTCGTGCCCTCAATGCGTGGACCTAAAATCATACCCTCATCAGTTGGTGCATCCTTAGGCGCGCGTTGTGGATATTTCTTGCCCCCTTTGTGTTGATGTCCGCTATTAGCTGAAGATGTAGATGATGAGCTACTTGATATAGATGGATTTCTTGTAGTTACAGACTCATACGATGTGGGGTCTGGATTAAAATAGTCCAATTCCACCGCATCCATAAATGGCACAAACTCATCTGCATAATCAATTTCATCATCGTTATTGCCAGCAAAGGACTTTCCTCTCTCTGGCATGTTTTCTTCTTCTAATTTTTGTCGATGTGCTTCAACATCTTCAATAAATTCACCTACACCACAACCACCGGCATAGTAGTATGGTGCAAATTCTTCATCATCGTCATCTACCTTCCACGCAAAGCAGCAAGACGTTGTTGCATTGGTAGGAATCGTATCAAAGGAAATATTTTTTTCTTTATACCAAGCAGCTAATCGTTCTTGTAATGACACTAATGTTTTAAATGCTGAATCTGCTGCTTGTATGGTTACCTGTTTATCATCACAATTCACATAGAAAGCAGGTTTACTATTCTGTTTTGGTACTACTCGATAACGTACTTTCATTTTTATCCCTTATACCCACAATAGGTCAAACATAAATCCCTAAATCGCCACATATCCCCTTTGCTCGTGCGACTATCTAATATTACCTCATATAATCCTTTTAAGAGTGCTTTTAAAGCCTTTATAGAAATACGAGAACTTGCTTCATAGGCCAGTTTTATAGGGTACGGCTTATAAGAGGCCCCATTTTCTTTACAAAAATTTTCTACCTGTTTAGCTGTCATACCTGCAGCACGACATTCGCTTACCAATAATTGGAGCCGCAACTGTCCTTCGATATAGCCCATAGCACGATCGATTTCTTTATAGCTAAACATAAACGGAAATAATTCTAATAAGGTATTCACATCTTGTTTTAATAAAGCTTCTTTAAAGGTAAAGATATTTTTAGCTCCATAATTACTGCTATGTTCCATTAAAAAGGATTTATCTATTTTCTTATGATTCCCTAATAACAGAAAATATCGATCAAACTCGGTACGCATAAACGCAACCGGCACATCTTGCCATAACTCCAATAGATGAGATAGATAGTCATGCCCATCAGGCGTCAGCATATATCCATTAGAGGTGCAATACTGACGAATCCACATCAATAAATCGTCACCTTCTAATCGCTTACATTCCTTATTAGGAATAGATTCTAATATCTTTTTATTTTGTTTTAATCGTTTATCCACCATATCGTGATAGATAATAAGTACTGGATTATCACCGGTATAATTCATCAGTAACTCGGCCAATGCATCCCATTCTTGACTCTCTTTTTGGCCTGCTTTTTTCAAGATAGGTAGATTGATAAGACAAAATACCTTGGCATCGCCAAATAATGAATCCTCCATCAATTGTTCTGATATTTTAGAAGGACCGGCTTCATCATGCAACACGCGCACATCTAGGTTTTTATGAGATAAGAAAAACTTTTGTTTCTCTTCTTCTATAAGTTGTGGTTCATTACCATAGATTAGATATACTTGATTCATCGCCAGTCCTCCTTTCATAATCGATAGTCCGGAATATATTGATAGCCCCATAAATGAACATGTTCTGCATCGGGATCAATGTCTCGCATCGCTCCTCGAGGCATGCTAACAAGCACGGGATGATTCAAATGTAATGCTACAATTTGATTCATCATATACGACTGAGAGGTAATCAAAATAGTGTTCCTCATATCATTTAATTGTAGTTTTTTTTCACCATTTTGTCTATTATAGACCATCACAGACGATATATCATTTTTGTATAAAACAGTATTTTTGCCCGTCGATTGAAATCGTTGAACATGAGCATTTTTTAATGGAATACCAAAACTTTGGAGTCCATTTCTTACGCGAATTTCACTAGCTTTCATTGGAATAGCATCAGGTGTATCAATATATACCATAGCTATTTTTTCATAAGGCTTAACAATGAGGAATGCATTTGACTGTTTCATAGGTATAATATGCAAAATCGTTTCATTCCTATATAAGATGCCACTATAAGCTATAGCAATTATTCCAATTCCCATAAGTACAATTCCTTTTGTGAAAGTTCTAAATTTAAGCTTTAATGAGACTAGGTTAATATATAGTAATCCCACACATCCATAGTATAACACCCCTAATGTGGCAGAAATGGTACCTATCCACCATAGACATATAGAACTGTTAGCGAGATGCGCATTTACATATAAACAGATAGTTAATATCCAGTCGATTACGTTCCAAACCATACCTATTGGTATAAGTAAGGATAGTATGGTACAACCAAATAACATAACAATAGCTATATCAAGTAAAGGTGTAATAATAATAGCTGCAAAAAGACTTGCTAAACTCAAATAGTGAAAGTAATAGAGCTGGAACGGTATCAATAAAAGTTGTGCACTGATGCAGAGTACTAGTGGAGCTTTCACAATCGGTGGCAATACTGTGATCCATCGATATAATGGCATGCCAAATAATAAGAGTCCGTAGGTAGCTCCAAAGGATAGTTGAAAGCTCACATCTAATAAAAGTAACGGATCATATAGTAAAAACAGTATAGCCGTCACTGCTAATCCTTGCTTCGCCGTATACATACGGCCCTTTACATAGGCTAAAGCAAGCCAAATCCCCATTATGGTGGAACGCACAACAGGTGCACTGAAACCAACTACTATACAATAAAAGATAGATAGTATAATACCACCCATCATAGCATAACGTTTCCTGATACGACATACTCTGCATAGGCCATATACGATAGAAAATAACAGTGCAATATGGGAACCCGATATAGATAAAATATGAATGATACCAGTGTAGCCAAATTGACGTAGCACATCTTGACCTAATTCTCCATAATGGCCTCCTAGAACTAATGAAATTCCAAGCCATTTGGTTGTATCTGATAGATACTGCTCCATCAATACTTCAACAGCACTACGCATCGAATCAATTATGTGAAGACACCGTTGATAATAACCGATATAAGAATCTATCTTATACTCTTTTAGAGCGTGTAAATCCACCACCTTATAGGTACCATCAAACATGGCACCCATATCTTCATTACGAATTGCCTTATTTCGCTTATCAATAGTGCCTCTCTCTTCTGTCAAATAGAGAGATCTAGGCGTACCATAAACAATAATCGAATCCCCCATATGAAGATGTGTAGGATTTTCTTGTATTGTTACTCTAATATGCCCATCGGCCTTAATATGTACGCCTTTTGCCGTATCCTTGTGTGGCACTAACCCTAACAATATAGCACTAAATGATCTATATTCTTTCCCATCAATCACTTTTAAATCTACCGGAGAATCTATGAGTAGTGCATATTCGCCTTCTTGTGATAAAAAGAATTTAGTGTGCCCTACATACTGATTAATTTGATGGTTTACATGTACAAATGATATGCCACCTAATGCACATGAGACAATGCAGGTTACAACTATATATTTAATTGACAAAGACGATTGTAATCTATAGCGAACCACAGCTTTAACCAATGTATATAGTAGATAGCCAGCAGCACCAAACATACAATACCAACTCGTATCGAGCAAGACATAATGCGAGCTATAGGCACATAAAATGCCTAGTATGATACCACTTAGAATATAATGGGCTATCTCCGAATAGGTGATCAGCATATTCAGTGTCAAATACATAGGTAAATTAGACTGTAATTTTATCGCGTATCTTCTTAAATAATCCATCGCCGATACCTTTGACGTGCTTGATATCCTCTATAGATGTAAAAGCGCCCTTACTTTGACGATACTCTTCAATCCGTTTTGCCATGGTTGGCCCAATTCCAGGCAGTGAATCGAGTTCCTTAACGGTAGCCGTGTTAATATTAATCTTTTGATTTCGTAGTAATGATTCAGGATTCCCGTGAAAGTTAAATTTGATATGAATATGCTGCCCACCTGTCACTGTCTCTGCTAAATTGATGGACTCTACATCTCCATATGGTAGTGCACCTCCAGCCCCTTTTATAACATCGCCAATTGTCGAGCTAGCTGCCACCTTATAAAGACCTGGCGATTGAATAGCACCCGTCACATACACAATAGCATCTGTACTTTCAGTATGTTGTTCAGGTTGAACTACCCCATTATTAGCATGAATAGAATTACTTTCATGATGATTAATGCTATTCACGTCAGACGTATTAGACGCTAATACAGACGAATCTGGCATTGTGGTGCTTCCTTCTGTTATAATAGGCCATAGGAAATAAATTCCTACTAAAATACACAGGATTATTATAATCCACTTATGTGACACAATCATTTGTTTCATATGGTCACCTCCTACTATTAGAGTTTCCATATACAACAAATAACTCCTACTTGTGACTCTATTAGTCACATAAGCAGGAGTTTTCAAAATTATATCGAATTAAAGGAACATACTTTACCGGTATATCCTATTACTATGTTAAGGAGTCTATAATGAACCAAGAATTATTACGTAAATACGCCCGTACTTTATTGCAGTCTGGCGTTAATTTACAAGAAAAGCAAACACTCATCGTATCTGTTGATGTAGACAATAAAGATTTTGCAGTCATCGTTACGGAAGAAGCCTATCAATTGGGTGCCAAAGAGGTTATCATCAATTGGCGTCATACCCCAATTACACGACAACGCTTATTACATGCTGATGCATCGGTTCTAGAAACACCGGCTAAATGGATTCCTGTATATTACGAGCAATATGTAGAGGAAAAAGCTGCCTTTTTATCACTTATCAGTGCCAATCCAAAGGCGTTAGCAGGAATTCCTACAGAGCGCATTAGCCTAAACTCACGCAATCTCAACAAGGTTCTGTCCTTCTACCATACAGCCATCATGAACTCATTCATAACATGGTGTGTAGCCGCTGTACCAACAGTGCTTTGGGCTGAACTTCTTGGCTATGAAGGATCAGATGAAGAAAAACTCAACCAACTCTGGCTTACATTACTAAAGTTATGTCGTCTCAATGATGTAGAGGCAAAAGAAACATATGCGCATCACATGGCTAAGCTACGCCATCGTCGCGAAGCATTAAACGCTCTTGATTTGAAAGCATTGCGATACACATGTAAAAATGGTACAGATTTACTTCTCGAATTACCAGAAGACCATATTTGGCAAGGTGGCGAAGAGTTCTCTAAAGAGGGTATCAAATTTAATGCCAATATACCTACAGAAGAGGTGTTCTGTGCACCTCAATGGAATGGTGTAAATGGTAAAGTAGTCAGTACAAAACCACTTATCTACCAAGGCAATCCTATTTCTAACTTCTCCTTTACCTTTGAAAACGGTAAAATTGTTGATTACACGGCTGAAGAAGGGTTAGATATTCTTAAAGAACTCATCGAGACGGATGAAGGCTCTCAATATCTTGGTGAAGTAGCCCTCGTGGATCACTATAGCCCTATTAGCCAATCCAATAGAATTTACTATGAAACATTATTTGACGAAAATGCATCCTGCCATTTAGCAATCGGAGCTGCCTATCCAACTTGTCTAAAAAATAGCGACGGCCTTTCTGAAGAGGAACTCAAAGAACGTGGTCTCAACCACTCCCTTGCTCATGTGGACTTTATGATTGGTCACGAAAACATGAATATTAAAGGCATTACAAAAGACGGCCAACAAATAGATATCATGATTGACGGCCGCTTATTGGTATAACACACAACATATAAAAGGGATGGTACATCCTCCGTAAGCTCCACCGGCCGGGTCTGACTCCGGCCTTCGGCCTCCGCAGGGCCAAAGTCGCTTTCGAAGGATACACCATCCCTCTTTTATCTATTATAGTGTTATTTCCAATACGCGGCCCGTCGGTTGATATTCAATAATATCTACACCGGCCGTCTTTAGCATACGTTTTGAAGCCTTAACCTCTTTAGTATCTTTGTACAAATCATCTCGATAAATAACGGCCTTTATGCCGCTTTGAATAATAGCCTTTGCACATTCATTACAAGGGAATAGTGTTACATAAATCTTAGACCCTTCTAAAGAACCACCGCGATAGTTTAGAATCGCATTTAATTCACTATGAACGGTATAAAAATATTTATTATCATCTGCCGTATCCCGTTCCCACGTAAAATCATCATCACTACAATTTAAGGGCATGCCATTATAACCGATGGATAAGATCTTATTATCATTGCTAACGATACAGGCCCCCACTTGTGTATTAGGATCTTTGGATCGTTGCGCAGCCAAAATAGCAACGCCCATAAAGTATTCATCCCAAGAAATATAATCGCTACGTTTTGCCATAATAACCTCTCTAGATAATAAAGCCCCCTTCTACCTATGTAGTTGGGGGCTTTCATTATATTAACAAATCATATATAGAAATATTATTTTACAACGATATTCACAAGTTTACCTGGTACGTAGATAACCTTAACGATTTGTTTACCTTCTGTAAATTCTTGAACACGGCTGGATTCTTTAGCCAATGCTTCCAATTCTTCTTTCGTAATATTCACAGAAACAGTTAATTTATCGCGAACCTTACCATTAACTTGAAGAACCACTTCTACTTCGTCTACCTCAAGAGCAGATTCTTCGTATGTTGGCCAGTTCATAGTATGAACGGATTCAGTTTCGCCAAGTTCATGCCACAATTCTTCTGTAATATGTGGTACGAATGGAGCTAACAACAACACGAGATTATGTGTTAACTCATTAGCAAGATCAGCATTTACGAATTCTGCTTTGTCCTTGTGTGCATACATAGCATTAACAAGTTCCATAATTGCACTGATTGCCGTATTAAAGTTGAAGTTATTATCTAAATCTTCTGTAACCTTTTTGATAACACGGTGTAATTCGCGGCGTAATGCTACTTCGTCTTTTGTAAGGTCACCCGTATGATTTTCTTTTGCTGCTTGGTCATACGCATCAACAATACGCCATACGCGACCTAAGAAACGATAGGAACCTTCAACACCTTGGTCACTCCAATCAAGATCGCGGTCAACTGGTGCTGCAAACAAGATGAATAAGCGCGCTGTATCAGCACCGTACTTATTGATAATTTCTTCTGGAGAAACCACATTGCCTTTAGATTTAGACATCTTGCTGCCTTCTTTAAGTACCATACCTTGTGTCAAAAGACCACGGAATGGTTCGTTAGCTTCGATGAGGCCTAAATCATGGATAACTTTCACAAAGAAACGAGAGTATAACAAGTGCAAGATAGCATGTTCAATACCACCGATGTATTGGTCAACGTTCATCCAGTAATTAGCAATTTTGGAATCGAATGGTGCTTTATCGTTCAATGCGTCAGTGTAACGCAAGAAGTACCAAGAGGAATCGATGAATGTATCCATAGTATCTGTTTCACGACGCGCAGGGCCACCACATTTAGGGCATTTAGCGTTCATGAAAGCTTCGGATGTTGCCAATGGGGATACTGCACCGGATTCAAATTTAACATCTTCAGGAAGACGTACAGGCAATTCTTCTTCTGGTACGAGTTGTTCACCACATTTTTCGCAATATACAACAGGAATTGGCACGCCCCAATAACGTTGACGAGAGATAAGCCAATCGCGAAGGCGGAAATTAGTTTTACCTTCACCGATACCGCGTTCATGAAGTGCAGCCGTAATATTTTTACGAGCCTCTTCAGATGTTTGACCATCAAATTCACCAGAATTAATCAACACGCCATCTTCGTGGTCAGATTCTTCCCATGTATCGAAATTGTAGTTTTCACCATTGTGAGAAACAACAGGTTTAATAGGCAAATCGTATTTATGAGCAAATTCCCAGTCCCGTTCGTCATGAGCAGGAGAACCCATAACGGCACCAGTACCATAATCTACGAGAACATAGTTAGCAATCCAAATAGGCACTTGTTCACCAGACATAGGATTTACCGCATAGGAACCGGTAAACATACCTTCCTTAGGTGCTTCTGTAGACGTGCGGTCGATGTCGCTCATGTTGCGCATACGCGTGATAAAAGCATCTAAATCAGTTTTGTTAGGTGCATTTTCAATTAAACGTTCTACATATGGATGTTCAGGAGCCAATACAACGTAACTTACGCCGTAGATTGTATCTACACGAGTCGTATATACAGAAATACGTTCATTAATGGATGGCACATCAAAAGAGAATTCTGTACCTTCAGAGCGACCAATCCAATTCTTTTGCATCAATTTAACGCGTTGAGGCCAACCATCGAGTGTATCGAGATCATCTAACAAGCGATCTGCATATTCAGTGATACGAAGGAACCATTGAGATAAATCTTTTTTCTCTACAGGATTATCACAACGCCAGCAAAGACCATCAATAACTTGTTCGTTAGCTAATACAGTGTGGCATGTTTCACACCAGTTAACCTTTGCTTCTTTTTTATAAGCTAACCCTTTTTTATAGAATTGTTCGAAGAACCATTGTGTCCATTTATAGTAATCTTCTTTACATGTGGCAACTTCACGGTCCCAATCATAGGAAAGGCCCAATGCTTTTTGTTGCTTTTTCATATTCTCAATATTATCAAGAGTCCATGTTTTAGGTGCAATACCATGTTTAATAGCTGCATTTTCTGCAGGCATACCAAAGGAATCCCAGCCCATTGGATGCAATACGTTAAAACCATTCATTTTCTTAAAACGCGCTACCACGTCGCCGATGGAATAGTTGCGCACATGACCCATATGCAAATTGCCAGATGGATATGGGAACATTTCTAATGCATAGTATTTCTCTTTACTTTCGTCATATTCAGTTTTAAAAGTATGGTTCTCATCCCAGTACTTTTGCCACTTTTTCTCAATATCTTGGGCTACATATTTTTCGTTCATGTAGGTGCCTCCTCAAATCTGTTTGTGATTCTAATTAATAGTATTATTGTACTACTTCGTACCATAAACAGTCAATTTATCTACTTTTTTACTACTTGAACAGCGGGAACGATAGACGCTATATCATTATCAACCTTTTGCTTTTCATTCACAGTCTTAGCATTCGCTTTTGTACGTTCTTTAGATGCTTTAGCTTCGGCTTTCGCCTTTTCTTTTGCAGCTTTAGCTTCTGCTTTTGCCTTCTCCTTAGCTGCTTTAGCTTCTGCTTTCGCCTTTTCTTTAGCTGCTTTTTCAAGAGCCTTACGTTCAGCCTTTGTTAATGGTTTTTCAACAACAGGCTTAGGAGCTTCAACAACTGGTGCTGTGTTAGGTGTACCTTTACCTAAATCAACGCCTTGAATCATTGTAATCGTATTATCATCTTCAAAGCCTTTACGCCATGCAGCAAAGCCGGCCAATTGTAATTCTTTCACTAGGTTTAATTTATATCCTAAGGATTTATTATCTTCAAACCAAATCTTATCGGTACCACTAGTTGTTGGAATAGCTGCATAATAAGATTTTAACGTATCATTCCAAATAATATTTGATGCGTGATTTGTGAAATAAGATGATTCATTTTTAATGGCCAATGTTTCACCCCGTGCCACACCGCCTGATTCATGCCAAATTCTAGTGTAGAATGGAATGCCAAGAACAAGCTTATGACTTGGTACCTCTTGCAACATCTTCTCAGCATGATCGCGTACCCAAGGATAACTTGCAACCGGTCCTGCCGTAGTACTCTTGGCCCATGTTTCGTCATAAGCCATTAATACGACATAATCTACACTGTTAGCGAAGGACTTACGGTCATATACAAGAGACCAATTTGGACTATTAGAATATCCCGTTACATCTACAGAGGATTGAATATTATACTTATGTAATTCGTCAGCTAAGTATGCTACGAATCTTGTCAATTTATCACGATCAGAATAGTCTACATTTTCAAAGTCAAAATTATATCCATCAAATCCATAAATATAAGCGTATTGAATGAGATTTTGAGCGTATTTCTTCCACACTGCTTCATCGGCTAAGATACCACTCGTAAAATCTGGATCAAAACGATTTGTAATAAGCGGCCACACATGATATCCGTTGGCCTTGTATGCTTTCACATAGTCCACATTAATATTGGGGCTAGATTCTAAGCCAAGGCTATGCAATTTGAACCAACTTGGAGAGATGATGTTATCTCCGCTGACATTCAATTTTTTCGCATACGGCGCATCTTGGTTAGGCCATGGGTCAAAGGCCCAAGATAGAGGTCCTTGGACAGGTTTATTTTGCAATACTTGCATCGTCTCTGGTGCAGCGGTCAATTGAACGTGATCACCATCCTTTGTATAGGTGACACCTATCAACGGTGTTGCATTTTCTACATCAACATATTCGGCACCATCCCGTTTGGTAATCGGTAATTTAACCGGTTCTCCAACGGCTTTAGGATTCATCGTAATGGTTGTACCATTCAGTTCTAGCTGTGGTACATAGATTGTATAAGATGTCTTATATTGATTGGCCTCATAATTACGGTTAGTCGTATTTAAATATTGTTGTAATGGCACCAACACTTCAGCCTGTACAGTATTACCAGAAATACTAGATAATACAGCAGCTGCCAAGGTAGTGACCATAGCAAATTTACGTAACATGTATGTCTCCTATAATTTATGCTGACTAGCTTTTGTTTACATAACAATTCTTATATTATATCATACATATATCGACACTTATAATTTCTATGCTTATAAAAGCATGAACGTTTATTCATAAAGGAGTTCATATGCATCAATATCTATTTTTCATAGGCGATTTCCCGATCAGGGCCTACGGTGTCATGTTAGCACTAGCCATCATTAGCGGTGCCTCTGTAGCCTATTTCTTACTCAAAAAAGACGGTCGTGGATGGCACGATCACATTGTTGATTTCTCTATTACAGTCGCTATAGCAGGTCTTATCGGCGCCCGCTTATGGGATGTATTTTTCTTCGATTGGCATTACTATGGCAATCATCTCCTCGAAATTCCTTTCGTATGGCAAGGCGGCATGGCCATTCAAGGAGGCGTTGTACTCGGTACATTAGCCGGTTATTGGTATCTAAGAAAACATAATATCGATTTCTGGGCCTTTGCCGATATTTTTGCGCCAGCCCTCATTTTAGCTCAATCGGTTGGGCGTATGGCTAACCTGTTTAACGGCGATGCCTTTGGTCATCCTACGGGTGGAAATTTTGGTATTCTCTATCCTGAAAGTACCCTTGCATACCGCACCTATGGTAATCAGCCATTATGGCCAGCTGAAATTTTGGAAGGCCAAATCGATATTCTAATCTTCGTAATCTTACTACTCTTTAGCTCATTCAAACATGCTAAAGGTCAAGTGTTCGTTCTATACGCTATCTTGTATTCCGCAGCGCGATTCTGCTTAGAATTCTTACGCGGTGATTATGTAAACCTCACAATGGGACTTAAATCAGCACAGATGACGAGCCTCATTGTTATGATTGTAGGTATCTGTTTATTTATCTACTTTGGTTATCTAGATAAAAAGCAACAAGATGTGGCTGAAACAGTACCAGAAGCACCACAAAAACAAAAGAAACGTAAATAACAAAATCCTTCATTCACGGATACACAACATCCATGAATGAAGGATTTTTTATATCTATTCAATTATTTTAACGATAGACTATGAGCGACAAGCATCATTTACAGTTGTTCTTGTGCCTTTAATGCGTCAAGTTCTTCTAATGCACGATTGGCAATGAGAGCATTTTTCTCTTTTTTCTTACGAATCCGTTGAGGCCAAGATTCCATAATACCAAAATTAACATTCATAGGTTGGAAATTAGATCCTTCATAGGAAGATATATAGTGGCTCAATGATCCGATAGCCGTCGTTTTAGGGAAGTTGATAAATGCATTATCATCAAGGTATCGTTTTACCTGTAACCCTACCATAAGCCCTGATGCGGCTGATTCAAGATACCCTTCTACACCTGTCATTTGACCAGCAAAGAATAGTCGATGATCAGACTGTAATTGGAATGCATGATTGAGCAATTCTGGAGAATTGATATACGTATTACGATGCATCACACCATACCGAATAAATTCTGCATTTTCAAGGCCAGGAATTAAACCAAACACGCGTTTTTGTTCGCCCCATTTTAAATGAGTTTGGAACCCTACGAGGTTAAACATAGTTCCCTCTTTGTTTTCTTTACGCAATTGCACAACCGCATAGGATTCTTCATTGGTACGCTTATCCACTAAGCCTACTGATTTCAATGGACCATAACGCAATGTATCCTCTCCACGAGATGCCATAATTTCCACAGGCATACAACCTTCAAAATAGATTTCCTTTTCAAAATCCTTAGGCTGTACGGCCTCAGCATGGGTCAATTCGTGCCAGAAGTGTTTATACTCTTCTTCATTCATAGGGCAATTAAGATAATCTGCATCGCCTTTATCGTAGCGAGACGCAGCAAACACCTTATCATAGTTAAGAGACTCTGCGGTCACAATAGGGGCCGCTGCATCATAGAAATAAAAACCCGTATTACCGGTTAATTCTCTAATAGCATTACCTAGTGTTTCAGATGTTAATGGACCAGAAGCAAAGATAACGGTTCCTTCTGTAGGGATAGATGTCACCTCTTCATGATGCACTGTAATATTAGGGTGACTTTTTATCTTATCAGTTACCATAGCACTGAATAGATGACGGTCAACCGCTAAGGCACCACCAGCAGGTACAGCTGTTGCATCTGCACATTCCATAATTAACGAGCCTAATCGACGCATTTCTTCCTTTAGTAGACCAACAGCATTCTCTATATTACCAGCGCGCAAAGAATTACTACAAACTAGTTCAGCAAATTGATCCGTTTGATGAGCCGGAGAACTCTTTACAGGACGCATTTCATATAAATCGACAGCAACGCCACGATTGGCAAGTTGCCACGCTGCTTCAGAACCAGCTAAGCCAGCCCCTATAACAGTAACTCTATTTTCACTCACTCTTTGTATCCTCTTCTTTCTTTACTGAATCATCAGACTTTTTCTTTCTCGTTTTCTTAGGTGGTCTAGTTGGACATGTTTCATTGGAGCAGAATTTCTTCGTCGTACCATTTTTATATGATTTTTCAACGATAATGCTACCACATGTATCGCAGAACTCATGAGTAGGCTTATCCCATAACGTAAAATCGCATTGTGGATAACGATTACAACCATAGAAGATACGACCACGCTTAGATTTCCGTTCTACGATTTCTCCTTCACCGCATTTAGGACAAGCAACACCGGTACCAACCGTAATCGGTTTAGTGTTCTTGCATTCTGGGAAGTTAGAACATGCTAAGAATTTACCATAGCGACCGAATTTATAGACCATAGGATGACCACAAAGCTCACAGGTTTCATCACTTTCCATGGATGCGATTTGAATTTTGTCTACATCGCTAGCATCATCCAATTCTTGCTTAAATATATTGTAAAAATCAGTCAATACCTTCACATACGTATCCTTACCATTAGCGATGGCATCGAGCTCCTCTTCAAGTTCTGCAGTAAACCCAGTGTTGATGATTTTTTCAAAATAGGCCACTAAAAAGTCTACTACTACAAAGCCGAGTTCTGTAGGTATGAATTGTTTATTATTTGTTTCTACATAGTTACGGCTAACGATAGTATCTATAATTGGCGCATAGGTACTTGGGCGACCAATGCCTAATTCTTCCAATGTTTTGATAAGGCTTGCTTCAGAATATCTAGCAGGCGGTTGCGTAAAATGTTGTTCTGGGTCGATAAGTACAGTTTCCACCACATCAGATTTCTTCAACGCTGGTAATTGTGGCGTATCTTCTTTCTTACTATCTTCATAGACTGCACTAAATCCAGGGAATAACACGCGAGAACCAGTTGCCTTAAAGGTATAAGTATCATCAATATCTAGGTCAATGGTAGTGGACTCATTTTGTTGTGATGCCATTTGGCTAGCCATAAAACGATTCCAAATCAGTGTATATAACTTTAGTTCATCGCGATTTACAAATGGTTCTACCATTTTAGGTGTCAATTCAAGAGATGTAGGACGAATGGCTTCATGCGCATCTTGAGCTGATTCCTTCTTACCATATACATTCGGTTTAGCAGGGCAGTAGTCATCGCCATAGGTTCTCTTAATATAGACTCTTGCCTGTTCTTGCATATCTTTGGATATACGTGTAGAGTCTGTACGCATATAGGTAATTAAACCTACGTGACCATAAGAACCGATTTCCAAACCTTCATATAAATGTTGAGCAATCATCATGGTCCGTTTAGCCCCAAAATTAAGCTTACGAACACCATCTTGTTGCAATGTAGATGTGGTAAAAGGCGGAGCTGGTTTACGGCTTCGTTTACTTTTCTTAACAGATGTAACAGTAGCCGTATGGTCCGCAATAGCCTTTTGGATTGCTACTGCATCTGCTTCACATGTAATATCTAGTTTGTCGCCCTTTACATGAGTTAGTTCAGCGGCAAACTCTTCATTGGTTTTCGTCTTAAATTGTCCTTCAATAGACCAATATTCTTGAGGTACAAAAGCTTGTATTTCACGTTCTCGTTCGCAAATGAGACGTACAGCTACGGATTGAACACGACCAGCGCTCAAACCTTTGCAAACCTTTTTCCATAATAGAGGGCTTAATTTATACCCTACAATGCGGTCTAGTACACGACGTGCTTGCTGTGCGTCAACCATGTTCATATCCACAGTACGTGGATGCTCTAAGGCCTCTGCAACAGCAGTTTTCGTAATTTCATTAAAAGTAATACGACAATTAGATGTGATATCTACGTTTAGAATGTACGCTAAATGCCAGGAAATAGCTTCCCCTTCGCGGTCCGGGTCAGTTGCGAGCAATACGGCGCTACTTTCATCGGCATGGGCCACCAAATCGTCAATCACCTTTTTACGTGCTACCAGATTACTATATCGTGGGGTAAAGTTATGATCAATGTCGATACCCATTTGAGATTTAGGCAAATCCCGAAGATGGCCCATACTGGCTTTCACAATATAATTAGGGCCTAAAAATTTCTCGATAGTCTTAGATTTAGCCGGTGATTCCACAATGACAAGGATTTTACCATCCGGATTATATACGCGAGGTTTTCGTTGCTCTGGCGGCATCGATGTTGCAACAATCGATTTGTCGCGTACAATACCAACTGGTGTCAACGCTTCTTTTGCTACCTTTTTATTAATCGTAGTCTTTTTCTTTTTTGTTTCTTGTTTTGGTTCTTTCGGTTCCCCAATAACGATAGATCGTTTAATGGACAAGTACATCACTCCCGATTATGTTAATATAGCCCTTAGAATGAACCTTCTCAATCATATGTTTCATTTCAAGGTCTAATAAAATACTTTGTAATCGTTGTAATGGAATGTGTGTTTTCTTGATTAAATCGCCTACACTAATACATTGATCGGTAGGAATTGTACTCAACACGACCTCCCATTCCACCTTAAAGCTTAACACATCGGACCCTTGCGTATCAACTACACGGGGCTTTAACTCATAATCCTCGATTATATCTTGTGCTTTCGTTAATATATTAGCCCCTTGGCGCATGAGCCAGTGATTGCCCTCCGCTACATTGCTTAAAATACTGCCAGGCACCACATAGATTTCACGGCCTTCATTGGCGGCCATATCAGCCGTTATCAGAGACCCACTGCTCGCCTTGGCCTCTACTACGATGATGATTTGTGAAAGTCCACTAATAATGCGATTCCTTGCGGGAAAATGGACACCTGACGGCGGTGTACCAGGAGGATATTCTGATACTAATAAACCATTGTTCTTAAGAACGGCATCAAATAACCGTTTATTCTCCGGCGGATATACAATATCTAAACCGCATCCCATAACAACGATCACTTGTCCCTTTGCCGCTAAAGCACCTTCATGGCTATGACTATCTATACCCCGTGCACCACCGCTGACTATGGCTACATTATACGCAGCTAGTTCCTTACCTATCCGCAGTGCCACATTACGACCATAATCGGAACATTTTCGAGCTCCTACCATGGCAATTTTCATCGTTTCATCATCTAAAAGCGATACATTTCCTCTCACAAATATGACGGCTGGCGGATTGTATATCTCTTGCAAATGCCCAGGAAATAATACGTCAAGGTACGTAATATATTCTATATGCCAGTTCTTAAGAGCCTTATAGATAGTCTGTAATCGTTCGTCGGTCGCCTCTTTCTCGATTTGTCTATATTTTGTGGACGGAATGCCTAGTATTGTCGATAGGTTCTTACGATTTTGTAAAGCGCACCATGCCTCATAAGGTCCTCCAAACTTTTCGATTAAATCACGTATCGTTGCCGCTCCTAGTGAAGAAATACTCTGCATGGCGGCAATGTAAAAATTACTTTCATACTGTTGCTCCATCATGAACTCCTATCCTCGACACATGATATGGAATGTGCCGATACATCATAGCTTCTGAAATATGTTCGTTTTCTATATATAAGGACCCATCTAAATCTGCAATGGTTCGACTCACCTTTAGCAATCGATCAAAGCTACGCCCTGTAAAATGAAATCGTTCATATACGTCTCCTAACAAGCCCCAGCAATCATCGCGTATATTACAAAGTTCACGAATAGCACCATGTGGCAAGGCACCATTTGACTTAAATGGTTGGTCTTGAAAACGTTCTAATTGCATCTGGCGCCCTTGCTCCACGAGTTGTTTCATATCTGCACTGCTCATAGAATCAGAATCCATACATAACATATCGTTAAAACTAGGTCTCTCTACAAGGATGAATAGATCTATGCGGTCCAATATAGGTCCAGATATTTTATGCTGATATCTTTCTAATTCTGTAGAGCTACAAACACACTCCTTATGAGGGTCCCCATAATACCCACAAGGACATGGATTAGCGGCGAGTATACATATAAAATCTGCTGGATAGTCATAACTATTTTGTAACCGATTCACAGTAATCATATGAGATTCTAATGGTTGTCGTAACGCATCTAATACATAGCGCGGAAATTCTGGTGCTTCATCAATAAATAGCACCCCTTTATGGGCTAATGTAATTTCTCCCGGTTTTGCATTACTACCGCCCCCTATAATGCTCGCCAAGGTCGCTGTATGGTGAGGACATCTAAATGGTCGCCTAGCAATCAGCGTATTCTTTTCGAGCAATCCTGCCACATCATGAATACGTGTTGTTTCGAGCCGTTCTTCCCAACTCAGAGGCGGTAAAATAGTTGGTAATCGTTCTGCTAGCATCGTCTTACCAGATCCAGGCGGACCTATCATCATCACGTGGTGAACACCTGAAGCAGCAATAACCATGGCTCTTTTTCCTAGTTCTTGCCCTTGCACATCCTTGTAATCAATGAGGCTGTTAACCGCGTCATCACAATCGTCATCAACAGTGTCTACACGATATTCATCCGGTCGTATTACAAGTTTCACAATATTCGCCAATGTATGTGCACCATAGGATGTAATTGCTTCTATATTGTGCAGCAATGATACATTATCTGTACTTGTAAAGATCGTAAGAATCTTCTCATCAAGTGCTTTTATAGCCATACTAAGAATGCCTTGTGTCTTTTTAAGACTGCCATCTAAGGATAATTCGCCTATAAACAGAGTTGATTGTAATAATTTTGTTAGTTTAGGTTTGCGTAATCTAATTTGACCTGATGCGGCTAATACGCCTATGGCTATGGGCAAATCTAATCCGGAACTACTTTTTCTGACCTCTGCAGGCCCTAAATTGACGACGATGCGTCGCATAGGAAAATCAAATCCACTATTTTTAATGGCCGCCCGTACGCGTTCTCTCGATTCTTTTACAGCTTGATTCGGGAGTCCCACGATGTCGAAAACAGGTAGTCCTTGGGATATGTCCACCTCTACTGTTACAACGACGCCATCTAAACCATCTATGGTAGCACCATAGACCTTTGCATACATAATGGGCCTCCTACATGAAACACTGAGGCATATAGTGTACAGTGGCCTTAAAATCTTCATGTACATATACCTCAACTACATCAAAGGATAGTTCTTTCCATTTGCGGTTCTGGGCCCGCAAATCCCGTATAAAATACATGGCTGCCTGCTTAATATGCTTTTGTTTACGTTTTGAAACAGCCTCCCGTGGCAATCCATGGGTGACACCACGACGCGCCTTAATTTCAATAAAGTGATAGGTCAGCCCATTTTTGGCGATAATATCGATTTCACCAACCTTTGTTTTGTAATTGGTCGTTACAATTTTCAATCCTTGTTGCTCAATATACTGTCGAGCAATATCTTCTCCCCAATTACCAAGAGCTTTTGCATCTAATAGGTTACAATTTTGTTCACAATTCATCGTATTCATGGTTACCTCCTTATGTATATAGATGCTTTCGAATACTTATATATACAACATAAGACGGTCTGACCATGAATGTAAATAGAAAAGAGGTTCCTAATAGTCACCTAGGTGACCAATAGGAACCTCTTTTCTATAGATTTTTCATTTCTATCTCATAATCGAGTGTGTTATCTATTTAATTTTCTTCTCGATGCCATCCAACGATGGATTTAATTGGTTCGAAGCTCTTTCTATGCAATGGTGTCACGCCTTGTTGCTCCACAGCTTCTTTATGAAGTTCTGTATAATATCCCTTATGGATACCAAAACCATAGCCAGGATACTCTTCATCGAGGCTCTTCATATATCGATCCCGCGTAACCTTTGCAATGATAGATGCTGCTGCAATATTAGCACTTTTGCTATCACCTTTGATGATAGATTCAACAGGAATTGTTAAATCAGGTAATTTCATGGCATCAGCTACGACAGCCTCTGCAGGTACATCAAGGGTGCGAATAGCCTCATACATCGCTTGACGTGTAGCCTCATAAATATTGAGCTCATCAATTTTTTCTGGACCGCAAGAAATACAGCTAACCGCAACAGCTTCCTCCATGATGATGTCATACAATGCTTCACGTTTCTCTTCAGTTAACTTTTTAGAATCATTAAGGCCTGGAATTAATGTCATAGGAGGTAAAATGACCGCAGCTACGGTAACAGGGCCTGCAATAGGCCCACGCCCTACCTCATCGACGCCAGCCACATGATATAGCCCTTCATCATAGAACATGCCTTCATAGTCGTACATGCCCATCAAACGTTGTTGTTCTTTTAGCTCTTTTTCTTGACGTTTAATATAGGAGGCTGCTAATTTTTGAACGGAACTACGAGTATCCTCTTGTGCTAATGGTAAAATTTCCAGAGCTTGTTCCGTTTCAAAAAGGGCCTTAATATCGGCTACCTTTAACTTAGTGAATATCTCCTTATCCATTATGTGTATCCTCACCATCTTCTGGATAATACGGTTCTTCATCAACTTGATCTAGTGTAATTGTACCAAGCTTTGTATTGCGATAGTCTTGCAAAATAATGCGGCGCGCCTTATCAAGGTCTACAACACCACCGCTGACAAGACAGCCTCGACGACGACCAATGCTTTCAAGAATTGTATCCACATCGGCCATCTCTTCTTCTTTTAATTTGTAGCGTTCAATCAAGATATTAGGTGTATTCGTCAATAGATGGTTTAACAATTGCTTAATTACGTGCTCTAAATCATATACATCATCAGAAATGGCACCTGTCATAGCAAGACGAGCAGCAGCCCGTTGGTCCTCTAATTTAGGCCATAATACGCCTGGCGTATCAAGCAATTCCATATTCTTACCAATTTTAACCCATTGTTGACCACGCGTATGACCTGCCTTGTTAGCCGTACGGGTTGCTGCAGAACCAGCCAAGGAATTAATCAATGTAGATTTGCCTACATTAGGAATGCCTAAGATGATGGTACGTATAGAACGACTACGAATCCCCTTTGCTACCCAACGATCAATGATAGGTTTACTGAGACGTTCTACAGTAGATACTAATTTCTTATTACCCTTACCAGACTTGGAATCGATGGCTAATACAGTAATGCCTTGTTGCGTAAAGAATTCTGTCCATTCCTTCGTTGCTTTTGGATCTGCTAAATCTACCTTATTTAACAGTACAATATGCGGTTTTTGACCAACTAACTCTAGGATAACTGGGTTCGCACTAGAGCGGGGAATACGCGCATCTAATAACTCGATAACAACGTCTACTTTTTTGATGTACTCCGTTATCATACGCGTCGCTTTCGCCATATGCCCAGGGAACCAATGTACGATAGGTGAATCTGCCATAATGTCTCCTTTCTATCTATCTTGTATAAATGTATGTATATCTATATTTTAGCAAAAATAAAAGGCTGCCAACGGCAGCCTTTTAAGAACATTAGCGTTTTTCGCGAATACGAGCAGCTTTACCAGTAAGGTTACGTAAGTAGTACAATTTAGCACGACGAACAACACCACGGCGCATAACTTCGATTTTAGCTAAGCGTGGGCTGTGAAGTGGGAATGTACGTTCTACACCTACACCGGATGCAATACGACGAACTGTGAAAGTTTCACGTACGCCACCGTTTTGACGTTTAATTACCAAGCCTTCGAATACTTGGATACGTTCACGGCTACCTTCCACTACTTTTACGTGTACGCGTACTGTATCTCCAGCACGGAAAGTAGGGATGTCTGTACGAAGTTGTTCTTGTTCGAGTACGTTAATAATGTTCATTGTTTCCTCCTGTTTGCAGACATTCAATACCTACACCTTATAGGCAGCGGACTGTCTCAAATTAACAGTAATATATTATCACAAGTCAATGTACAATGCAAGAGGTTACACACTATATCTTGTATAGATTTATATACCCATTTCACCACAACTATATACAAGTATATAGCTTAATCAATGCGGCCTAATAGGTCATACAGATCTTGTCGGTCCTCTGACGATAATCGTCTAAACCGATGAGCTAACTGCTGTTCCCTATGTTCAACTAAACTATGTGCTTCTTCTTTCCCTGCATCGGTTAGTGTTACAACAGTTGTCCGCTTATCCATCGTATCGATGGTCTTTTCTACAAACCCCAATTGTATGAGTACATCCAGTTGCTCTGATACGGTAGCTGGACGAATCTGTAAACTATCCACTAATACACGTTGGCTCGTTCCCTTACCGATTGTATATAATTCCATAAGTATTCTATAACGTGAACCTTCACGCTTAGCCGTCACATTACGGAGGGCATTGAATAATTCAACATTTGTAATCATAATGACATCTCCTTACAACTTTGTATACTTTATGTATTCGACATAGATGCCAAAATTCCTGCATAAAGAAAAGGCAACCACAGTTGCCTTTCCTCAGTTTCACATAGTTAAGACAAATGTAATTTCCTAACTATATAAAATATATGTTATTTTAATGCACTAATATCGCCGATAATAGCCATCACGCTATATGCCAAACGAACAAGTTGTAAACGGTTAGCTTTAATAGCTTCATCTTTGTCCATAACCATAACATCTTCAAAGAATTTGTTGATGGCAGGCACCAATGTAGCAGGTACTGCCACAACAGCGTCATAGTCATTTTTATCCCATGCATCGATACTTGCTTCAGATGCTTTTGTAGCCGCTTCATACAAGGCACGTTCTGCATCTTCTTTCAATAGGCTTTCATCAACACCAGTATATGTTACATCTTTCACAAGATTATACATGCGTGTGAAAGCTTGTACTAATTCAACATTTTCATCAATGCGGTTAGCCAAGAGAGCTTTCACAAGACCTTCAGCATCAGCAACGGACAATTCATTGTTAGATAACAACAAGTCGATTACGTGATGAGGCACTTCACGATCAAGGAAGATATTTTTCAAACGCAATGTAATGAATTCTTCTACTTGGCCAAGCAATTCATCTTGTTTATCTGTAGGTACATTGAGAAGATTCATAGATTCCACGATGATTGGGCGCAAGGAAATATTCCATTCGCTGTTAAGCAATATGTTCAAGATCCCGATTGTTTGACGGCGTAATGCATATGGGTCTTGAGAACCTGTAGGAATCAAACCACGGCTAAATGTTGCAACGATGTTATCGATTTTGTCGATAATGGACAACACTTTACCAGCTTCTGTTTGAGGCAATACGTCGCCTGCAAAACGAGGTAAGTATTGTTCAAAAATAGCTTCCGCTACTTCTGGAGATTCACCGTCAAGTAACGCATATTCTTTACCCATTACACCTTGTAATTCAGTAAATTCTGTAACCATACCTGTTGTAAGGTCTGTTTTGGCAAGTTCAGTAGCACGTTCTAATACGACGCGCGCATCTTCGTGTAGTTCACATTCTTCACTGAACACACGGCCTAATGTTAACAAACGTTCAGTTTTATCTGCTAAGTTACCAAGACCTTCTTGGAATACGATTTTAGTCAAACCATCTTGACGGTCGATAAGAGGTTTCTTGCGGTCTTCATTGAAGAAGAATTTTGCATCATCAAGACGTGCGCGCAATACACGTTCATTACCAGCTTGAACTACTTCGATGGAATGGTCGGAGCCGTTACGAACTGTTAAGAACATTGGCAATAATTTACCATCTTGGTCAACTAATGGGAAATAACGTTGATGGTCTTTCATTGGTGTAATGATGGCTGCATCTGGAAGTGCCAAGTAAGACTCTTCAAAGCCACCACACAATGCTGTAGGCCATTCAACAAGATAGTTAATTTCTTCTAATAAATCATCATCCCAAACGATAGATGCATTTTTAGAAGCTGCAATATCATGTAATTGTTTAGAGATCAATTCACGACGCGCGTCTTGATCAACCATAACAAAGTTTTCTTTTAATGTGTCTACATAGGATGCTGCATTTTTGATAGTGATTTCATCAGCACCTAAGAAGCGATGACCACGTGTTACATTACCAGATTTTACAGTAGCAAATTCTACAGGAATTACCTCTTCATCAAGTAATGCTACAAGCCAACGTACAGGACGTACAAACTTAGCATCTAAATTGCCCCAATGCATGGATTTAGGGAAGTTAAGACCTGTAATCAATTGTGGCAACATGTCTGTGACGATATCTTTTGCAGGTACGCCTGCAGTTTTTGTTTCAGCATAGATATAACCGTCTTCTACAACGAGATCAGCTACATCAAGACCTTTACCACGGGCAAAGCCGATAGCTGCTTTTGTAGCATTGCCGTCAGCATCATAGGCGATGGATGCAGAAGGGCCTTTGTGACGTTCGCTGATTTCAGCAGATGTGTCAGCGAGACCTTTCACGATAAGAGCTAACCGACGTGGTGTGCCGTATGTTGCGATGCTTTCAAAAGGAAGATGGGCATCATTTAATTTTGTTTCAGCCAATGTTTTCAATTGACCTAAGATATTTGGCATAAAGCCGGCAGGAATTTCTTCTGCACCGATTTCAAATAATAAATCCTTTGCCATCTTATTTATCTCCTTTCAAAAGTGGGAATCCTAATTCTTCGCGTTTAGCAAGATATTGTTGTGCACAAATACGAGCCAATGCACGTACGCGGCCGATGAAAGCAGTACGTTCGCTGATGGAAATAGCACCACGGGAATCAAGCAAGTTGAATGTGTGGGAACATTTCAAAACATAATCGTAAGCTGGTAATACATAACCGGCGCCGCAAACTCGTTTTGCTTCTGCTTCATACATATCAAATAATTTGAAAAGCATATCTGTATCAGCTAATTCAAAGTTGTAAACGGATTGTTCAACTTCGTTGGCATGCCAAACATCACCGTATGTAACATTTTCATTCCATTTAAGATCATATACGTTTTCTACGCCTTGAATGTACATAGCCAAACGTTCTAAACCGTATGTAATTTCTACAGAAACTGGTTTACAGTCGATGGAACCAACTTGTTGGAAATATGTGAACTGAGTTACTTCCATACCGTCGAGCCATACTTCCCAGCCAAGACCCCAAGCACCCAATGTTGGAGATTCCCAGTTATCCTCTACGAAACGGATATCGTGATCTTCAGCATGAATACCAAGAGTTGCCAAGGATTGTAAGTACAATTCTTGGATATTATCTGGAGATGGTTTCACGATAACTTGGAATTGATGATGTTGGAACAAACGGTTAGGGTTATCACCATAACGACCATCTGCTGGACGACGAGAAGGTTCTACATAACATACAGCCCATGGTTCAGGACCAATAGCATGCAAGAATGTAGCAGGATTCATTGTACCTGCGCCCTTTTCGATGTCATATGGATTTTGAACGATACAACCTTGTTCACTCCAAAACTTTTGTAGATTTAGTATAATCTCTTGAAATGTCATTGCTGCCTCCACTTTACACAACCGACATAAAATCAACCATTTCGTTACAAACAAAAAAGTCCCTGTAACGAAAAACGTTACAGGGACGAGTATACCCGCGGTTCCACCCTATTTGGCTTGCGCCCTCTTTTTTCTATGTTGGCCTTTACTAACAGATACCTGCGTTCCTGCCAATGCTCTACAGCGCCTTCAACCAAATGTGAGCTTACACCATCCTCACTCGCTAGAGAGGTTTACTACTCTGCTTCATCGCATATATTATACACAATATTGTAGCAATATAGAGGGAAGAATGTCAAACTAATATTTTATACACGTAAAGCTAGTTTCAATATAATAAAAAATATTGAGAAGCAGACAAAAGATGTTAAGTAAAAATCATAGTGAATTGCACTTCCTGTTAAAATATCATCTATTATTCCATATAAAATATAAAGTATAGCTAATACTGCAAATCCATATACTATTAATCGTCGCATTATATTTTCCTTTCAATGATTTATTTAATACCTATAAAATCTCAGATCAAATCTATTTTAGATATAAAATTTCATTTTAAGTCAAAAGTTTATACTCTTAGAACACGTTTTAGTATACCAAAGAATATTAACCAACAAACAAAGAATGCTCCATAAAAATCATAGTGAATTTCGGCACCGGTCATATAATCATAAGCAATACTATATATTATTGAAATTAAGATAAATAATGCAAATGCATAGAAAAAGAATTTTTTTACAACAGCCATTTTAATAATTTCCTTATATAAAAAATTAAATTCACTTAAAAAAATCAAATAAGAGTCCAATCATGCTATATATAAGTAATTCATGTGAGTAAACACAGATATAAATTAATGGGCATCAGTAATGCGGTTACTTTACATATAAAGATTTAAGAATCCAAAGAATTATAGAGCCTCCAGCAATCAATCGTTCCCAATTATTCATATCCGCATAGAAGATAATCCATATCAAAAATAGAATATAAATTATTAACCATATATAGTCATATAGTGAATAGGATCCAAATGAAAGTCTAAAAGCAGAATTATTAAGTTCATCTTCTTTCACAATTTTATCTATCCATCCTACTAAGAACCATAAACAGAAATAAAATGTAGAGTGTCCTTTATTGATATATTTTCGATATATTAAAACAAAAAGTTTTCTATGACAAATGAGAGGCCACATAAGTATTACTACTATAATAGTACATACTAGTGTTGCCTGTGGGACCGCAATAATACCATCAATAGGTATAGCATTTATTGCATTTAATGTCCATGCAACTATCATAAATAAAGAACACCATAATCTATACCTAATCAGACTTATGAAATTACGTTTCTGTTTATATACATTCATTTATTTATCCTATCCGTAATGGATATTTCTTTTCTATAAAAGTATCTTAAATCTAAATCTTTATTTATCCAAAATTTAGATATCTGACTTCTAATAAGCCAAAAATCTTCCTTACAAATTATACTTTTATCAATAAGACTTAAATTGCCTTGAATGGCATCCCAAGCAATAATATAGTAATCATGACCAGAAATAGTAATTTTTATGGCTATATCAATACTATTTATTTCATCTGAATAAAATGTGGTAAATTCATCATTAACAATAATAATCTGTTCTATGATTCCATTAATATTATTTGATACTATTTGATGGTAATCTGTATCTTCATTCATTTTAATACAACGTATTATTTCAAAATTAGGGTATTCATCATACTCTTCAGTTTCTATATAGTCATTAACAATCTCAATGTATGAATCCTGAATTTGTAAATATATCACTACATCATTATTTTCATCTAAATTTTTTTGACTTCTATCTGGAGTAAATCCAAATAATTTTTGAGAAAAAATATTATCTACATGTTGATTCATTATACCTGCAAGTATATCTAAACTGTTTTTATTTATATGATTAATCATAATTCCTACACTACTCTATTTCTTAACGATGTTTAACTATTCAATATCTCTTTTTTAATCAATTTTCCTTATGATTCTACGGCCCGAACATTTTATCTAACCTATTATTTACTATTCTTTATTCGCTTATGTTACCTTTAACCATATAATAAAATCAAAATTGTACATTTCTATATCATCATTTTTGTACCTTCTCACAATATCATTTCCATATTCACAAGGTACTCATCATATATGAATGATCTTATCTCCCAATCTTATAAATATGAAATTACACATAAAATAAAATGGCCATTAAAAATAATAATATGGTAAACAAAGAAAATAAGTAATAAATCCATTTATTATCACTATTTTTAAATATTAGTGAAAACAGGTAAGCACTAAATGATAATAACAAAAACTCAATTAGATACTTAAATTGTTTATTTATAAAATCTAAAAACTTGAAGTCCGTAAAAAATACAAATAAAAATATACCCAAACTAATAAGTCTATATAATTCATTTTTATCTTTATTAGATCTTCGTATATATTGGACTACACTATAGGCAAAGAGTAAAAACAAGAATGTAGTAGAAACATAATATATTAATTTCATTTATTATACTCTCCTTGTCCTTTAAGCTTTTCATTTATCTAAATATCTTTATGCTTTACTCTTAGCAAATATCATATACAGATGAGCACCAATAATTAGATACGATACTTCATCAATATAGTTAGAAACTATTCCCACAACAATAAGAAAAATTGGATAACTCCATGCTGGTATAGATGAAATAGATTGTATACGTCTCATACCAGCTAAAAAGTACCAGGAGATACAAAATATACCAAGTAAACATATCAAAATATAATATATCAAATAAGAACCATAACTGATGTTCTCTATAGCATTAAGTTTACTAAATAAAAAGATATCAAGATAAAATCCTATTATGGACATAAAACTATACGCAAAAAAATTACCACCACTCAATCGAATTGAATAGTCAAATCCTTTTATATGAAACTTATATCCTAATATAATACAAAAAAAAGAAAATACTGGTATAATCCACCAAGTATAACTTACTAAAAAATCATGTAACACTATTCTTTCTCCTTTTTATATTGCTCATGCCTAATGTAGAGTGTAATAAATAGACTAATAATGAGTACAGGAAAAATCATCTGACTCATTGTTTTTGTATGATGATCTATTAAAATCAAAATAATTTTTAATAACGAAGATACTATAAGTAGAATTGGGCTTAACACAAATAAAAATTTATTTCGGATTATTTGTCTTCCTAATAATGTTTGTACCGCGACCACACAAAAGTAACCTAGATAAATTAATTTACTCATTTTCCTCACTTATATAATATTAATTAGATTACTTATAAACTTTATACATTGAATATAAATTTAAACCTCCTCAATACCTATAATAGAGGGTTTAAAAAGAATTAAATATAAAACATATATGTTTACATAAGGTATCCATAATCCCAATAGCCATAACGCACTTGCTCCAGAGTCATGTAATCGTCTAATAATCATACATATGTTAGCCAATAGTAACCAATAATAAAAAATATATGCTATATAATCGTGCCACATATGAGATACAAATTGACTTTGAATCATGGTACTTATAATTTGATTTAACAAAGCAATAGTTATGATAAATATAATATTACACCATATAATCTTTGAGCGACTTTGCCTACCTTTGATATTCAACATATCGGTAATAAATGTTTTTTTCATCACCTTAAAAATGTCATTTAATCCAATATATTCAATAGTTGATTCATCTAATTTCCTATATTCAATGAGATCGTGATATATAATCTTATGATTGCCTATTAAAGCACCATAACTAGCTAAACCATATTTTAAGTTTCTTGGAATATGCTTGAGTAAAATAAACAAAAAAGCTAGTAACATGATTCGTATTGACATCCAAAAATATAGAGAAAATTCAAATGTAACCGAATTTAAACCTGTAGTAAAAACACGATAAATATATATACCGCCAAAGAATATTAAAGCAAAAGCAAAACAATAACTAACAAGTTTTCCACCTGTATGTAAATCACTATCATTAAAACGATACTGTATTAATCTTGACATTCCTATAGCGCAAATAAGCAACTGTAAACTTGCTAATATAATATATTCAGATTCAGTAATCCTTAAATCACTTATTATAAACAAATCAAAATTTTGAAACTCTAATCTAATTATTCCTTCGCTTAAGGCTGCTAATAAATAGCCCATTATATATAACGTATAAAATATAAATAATAATAAAGCTATAGTATATTCAATTTTATTTAAACGAATATTATGCTTAAGCATTATCAAATTTTGCTTTAAAATATAATACTCATCCTGTATATAGCTCATATACCCTTCTCTCTTAATCTAGTAAAGTTTGTAATTTATTAATCTTATATTTATATCACATTATATAAAAATATTAATAAATTTTAAACCACCTATCAAAGATTACAAATCATCTTTAATAGGTGGTTCATTTTATTTCCCCTTAGCGATACGATCTAAGAGTTCAATATGTTAATGTAAATTACGCTTTCACCACAACAGATACATCGTCAGGAAAAGCACGGTCTGTTTCATGAGCCTGTTCTATATCACCCGCAAAAGCATTGATAATATGTTTTTCAGCATCTAAAATAAGAATACAAAAGCTAATCCACCAGCCATTATTCCAATACCACTAAGATAAAGTAGTCCACCTTTTAAAATTTCTCGACGTCTTTCTGGAGTTTCTGCCGTTTTATATAAATATATGAAAAGACATAGAAAAGATATATCCATAAGAACTAGGATAACTGACGATATATAAAAACATAGCTTAAATGGAATATAACCATATTCGTATAATTTACTTACTATAATTCCAGGAATCCCGAAGATAAGCAATATACTAATAATCAAAAAAGCATCTTTCCATTTATTCCTATAAGACTTTATTAATTGATAAAATAACAATCCCATAAAAAAATATAACAATAAATCACTCATTTAATTATTCCCTCACCTATCATTCTTCTTCTTATTATTATTTTCATTATCTTTTATAATATCTTTTACTCCAGTAGAAACTGCTTTTTGAATCTGTTGTCCTCAAAAAACATCTAGAACATTATAACATGTAACTTCATCAGGAACCCTCTCTTCATTAGCTAAATAAGTTTGGTAATTGTGAAGTAAAAGATGTTTCCACAAAATTATTGAGACTAACTAAATGTTAAACCACCCATCAAAGATTACCAATCATCTTTAACAGGTGGTTTATTTTATGACTCTAAATATTATTTTCTAAGAGTTCAATATGTTATTGTAAATTACGCTTTCACCACAACAGATACGCCATCAGGAATAACTGTAATACTTGCATCTTTACCTTTTAATTCCAAAGCCTTATTCAATGCTTCATCAAATGTTGTAGCATGTTGCAAATGCATATCGGTAAGCATCTTAGGGTCGCATTGATCTGTTACAACGATAACTGTAAATTGATCTAGAATACGAGCCAAGATTTGCATTTCCCATTGGTCTGGAATGGTTTTATTACGAGGCACCTTAGCAATGCGGTCGAGTAACTCACGAGGTGTTTTGGCATTTTTAAGGTTTTCGTATAATGATTCCCCACCATGACCATCATTACAAGCGGCAATCATAATGATAACGCCATCTTTTTTACAAGATGCTTCGGCAGCTGTCATGCCTTTTACAGCTTGATATACGTTTTGGTCTAATGGATACCCACCATTTGTAGTGATAACGATGTCTGCTGGTACAGCTTTCACACTAGCTAGTTCAGATACAAAAGCACAGCCAGTTTCATGGGCCTCTTCCATATCACCAGCAAAAGCATTGATAATATGTTTTTCCGCATCGATGACAACATTTAAAATAAATGCTAATTTCGCAGTACGACCAGCGTATACCATATCCTTATGAATTGGATTATTCTCGATAATACCTGTACGAGCATATGGGCTATTGATAAATTCAGCACAGTGATTTGCCATTACAGTCACTTCCGAAGCAATGCCTGGCAATACGCTTTTTCTACCGCCAGAGAAACCAGCAAAGAAATGTGGTTCAATGAAACCTTCAGAAATTAATAGCTCCGTTTCTACAGCTAGTTTATTGATGATGCAATCCCCACCGGATGGCAATACGCCTATTTTAGTCATTTGACTAGCATCACCAGAGATATGGTTTACAATCTTTTCATTAGCTACGATTTCAGGACCAAATTTATCTACCATTTCTTCATGCGTAGTAGGTCGATGGAAACCAGTAGCTAGTAAGATAGTAATATCGATGGATGGATTAGCTTCACGAATACGGCGAAGTAGAATTGGCATCGTAATTTTACTAGGCACCGGACGCGTATGGTCACTTGTGATGATGACCATGTTGGATTTACCCTTTACCAATTCTTCCAAGCGTTGGCTACCGATAGGATTATCTAACGCATGTTCTACCAATGCCTCTTGTGAAAGCTCCGCCTTATAGGAATGGGCTTTAGATTCTAATACACCTGCTATATTTTGATCAGGAATATTGATATCTACAAATCCTTTTGCATAAGGTACATTAAATGTTTTCATGGGAATCACTCCTTAACTTAACACTAACAAACTATAAATAACCCGCTACGACAAATCAATCCTCCTTCTTACGCAATTGTCGTTTAAGGTCTAATAAACTCATATCATTTTGCTTAGCAATAGTAGCCAGTGAATCATATTCATATTTATGTCTCTTTACACCAAATCCACTGCTTGTTTTAAAAACAATTCTATTGCCTTCCCAATCTATGTCTCCTGTAGACCGGTTCAAAATATATCGATTACAGCGGTGGTATCGAATACCAAGGCTCGTAGTATGCTTGAATATTAAATCACGCAGATTATCGATATCGTCTACTTTACAAAGAACAGTTAACATCGTACTAGGTCGTTGTTTTTTCATCATAATCGATGTGGTAAACACGTCTAGTGCTGGTGAAAGTAATAACTGTTCTACTGCATAGCCGATTTCTTCTGGCGTCATATCGTCGAGATTACAAGACATTTCAATAATTGTGTCTTCTAAATCATTGTTCATTTCTACAAAGGCGCGAATGCAATTCGGTCTTTCAAATTGTTTAGTACCAAATCCATAAGATACCTTTGTTGGTGTCATAACTGGCATATGGCTAAAAGCTGTGCCAAAATACTTGGCTAACGCTGCGCCTGTAGGTGTACATAATTCCCCTTTAATTTGATAATCTGCATACACTGGAATACCAGATAACAACTCCATCGTTGCTGGTGCTGGCACAGGCAGTTCTCCATGAGCACAGTGAACCGTGCCAATTCCTACATGTATAGGTGAGATGATAATCTCATCAAAATTCAATGCCTCTAAGAGTACACAAACGGCTACAATATCTGCAATAGCATCGAGCATGCCCAGCTCGTGGAAATGAATTTGCGTCACTGTAGATTTATGAACCTTGGCCTCCGCTTGAGCTACTAGATTATATACGTTTATAGCATTCTGTTTACACGTATCGGAAATAGATAAATTATTAATTATATCCGTTACACCTTGTAAGCCTCGACCATGCACGTGATGTTCGCAATGTATATGGTGCTCCAAATGTTCTTCATGCGTATCTGTCTCACCATGTTCCTGATGAGCATCGTGATGGTGATGATTAGTATGATGCTGGTCATGGGGACTACCTGTATGATGTTCAGACTCTTCTATACCATTAATGGTAACTGCTACCCGATAACCTTGTAAGCCCTTATCTTCTTTCGGAATAAGTGTATAGGTAACATTAGGTATCCCTATTTGATTAAGTCGTTCTATCCATATTTCAGGGTTATCTACTAAACCGAGTAATGTCGCGGTCAGCATGTCTCCTGCAATGCCCATTTGACAATCTAAAAATAATCGTTTCATTTACTTTCACCTATATGATTAATCATATTCGCCGTATAAGCAGCACCAAATCCATTGTCTATGTTGACAACCGTAACACCGCTAGCGCAGGAATTGAGCATCGATAATAACGCCGTAACACCACCAAATGCCGTTCCATAACCAACACTAGTTGGTACGGCGATAACAGGTACATCCACAAGGCCCCCAACAACACTTGCTAAAGCCCCTTCCATACCGGCAATGACAACGATAACCTTAGCAGACATAATAGTATCTAAATGTTGTAACAAACGATGAATACCCGCCACACCTACGTCATAAATTCGATTGACCGTATTACCATAAAATTCAGCTGTAATTGCACATTCTTCAGCCACTTTATAATCACTTGTACCGCCGGTAACAATAGCTATACTTGAATCTGTTTTCTTCGTAGGCATATCACCAACGTAGCCGATATAAGCATCCTTGATATATGTCAAGGAATGGTGTTCTTGAACCTCTGCCGCCACATCAGGTGCTAATCGTGTAATCAATATATGACCTTGCCCATTAGACTGCATGGAGGAGATAATACCCACGATTTGTTCACTAGTTTTACCAGCACCATAAATAACCTCTGGTACACCTTGCCGTAATTGACGATGTAAATCAACGTTGGCATACCCTAAATCCTCTATCGGTTTCATCTTTAGCTTTAATAAGGCTGCATCCACATCTACCTGTCCATTTTTTACTTGCTCTAAAAGGAATCTAATATCATCGCTCATGAACGCACCTCTAAATCTAATACAACATCATCAAACATAGATTTAAAAAATATGAGAATCTCAATCCTATTCTTAATAACAATAGCTATTTGATTCTCTAGAACTTGAATTTTAGCAGTATTTCCTATCAGACGAACTCTAAAATCTGATAAACCTAACGAAAATAAATACCCTTCCGCTTTTTCGATATGTTCTAAATCATGACCTGTTATGTGCTGTCCCGCTTGAAATCTCGTAGCTAAACAGGCATAGGATGGTTTATCCCAGGTAAATAAATTAGCCTGTTTGGCCAACTGGCGAATCATAGATTTTGTTAAACCATAGTCTCTTAGTGGCGACTTAACAGATAGTTCAGCTATTGCTTTCATACCAGGGCGATCATCTACATCATCACTGGCATTGGTTCCATCGCATAATATGGAAAATCCATCGCGTTTAGCCTGTTCACTTATCGTTGTGAATACATGATGTTTACAGTAATAGCATCGATCACTTGGGTTGCTCGTTACATCATCATGTTCGAGTACATCAATATCTATGATTTCTAATGGAATACCGATACATTCTGCAATTTTCTTGGCATCATCTAATTCAAACTGTGGCACAAACTGGGACTTAACAGTATATGCTTTGCATGGAATGCCAGATTGTTTGACAGCATACGCTAAATAGGATGAATCTACACCACCAGATAAAGCCACACCTACATTACCTAATGTCTTTATATACTCGATTAATTCCATTCCATACAATCCTTTAATAAATTTCTATAATCTATAGTTTCAAAATAAAAAAATAAAATAGAGCCATCACTATAGGCTCTACTATCACTCTACTATATATAGAACAACCATTAATGTATTTAGTATAAAACTTTTTGTTCCCATTTTCTAACTCATAAATGAGATATATATTCAGGTAATTCATTATATTTTTTCTATATAAGAAAACCACTTATCTTAAATAGGTTTATCTAACCTATTCGAGATAAGTGGTTTAAAATTTATAAAAATTTTTGATAAGGAGTCTTATGAATCGATACCTAACAATTTATTAGTATATATTATAAACTCATCAGAAATTTTACACTTTGCAGTTGTTTACCTATTTCCTGTTCACAATAAGAAAATAGTAATCGTTCTAGTTCCTTCCATACAGTTCCAGGAAGTTCAATAGGTGCTGCATCGCCCCATTGATAGGCCAAAATAGTTGGCATTGCGTTGCGTAATGCAAGGGATGGATTCATATGCGTATGTAGCCGTAGTTCGTTCCAGAATAAATCAATTCCATCTCCAGTATTAAAAGCCTCATGTTGTGGCATTACCCCCGCTAACGACAACATTTGCCATCCCAATATAATAGTCCCTAATCGTACATTTCGTTGACGTATCGATTTTGAATAATTGACTACAGTATTAAATACATTACGATCAACATCATACGATGCAAATAGTTCTTGTAACAGTTCACTGGCTACGGCTGCATAGGCAATGTTATCAAGGTTTGTATCTAGCGATTCCACTACATAGGACCCATCTATTTGTGTGACTTTCACAAATTCTCCATCCTGCACAACTGTGATATACATAGCGCTGAAGGGGCGTAAATACGATGCATTACGCAATGTTTGCAATCGTTTATGCGGAAAAGAGGCCCTAATAATACCTAAGGACGGTGTGATAAAGGTAAACACCGAATAGAGCTTGTATTTTTTTCGGCTCACCACGATGGCCGGCGTATTAAAAGCGCCACTAATCTTGTTCATGTTCATCATCCGTAACAGTTTCAGACTCAGGTAAAGGTGTTACACGCAACCGTGAAATACGATAACCTTGCATCTTAATTACTTCAAATGTATAACCATAAGCATCAACAGTATCCCCCACAATTGGAGTACGGCCTAATAGACCGAAGATATAGCCACCAATCGTATCGGAATCGGAGTCTTCAATGTGAATATTCATCATTTCAGACACTTCATCCACAAGAACCTTGCCGTCAAACTCAAAGGAGCCATCAGAATAACTCATCGTAGCCGGCAAATGAGGTTCATGTTCGTCTTGAATATCCCCTACCAATTCTTCGATGATATCCTCTAACCCCACAAGGCCTACCATACCGCCGTATTCATCGACAACAACAGCTTGGTAAATACGACGCGTTCGCATGTATTGCAATAAGGTAGATAATTTCATAACCTCAGGAACCGTCAAGATATCTCGTTTGATGTTGCGCAAATCTTTTCTAGCCTGCTTTTGACGTTCCATCAAATCCTTAATATGTACAAGGCCTACAATATGATCCTTATCTTCCACACACAATGGGTATCTCGTATGCGATGTAGAACGAATCACCTTCATGGCTTCATCATAACCATCTTCCACGAAAATACAATCCACATCTTGGCGAGGCACCATAACCTCTTTTGCCATACGTTCCACAAAGTTGAAAACATTGTCTATCAACTCAGATTCTACCTGATTTAACTGACCTTCTTCATGACTTCTAGAAATCATCATGCGTAGTTCCTCTTCCGTATATACAAGGTCTAGTTCAGTTAAGTATTTTGTTTGGTAAAATTTAAGGATGCAGTTGGATATTTTACTAGCTAACCAGACAAAAGGATATACAATACGACCAACGCCAACGACGATGCGACTATGCATATTTACATATTTTGTAGGAAATGATAAACCCAATGCTTTCGGTACAATTTCGCCAAAGATGAGGACGATAAGACTAATGATAATAAGCAAGATCAGGTCTAAAATATGATGAACCCATGTACCATGGATATTAAAAATATCCATGATACCTACCACAAAACTATTAAAGATATATGTGCCAGTACCTGCTAAGGTGAGAATGAAAAAGAGTATTAGAAATTGTGTAGTATTAAGGAAATACTCAGGATTTTGGTATAGCTTTAACAAGAATTGGCGATCCTTTTCATGTAGGATTTCCATATCTTCTACGTGTTCCTTGCGCAACCGTGCAAAAGAGAATTTTGCTACCACCAAAAAGTTAATTAAGAAAATACATACTATGCCGAACCCAATCGGTAACAGGGCATCTATACTGTCCATAACAATCCTTTCTAACTATAATCAATCTAAATAATCTATTTTTTATATCCCAATTCTGAAAGCACACCCGATTTATTACGCCAATCCTTTTTAACCTTAACCCATAAATCAAGATATACTTTTGTAGCCAATAACTTTTGAATATCCATGCGCGCTTCTGCACCAATCTTGCGTAATAGCGCACCTTTGTTACCAATGATGATACCCTTTTGAGAATCTCGTTCACAATAGATGGTAGCACGAATATATGTAGTTCCATCATCACGAGTCTTCATTTCATCTACATCTACAGCGATGGCATGAGGAATTTCATCACGGGTAGACAACAAAATCTTTTCGCGAACGATATCAGAAATAATCAATCGTTCTGGTTGGTCCGTAATCATATCTTCTGGGAAGTATTGAGGACCTTCTGGCAAATGCTCACCTAGCACATTAAGAAGTTCAGATAAATTTTCTTTATTCTTTGCCGAAATAGGAATGACACCAGCGAATGGATACGCATCTTGATAAGATACAATAGCTTCTAACACTTGTTCTTTTTGTAGTGTATCAATTTTATTGACCACGAGGAATACCGGTACTTTCACACGTTTTAATTGTTCAATGATGAAATTATCCCCAGGACCGCGTTTTTCATTGCCAGCCACAACAAATAGAACAGCCTCTGTTTCCTTCAACGATTCAATGGCTGCATCGACCATGAATTCACCTAATTTATGTTTTGGCTTATGTACACCAGGTGTATCCATGAAAACGATTTGTTTTTCTTCATCGGTGTAAACACAAATAATGCGGTTACGCGTTGTCTGTGCCTTATCGGATACAATGGCAATCTTGTCGCCTATCAAAGCATTAATCATGGTAGACTTGCCTACATTTGGTCGCCCTACAACGGCTACGAAGCCGGATTTAAAATGTTCTGCTTTATTCATTATATGGTTGATCCTCTCGTACATACCCTAAATTAGAAAGCACAAATTCTTCTTCTGTGCGCATTTCTTTTTTATCTTCATCGGTCATATGGTCATAGCCTAAGATATGCAAACAACTATGTGTTGTTAAATAGGCTAATTCCCGTTCAAAACTATGCCCGTACTCGACAGCTTGTTCATGAGCTCGTTCCAAGGAGAGTATCATATCCCCCAATAGGTGATGTTCCTCTTCACTACCTTCGTAATCGTCCCCTTCATTAAGGGCAAAAGACAATACATCTGTTGGTCTATCAATACCGCGATATTCCTTATTTAGTTCATGAATTTTCTTATTGTCGCATAGTAGAATGCTTAACTCATCATCTTCAAGTCCATACACGCGGCTCACTTCATCGCAAACCTTTTGTATAACCTCTTCAATCTTAGTATCTCGGGCTATACCATCATCATAACTAATTTGTATATGCATAATTCTTATTCTTCCTTTGAAAGCTTTTGATGGTATGCATCATAGGCTTTAACGATGCGACCTACCAAATCATGACGCACCACATCTTGATCTGTAAAATACACCATATGAATACCAGACACGCGTTTTAATACCTTTTCTGCTTCATAGAGACCAGAGGTTACACGCGGAGGCAAGTCAATCTGTGTTTTATCACCATTGACGACCATTTTAGAGTTATTACCTAAACGGGTTAAGAACATCTTCATTTGCTCTGCCGTCGTATTCTGTGCTTCATCCAAGATGACGAAGGCATTTTCTAATGTACGACCGCGCATGTACGCTAATGGTGCCACCTCGATTGTGCCCCGTTCCATAAAGCGTTGTACTTGTTCAATACCAAACATTTCGTGCAACGCATCATAAAGCGGACGCAAATATGGATCCACCTTATCTTGTAATTCGCCAGGTAAGAACCCTAGTCGTTCACCAGCCTCTACGGCAGGTCGCGTCAAAATAATCTTGTCTACATTGCGGTTCTTCAAGTAAAATGCGGCTAATGCAACAGCTAAGAACGTTTTACCTGTACCGGCAGGTCCAATGCCAAAGGTAATAGTATTCTTGCGAATACTGTCTACATATTGCTTTTGACCTTCCGTCTTTGGCGTAATGCTTTTACCGCGCATCGTTACGGACAAAGTATCCTCGAACATAGAGTGAAGGGCATCCCCTTTGCCATTCATCACCATCTTAGCCGCAATGCGAACTTGAGATTCTGTAATCGTACTGCCTTCTTTATAGAGGAATACCAGTTCCTCTAATGTCCGATACAACGCCTCTACTTGAAGCTCGTCCCCTTTTATGACAACTGTATCACCACGGGATACAATATCCGCAGGAATGACTTCATTCATCATTTGTAAATATCTATTGTGTTGACCTAGTATAGATTGTGCTAAGTCATAGGTAGGAAAGGTAAATACCCGTTCGCTCATGCTTGTCCCCCATCTATAAATTTACGTACTGCTTTACCATTTAAATAATCACATAAATCGCCTTGATGTGCATCTAGTTCATCCATCATATCGTCGATTAAATCCTGTACACGCCACCAGCCCATAGACCAATTGGTAAATAATGTATTATCCTCTGGGGCACGACCCACTAATCGTTGTAACACGATATCTGGATGGAGATGACGTAAAAACTGAACGACGCGCTCCGCATACTCTTCGGCACTAATCAAGGTGATTTGACTTTCTTCATACCATTTAGCCATCAATGTATGTTTCACAATATATAGGGCATGTAACTTTACTTGGTCAACGCCAAGGGATGATAAAATTTTGGCCCCTTCAATGGTATCCTCCATCGTATCCCAAGGCAAATTAACAATCATATGTGTGGTCACATTAAATCCATAACGCTTAATGCGTAAAACCGCATCGATAAATTGCGCTAAATCATGGCCTCGATTAATTTTCTCAAGTGTATGATAGTTAACGGTTTGCAATCCTAATTCAATGTAGATATCCTTATGAAATCGTTGTTGTATGTCCTGTAATACATCTAAATACTCATTAGAAATACAATCAGGTCTCGTAGCGATTGCAATCCCTACGGCTTCATCAATACAACCTTGTTCCATATAAGATTTAAAATCCTCAAGAGGTAAATAGGTATTACTAAAGTTTTGATAATAAGGTATAAATTTTTTAGCCTTATATTTAGGTCCGATGTGTGCAATATTTTCTTCTAATTGCATGCGCACCGTCATCCATGCAGGTCTATTTTCATAACCAGCACCGATTTCCCCACAGAATGTACATCCTCCAACACCAGCTGATCCATCTCGATTAGGACAGGTTAAAGGTAATGCAACAGGTAATTTATATACCTTTTCACCATATGTTTCTTTATAAAATTTTGACACCATCCGGTACCGTTTCGGTCTCGTTGTATCTGACATAATACTCCTCTATATCATTGTATGTTTTCAGGGCGAATGAATGGGGCCACCTCTTTATTCACATCTATAATCACTGTGAAATCCCCTTCAGGTATATGTTGAATGCCTAAATATGATGCTGTTTCACGGCTCATATTCATTTCCATATATTGTTGGCGAATTTTGCGCCATTCTTTAAACGTATAATTGGGAATAAATGTAGACGCAATCTCTTCGTTACGCCAAAACGCTTCACCTACTTGTAGTAATTCCTTTGTTTGTTTAGGCAACCCTACTGCGTCGCTGCGCACCTTACCGCGATAGCTTACCAATGTATCGTATTGCAATAACTCTGCAGCTATCGTATCATCTTTTGCAAGGAAGAAACGATATAAGAATTCAATTTGGTCTATATCCTTAAGATTAACCTTATGATTACCTTCCTTAAGCCATGCACGTGTCATATCACAAAAATAGGTAAATGCATCCGTTTCACCGTGAATCAATTGTTGTCCGATATAGCCAAATGTTGTTCTAAATCGTTCGCTATTATAAAAACGCTCAAATACATCTTCAAAATATTTCAAGAAACGTACATCATCATAAGGTAGTACATGCGTGCTTAGAACCTCATATGGTGCCAATGGATCTGCCACATATTTATATTCACGCATCCGTCGTACACCAGATCCTTTTAGCAATTTTAAGAATCCAATTTGTAATGCATGAGGTTGTAAGCTAAATAAATCGTTAAAAGATTGTCCAAATCGATTAAAATCCTCGTGAGGCAATCCTACGATAAGATCCATGTGGACATGCGTACGTCCTGCTTGAATAATAGGACGTATAGATTTTTGAATGTATGGCCAATCATTATAGCGATTGATAGCATCTAATGTTTTCTTATGCGTACTTTGTACACCTACCTCGATTTGAATACGTCCAGGCGGCGTTTCACAAAGAATGTTGGTTTCCCACTCCGTCATAAGCTCCGGTTCCATTTCTAAGTGGAAATTCATATCTGTATCGCTATCTCTCATGAACTCCATAAGTGGTCTATGATGATGAGGTGCACAGTTAAAGGTGCGGTCTACAAATTTTACTTGCTTCACTCCATGATCAATAAACCATTGCAATTCTTCTAATGTCCGCTCTTGAGGAAAGAATCGCACTGTATTCTTATTGCCTGACAAACAATACTGACAGGAAAAAGGACAACCACGAGAGGATTCATAATAAATAATCTTATGCTCTAAATCCTCCATATCTTCTTCTGTATATGGAAATGGTATAGACGATAAATCAGAAACCTCTACAGCCTCTAAAGATCCTAGAATACTACTATCCCTACGTCCTCTCACGCCGGGAATCACAGGGTCTAATCCATCATTACCAAGCTGTAATGCCGTTACAAGGGCATGGAATGCTTCCTCGCCCTCACCTTGTACAATATAATCGATATTCGGACACCGTTCTAATAATTCATCGGCTGTGAAAGAAACCTCTGGTCCGCCCAATACAATTTTAATATCTGGTCGTACAGCTTTCACCATATCCACCACATGCAAGGTCATTTCTATATTCCAAATGTAGCAGGCAAAACCTAGGACATCGATATCATGCTCTGTAATATCGCTAAGAATATGCAAAACAGGCATATTAATAGTATATTCCACTATATCGTATGCCTGTCCATGGGCTTCACCATAAGCCTTGAGATATCTCAAGGCTAGTGAAGAATGTATAAATTTTGAGTTTAATGTTGATAGAACTACGTTCATAGTACCCCTTTAGCATCATCGAATGGACTTGCCACCGTCTTGTCATAATAGATATATTATACCATTAAAACAAGCCTAAGATAAAGGAGATAATAGCCCCTACTAGGATGACCACGCCAACGATGGACAAGATGATGCCGCCAAAGAATACGATAGCTGCTAAGATTGCAACTAATACAATAATCATAATGATACGGCTTATCCAACTAGAACCGCCAAAATGATATACCTTCACACGAGGGCCATAGTCTTGAAATTGCTCATACCCACTTCGGTCTTCTTCTTTTTGAGTAGGTGTAAATTCAACTTGTACAGTATCCCCTTCTTCATCAATGGTAACGCCATCAAAATCGCGGCGCTCTGTATCGCTTAGGACACGTGTCTTAGTTTCTTGTTCTTTATTTTCATTCATTGTATTTTGGTTATTCATGATATATTCCTTATCACAAAACTATTAATCAATTTTATACAATTTATTATACCATAATAGTCATGGAAACAAAATATCCCCTATGGTAAATATACCATAGAGGACAATTCGTTTATACAATATTAAGATGAACTAAGTCAAGACAGTCTTAGTCGTTTAAGAATTTTTGTAATAATTGGTTAACCATACCAGGGTTAGCACGGCCTTTGGATTCTTTCATAACTTGACCTACCAAGAAACCGATAGCTTTGCCATTACCGCCCTTAAAGTCAGCCACTGGTTGTGGGTTATTAGCGATAACTTGTTTTACGATTTCTTCAATAGCGCCAGTATCTGTAATTTGAACAAGACCTTCTTCTTTTACGATAGCATCAGCATCCTTGCCGGATTCCCACATAGATACGATAACTTTTTTCGCAATTTTACCAGAAATGGTGCCTTTTTCAATAAGAGCAATCATACCAGCCAAGTTTTCAGGGCTTACCTTAGATTCACCAAATGTTAAGCCGCTTTCATTGATCATCTTAGACAAGTCACCAAGCATCCAGTTAGCCACAGTCTTAGGATCTGCGCCAGCTTTCACAGCGGCATCTAAATAATCAGCCGTCTTACGAGCCATGGTAAGGATGGTTGCATCTTCACGAGACAAGCCATATTCGGATACAAAGCGCGCAATTTTAGCGTCTTGCAACTCAGGCAAAGAATTACGTACTTCTTCGATTTTTTCGTCTGTAATTACGATTGGTACCAAGTCTGGTTCTGGGAAGTAACGGTAATCATTTTCTTCGTCCTTCTTACGCATGCCAAGAGTGATGCCTTGTGCATCATCCCACGTACGTGTTTCTTGGTCTACTTTGCCGCCTGCTTCGATAAGCTTAGCTTGACGCAATGCTTCGTATTCAACAACCTTTTGAATAGCTGTTAAGGAGTTAACGTTTTTAGTTTCTGTACGTGTACCAAATTCTTTGGAGCCACGAAGGCGTACGGATACGTTACAGTCACCACGCAAGGAACCTTCTTCCATACGACCGTCAGATACTTCTAAATATTGCAAAATGGAACGCAATTTTTCAACGTATGCTCTCGCTTCTGCACCGGATCGAATATCTGGTTCAGATACGATTTCAAGAAGAGGTACGCCTGTACGGTTATAGTCGACATTAGAAGAATTAGAATCGGAAATCGTATTACCGCTATGAACCAATTTACCAGCGTCTTCTTCCATGTGAATACGTGTGATACCGATGCGTTTAGTTTCACCATTTACTTCAATGTCTAAGTGACCATTCAAGCAGATTGGCAAATCATATTGAGATGTTTGATAGTTTTTAGGCAAATCAGGATAGTAGTAGTTTTTACGGTCAAATTTGTTGAATTTAAGAATTTCACAATTCAATGCTAAACCTACTTTGATGGCAAATTCTACTACTTGTTTATTCAACACAGGCATAGCACCAGGTAAGCCAAGACATACTGGGCATACATGTGTATTTTGATCACCGCCGAATTCAGTGGTACAACCACAGAAGATTTTAGACTTAGTCTTAAGCTCTGTATGAACCTCTAAACCAACGACTGTTTCGTATTTACTACTCATAGAGAAACCTCCCCAGTTGGTGCTACTAATTGACAATCTGGACGTGCTTGTTCGAATGTGAAAGCGGCACGTAACAATGTTTCTTCGCCCATTGCAGGACCCAATAATTGTAAGCCGATTGGCAAGTTATCGCTACTCATGCCCGCTGGAATGCTAATACCAGGAATACCAGCTAAGTTAGCTGGAACTGTACAAATATCTTCTAAGTACATTGCTAATGGGTCATTGATTTTTTCACCAAACTTATACGCTGTGTTAGGGGCTGTTGGAGCCAATAACAAATCAACCTTGGAGAAGGCTGCATCAAATTCATTTTTGATAACGCGACGTACTTTAAGAGCTTTCAAATAGTATGCATCGTAATAACCTGCGCTCAATACATAGGTACCGAGCAAAATACGACGTTGTACTTCTGGTCCAAAGCCTTCTGTACGAGTTTTAGTAGACATTTCTACCAAATTATCTGCAGGCACACGCAAACCATAGCTTACACCATCATAACGAGCCAAGTTGGAACTTGCTTCTGCCAATGCGATAATATAGTACGCAGACAAAGCATATTTTGTGCTAGGCAAGGAAACCTCAACGATTTCAGCACCTAATTTTTTATATGTTTCAATTGCTTCATCAATAGCCTTGCGTACTTCTGCATTAAGACCATCGCCAAAGAATTCTTTTGGTACACCAATTTTTAAATTCTTAACATCGTTCACAAGCGCTTTTGTATAATCTACACGTTCGCCAGGAATTGATGTGGAATCCTTAGGGTCATGGCCAGCAATGGCATTTAATACCAATGCAGCATCAGTTACATCGCGTGTAACAGGTCCAATTTGATCCAAGGAGGATGCAAAGGCAATCAAACCATAACGTGATACATTACCATAGGTAGGCTTCATACCTACCACACCACAGAAGGATGCTGGTTGGCGGATAGAACCACCTGTATCGGAGCCCAATGCCCAAATAGCAGAGCCACTGGATACTGCAGCTGCACTACCACCGGAAGAACCGCCTGGTACGCATTCCAAATTCCATGGATTAGCTGTTTTAGCTAATGCGGAATTTTCTGTGGAACCGCCCATAGCGAATTCATCCATGTTAAGTTTACCTAAGCTAACCAAGTGATTAGCATGTAATCGTTCAATAACGGATGCATTATATGGAGGAATGAAATGTTCCAACATTTTAGATGCACATGTAGCAGGTTGATCTTTAATACAAATATTATCCTTAATAGCGCCAGGAATACCTGCTAATGGGGAAATAGCTTCACCTTTAGCAATTGCTTCATCTACAGCTTTGGCAGATGCTAATGCTAATTCGTGAGAATCAGATAAATACGCATGTACCTCTGGTTCCACTTTTGCTTTGTGACTAATCACTGCATTTGTTAATTCTACAGCACTGATTTCTTTGTTCACTAATTTAGTGTGTAATTCATGAATTGTTGCCACAGTGAAACCTCCTATTCTTGTACAACGCGTGGTACCTTAAAGTACCCGTCTTCTTCTTCAGGTGCATTAGACAATGCTAAGTCGTGATCTAAAGAAGGTTTAGTCTCATCTTCTCTAAATACATTATGCAAAGGAACAGCATGAGCCATTACTTCTACATCATCTAATTCTAATTCATTTAATTCTGCTACATACGTTAAGATATCGGATAATTCCTTCTCAACGCTAGCCATTTTATCTTCTTTTACTTCTAATCGGGACAGTAAAGCGATTTTTTTAATTTCCTCTTGGCTGATTTTCATCGGTCCACATCCTTTCATATCTTATTATTATATAGCATAGATGTTTTATTTTCAAAGGGAATAACACATCTATGTTAAATATATAAATATAGAATTAAGAATTAAAAGATACTTCAATTATTCTTGTCTTTTAATGATTATATATATATCATTAAAGTAAATGATATATATAATATTGAGCTTTTTAAGGAAGTGATTTATTTGATTAGACTTTTATTCTTATTGATATTTATATTAATTCCGTTTTCAACAAATGCTATATCCTTAAATAAATTAAGAAGTAATCCGATTAAGTAAAAATTGGTATACTCTGATAGTTTAGTTGATCAATATATTAATGATGATTCTATTTATATTATAAAATCTACAGCTTATTTAGTTTCTTATAAATATAATACACTTACAGAACTAGATAATACATATTATTATGACTATAGTAATAATGTTTCAACCCTATTAAATAAAACTTATTCAGAGGCTGAATTTGGTAATCAAGTTACAAAATATAATTATGATGGAGAATTATACGAAGGACCGAAGATTCCTAAAGTATTGTCACCAGCATATGAACCAGCGATCTATTCTTTTTATAAATCTTATAATATGTATTTTAACTTACCTTCTGAGATTCAAAAATTCTAAGTTACATTAAGGAGTACAGTACTATTATGATTAAATTTTTATTTGCTATATTTTTAATTTTATTTCCGCTCACAACAAACGCAATTTCTCTTCAAGAAATAAAAGATAATCCATCAAGATTTAAATACATATATGCTGATAATAGAGGAGATGGATATGTTGATATAAATAGTATAAATGTTATAAGATACTCGCCTCCATATTATGTTATAAATTCCCAACTATATTTAGTTGACTATAACAACAATGCAATAGCTCAATTAAATAGCACATATTTCTATGACTACAATAATAATGTAAGTGCTACTTTAAAAAAAAGTGAAAATAAAACTGATTTTACAAATAAAATCTTAAAATATGCAGGTGTAAAACATCGAATAAATTCTATGCCAACATATAATTTTGACGGTACAGCAATATCTATTACGCCTTATTCTGAAAGTATATCTATCCCTGCGCTTCTTTCTCCAGCATATACAGCAGCTATGTTTACATTTTATAAATCATATAATATGTATTTTAATCCACCTGCCCTAAATCAGAAGTTCTAACTATTTAAAGCCCAAAATAGCCATAATTTATATATTATGATTATTTTGGGCTTCATTTTATAAACAATACAATTTTTTGATGGGACTAGTTTGTCTCAACAGTTATAAAAAAACTTGCTATACCTGTGCAGCGACATTACGTAGGACGGAGCCAACAGGTGTAGCAAGTTCTTTTTAACCAGTTCATAGAAAATCTAACGGGATCCATCAAAAAATTAATCAATTTCCCCTAATTCTTTTAATAGTTCTACAAACTCTTCTTCGTTCATGACGCGAATGCCCAGTTCATTGGCTTTAGTAAGCTTACTACCGCTATCTTCACCAGCTACAACAAGTGTAGTTTTCTTTGACACAGAGCCTGTAACCTTTGCCCCATGAGCTTCAAGAATTTTACCAGCTTCGCTACGACCCATGACCTCGAGTTTACCAGTAAGAACAACGATTTCACCTTCCATTTCATTACCGGTGGTTTCTTGTACATCTACGTCCATTTTTAAACCGGCTTCGATTAAGCCATTGATTATTTTAATATGTTGAGGGTCCTCTCGATATTCGATAATGCTATCTGCCATGGTAGGACCGATTTCTTCTACCGCTACTAATTCGTCTTTACTAATCGTTAAAAATCTATCCATAGACTTCACAACATTAGCAATTGTACCGGCCGCTTTAGAACCGATAAGGCGAATGCCAAGGCCAAATAATACGCGGTCTAACCCACGAGATTTAGAATCTGCAATAGCTTTCACAAGATTATCTGCCGATTTTTTACCCATACGGTCCATACCCATGATGGATTCCGTAGTCAAATGATATAAATCAACTACATTGGTAATCAATTTTTCATTGATTAAATTTTCCACAATACTTGGGCCAAGTCCATCGATATTCATCGCATCACGAGATGCAAAGTGAATGATTTGTTCCTTTTCTATAGCAGGACAATGTTTATTGGTACAGCGAATGGCCGCTTCACCTTCGCGACGTACTGCTGGACTTTCACAAACAGGACAACGATTGGGAATTGTGAAAGGAACCTCACTGCCCGTACGTTTTTCAGGCAATACACGAATGACTTCTGGAATGATTTCAGCCGCCTTGTGAATAAGTACATGGTCACCAATACGAATATCTTTTTCAGTGATGAAATCTTGATTATGTAATGTAACACGGCTCACATTAGTGCCAGATACAAACACAGGTTCTAATTCTCCAGTTGGCGTCAATACACCAGTACGTCCTACATTAATGGTTATATCTTTGACAACTGTTTCTACCTCTTCTGGAGGATATTTATAAGCCGTAGCCCACTTAGGGTCCTTTGCGGTTGAGCCTAACATCTCTTGATCATTAAAATCATTGACCTTTATAACCATACCATCTGTATCGTATGGCAGTTCATGACGTTTTTCGCCCCAATAATTAATAGCCTTAATTACTTCGTCTACCGTCTTACAAACGCGATAATGAGGATTTACAGAAAAATGGAAATTCTCCAATGTATGTAACAATTCCTCTTGCGTATGAATATTAGCGCCGCTTTCAGAACCGATGGCATAGGCAAAGAACGCAAGATTACGACTTGCCGTGATAGCAGGGTCTTGTTGACGCAAGGAACCTGCCGCTGCATTGCGAGGATTGACAAAGGTCGGTAACCCTTCTTCATCGCGTTCCTCATTGATACGCTTAAATTCGCTATGTGGCATGTACGCTTCACCGCGAATTTCGATAAATTCTGGCGCATTTTCTAGGTATAAAGGAATGGATTTGATAGTACGCACATTGGCTGTTACATCTTCCCCTACCTTACCATCACCACGTGTGACGGCACGGACAAAGATACCATTTTCATAGTGCAAATTAACAGCTAAGCCGTCAATTTTCAACTCCACCACATAAGCCTTTGTTTGATGTCCCAATTCCTTCGTTACCCGTTGGTCAAAAGCGCGCACTTCATCCGCACTAAACACATTGGATAAGCTGAGCATAGGTCTACCATGGACTACTTTTTCAAAGGGACCATCCGCTTTGATGCCAACCCGCTGTGTCGGAGACGATGGCACAATATATTCAGGATGTGCCGTTTCTAAATCCACGAGCTCACGATATTTTTGATCATATTCAAAATCGCTCATTGTCGGATTATCTTTTACATAATATAGATACTGAGCATGAGTCAATTCTTTTTGTAATTGTTCTATTCTATCTTTAGGATTCATAATTATCCTCTATATCATACAGTGATTGTTCTAACCTTTTTTTACCGGTGCAAACTTAGCCATAACTACACGAACACCTTGTGTAGGGAATTCTATAGTTAGCTTCATGCCAGCCCCTTCACCGGAAACATTGACGACCTTACCATTTCCCCATTTGCTGTGAATCGCAGTATCCCCAACCTTCCAATCAGCTATAACTTCATTGCGAATAATCGGTTTTGTTACAGGGCGACTAGCGACCGACATATGTCTTGGCACTGTTGGTTTAATATCATCAGGAATTCTTCGTTTTGCACGTAAACTATCAACTAATTCAGCAGGGATTTCATCGATGAAACGAGACGGTAAATAACTGCTAGTACGACCGAATACGGTACGGGTTGTAGCATTAGAAATATATAATTCCTTCTCAGCACGCGTAATCCCTACATATGCGAGGCGTCGTTCTTCTTCGATTTCCTCAGGATTCATCAAGGTACGGCTATGTGGGAATAAGCCCTCTTCTAAGCCACCGAGGAATACGATAGGGAATTCAAGGCCTTTTGCCGCATGCAACGTCATCAAGGTAACCTTGGATTCCTCTTGTTCAAAGGAATCGACATCATTTACTAATGCTACTTGTTCCAAGAAGTCTTCAACAGTCCCCGTTGGATTCGTATCTTGGAAATCCTTCGCCACAGATAATAATTCACCGATATTTTCTGCCCGCGCTTGGTCTTGTGGATCCGTACTTTCCTCTAATTGAGCCAAGTAGCCAGTTCGATCAAGGATAGCTTCTAAAATATCAAGAACGGATTTATCATCCATTTCTGCAACAAGTGTAAAAATTAAAATGCCAAATTCTTCAAGTTTCTCTTTCGTTTTACCCTTAATGGTATCGACCAAATGTAATTGCGTTAAGGTCATAAATAGGGATGTACCATTTTCACGCGCATAATCTTGTAACTTAGATACCGTAGTAGCACCGATACTACGCTTTGGCACATTAATAATACGCAATAAACTTAAATCATCAAACGGATTATATAATACGCGCAAATAGGCGAGCACATCTTTGATTTCTTTTCGATCGTAGAACTTAGTGCCACCTACCATAGTGTACGGTAAAGCACGTTTAATCAATGCTTCTTCTAGCACACGGGATTGTGCATTGGTACGATATAAGATAGCCATATCACCATACGGTACGCCGTGAATATCATGTTTTTTTACAATTGTATCGCCTATGAAAGCGGCCTCTTCATGTTCCGATTGAGCCGTAAAGTGTTGAATTTTAGCCCCTTCTACCTTATCGGTCCAAAGGTTCTTTTCTGGACGTCCTTCATTATGGTCGATAACTGCATTGGCTGCATCCAAGATAATTTTGGTAGAACGATAGTTTTGCTCTAATTTAATGGATGTACAATTTGGATAATCCTTTTCAAAATCGAGGATATTTTGAATATCTGCACCACGCCATGCGTAAATACTTTGATCAGCATCACCTACGACGGCAATATTTTTCCAATGAGATGATAGCAAATACGCCAATAAATATTGAGCATGGTTCGTATCTTGATATTCGTCGATCATAACATATTTAAACCGTTTGCTGTATTTATCTAGTACGGCAGCGTTAGATTGTAATAATTTTACCGCTACGAGCAATAAATCATCGAAATCTAATGCGTTGTTTTTACGTAACTCTCGTTCGTAGTACTCATATACATCAGCAACCTTTTGTTGGTAAAAGTCACGCGCTTGTTTTCTATAATCTGAAGCGAACATCAATTTATTTTTTGCATCAGAAATAGCACTAATCATAGCACCTACAGGATAATATTTATCATCCAAATTAAGGGCCTTCAACGCTGCTTTTATAACGACTTGAGAGTCGGATGTATCATAAATTGTAAAATTACTGTTGTAACCTAAAAAATTATCTAATTCAAAGCGTAAAAATTTAGCACAAAAGCTGTGGAATGTACTTAGCCAAATTCGATTAGCTACATCGCCTACAAGGCCTTCTACACGGCTTTTCATTTCCTTAGCCGCCTTATTGGTAAATGTGATGGCTAAGATTTCATAAGGATTTACACCTTGAGCTAGCAAATATGCTATACGTACAGTTAATACCTTTGTTTTCCCTGATCCTGCACCTGCTAAAATCAATAGTGGGCCTTCGGTATGTTGTACGGCTTGTTGTTGCTCCCGATTCAAGCCATCTAACAATGATTGCATGGTATCTCCTTATCTATAACATAAAATGAGTAATTATTAATGACCATCACATATAATAAAAACGTTGCAAGAGCAACGTTTTTATTACCATGATATGTCTATATCCTTTATTATTTCATAGCTCCTAAAATTGGAGGTACAATTTGTTTCTTACGGGACATTGTATTTGGTAAGAATACAGCATTATCTTTTACATCTTTACCAAATGCGTTAACTACAACAGATTCTACATCACCGCTATAGATCAATGTTGTGCTTTCATCAAGAATATTGGTAACCATAATATAGGATGCCGCATAGCCATTAGCTGTACGAAGAGCTTCTAGAGCTGCTACTAATTCAGCTTGTTTAGCCAATACATCAGTTGTATCCATAACGGAAATTTGACCGATAGAAATCGTTTGACCTGCTTCGGAGAATTCCTTCATATCAGTACGAACGATTTCATCGTTTGTTAAATCAGAAATATCTGCGCCAGCTTTCAACATTTCTAAACCATAAGATTCAATATCTACACCAGCGATGGCAGCAAGTTTATGGGCCATTTCCTTGTCTGTTTCTGTACATGTTGGAGAGCGGAACAATACAGTATCAGAAATAATGGCAGATAACATTAAACCAGCAATATTCTTAGGAATTTCTTGATTATTTTCAATATAAAGTTTAGTCAAAATTGTATTTGTACAACCTACTGGTTCCATGCGAATGAATACAGGGCCATCAGTTTCGAAATCACCAATACGGTGATGGTCGATAACACCACACATATTCATAGATTTGTAACCATCGATGATTTGCTTGGATTCATTGTGGTCAGTTAAGTATAAATCGCCACCATTAGGAGCGAACTCTTCCCAGTTTGTAACGATTTGTGGGTGTTCAAAACCGAAATGTTCCAATGCGTATTTAGTTTCCTTATTCGCATCACCAGCACATACAGGCGTTGCAGGTGTACCCATTTGTGTTAACAAATTAGCATAAGAAATAGCAGAACAAATAGAATCAGTATCAGGGCTTTTATGACCAGCCACAAATGTTTTTACATCACTCATGTTTATACCTCTTTTATATAAATATTTCACAATATCGCCCAGGCGATAATTAAATCGTTTTAACTAGCATATTATACCATAAAACAGTCAAAAAAACACGCCTATAAGCTATGTTATAAGCGTGTTTTATTTGTGTTATGAAATTTGGATTTAGTGATTCTTATTACGTTTTGTAAAGAATCCAGGACCAATCTTTTCAATAATGATGAAAAGCATTGGAATGATAAAGATACCAAAGAATGTAGCGGTTGTCATACCTGCTACTACCGTGATACCCATTGATGTACGAGCACCAGAACCGGCACCAGTAGAAATTGCCAATGGCAATACACCAAAAATGAATGCAAAGGATGTCATCAAGATTGGACGCAAACGAATCTTAGCCGCTTCGATAGCCGCATCGACGATATCCATACCGCGTTCATCTACACGAATCTTCGCATACTCGATGATCAGAATGGCGTTCTTCGCCGCCAAACCTACCAAGGTTAATAAACCGATTTGCATGTAAATATCATTTGCTAATTGGAATCGACCGGTAAAATTCAACAAGAATGGTACTAATGCAGCACCAATCATACCAGATGGTACGGAGAATAATACAGCAAATGGAACTTTCCAGGATTCATACAATGCAGCAAGAATCAAGAATACAAATGTCAAGCCAAGACCTAGAATCAACATGGTTTGTGATCCAGCCTTCAATTCTTCGCGGGATTGATCGCCCCAATCATAGGTATAACCAGCTGGCAATGTTTTAGCAGCTGCATCCTTCAATGCTTGAATTGCATCACCAGAAGCATATCCTTGAGCCGCAGAGCCGCCAATTTTAACGGCCATAGCATTATCGAAACGCGTGATGGATGAAGGGGTTGACGTCTTATCTTTCGTAATGTAGTTAGCAATAGAAACCATTTGACCCTTACTATTACGAACAGCAAGCATATTCAAGTTGTCAGCATTTTGACGGAATTGATCTTCTGCTTGAACAACAACCTTATAGTTCTTACCATACGATGTATAATCATTAACTTGAATACTACCATAGAAACCTTGCAATGCAGTGAAGATATCAGTGAGTTGAACACCATCTTGAGCAGCCTTATCACGATTGATTTCAAATTGTAAGGATGGGGTTGATGTATTAAATGTGGTATACACTGTTTGAATAGCCGGATTAGTTCTAGCTTCTGCCATAAATGCCTGAGCCCGTTCCGCCATTACCTCAGCACTATCACCAGCTTTATTAATGATATACATTGTAAAGCCACCAGTGTTACCAAGGCCTGGAATGGATGGAGGATTCAAAGCTACTACACTGGCTTCAGGTACACTCTTCGCACCAAAGCCAAATACTGCACCCACCATAGCATTAACAGATTGATTAGATGATTTACGTTGATCCCAATCTTTTAATACCGCAAAGGAAACACCAGCACTAGATTTTTGAGAGCCCCCTAAAAGGTCAAACCCAGAAACAGTAAATACTTGTTCTACATTATCTTTAATGCCCGGTGTTTGTTCTAAGAAATCTTTGATTTTATCAAGAGTTTCCACGGTACGAGCAGACGTTGCTCCTGGTGGTTCATTTACAGCAATTAAGAAATATCCACTGTCTTCTGCAGGTACGAAACTTGTAGGTAAGAAATGGAATACAATACCTGTACTAGCAGCAAAGACGAGCAATGTAATAACGGTTAAGCTCAAACGATGACTTAATCGAGCTAACACCTTGCCATACCAATCGCTAAAACGTTCAAGACCACGATTAAATTTATTGAGTTGACGATGAACAAAGTCTTCACGTTCTTTTTGCACATGAGGTTTTAACATTATCGCACAGAGCGCAGGTGTTAATACCAATGCAATAACAGCAGAAATTGCTACAGATACAGCAATCGTTAAGGCGAATTGTTTATACAATATACCCGTCATGCCACCCATAAACGCAACAGGTACGAATACGGCAGCCAATACGAAGGCAATACCGATAACTGGGCCTTGTACATTTTTCATAGCCGCAATGGCAGCTTCTTTTGGAGATAAACCATTATATTTTAACTCATATTCAACAGCCTCTACCACTACGATAGCATCATCGACGACAAGGCCGATAGCCAATACCATGGCAAACAGTGTTAATGTATTGATGGAGAAATCTAATAATACAAACGCGCCAAATGTTCCTAGTAATGATACAGGTACTGCAATCATCGGAATCAATGTAGAACGCCAAGATTGCAAGAATACATACACTACGATGAGTACGAGCAATAAAGCTTCAAAGAATGTATGCTCTACTTCATTAATAGAGGCACGTACGAATTTCGTATTATCTACTACTTCGTGATATTCCAAATCTTGTGGGAAAGACTTAGACTGTTCTTGCAATATTTTTTGAACATTTGAAATCGTCTCTAAAGCATTTGCATCATTTTGTAAGGAAATGGCAAAACCAGCAGACGGACGATGTTCAACAAATAAAATCTCACCAGATGGAGCATTTGGTTCGCGATATGAAGACTTAGCGACAAAATCGTACCCTTTTGCGCCCACATCTATACGAGCTATATCTTTTAAATGTAATACAGTACCATTAGAGTTCTTGATAACAATATTACCAAATTGTTGCTCTGTCACTAGACGGCCATCAATTTTAATAGGATACTGGAATGCTTGTTCTCCATTAGTAGGATTTTTACCAACTGTACCAGCCGCAGCCTGTACGTTTTGCCCTTTAATAGCAGATGTTACATCAGACATGGTAATGCCTAATTTTTGCATCTTGCTAGGATCTAACCAAATGCGCATTGCATAGTCAGAACCGAATTCTTGAACGGAACCAACACCTTTTACGCCCTTAATGGCATCCATCAAATAGTTTGTACCATAGTTTTTAAGGAATGTACTATCAAAGGTACCATTAGGAGAATTCAAGGAGAAAATATACGCCATATCGCCAGAGGATTTTGTCGTTGTTACACCAACTTGTTGGACCTCTGAAGGCAGTTGAGCTAGCGCCGCTTGCACACGGTTTTGGGTATTAACCGTATCCATATCGGGATCACTACCTTGATTAAACTGTAATGACAAAGAATATGTACCAGTACTAGCACTATCAGATGTCATATAGTCTAAATCTTGAACGCCTACAATTTGAGACTCAATTACACTGGCTACAGTATCATTCAGTACTTGAGGCGTAGCACCTGTATACATGGTACTAACACGTACACTTGGTGGTGAAATTTGTGGATATCGAGCTACCGGAAGATTAACCATTGAAAGCAAACCGATTAATGTAATCATGATGGCAATAACAATGGCAAAGATAGGTCGATTAATAAAGAATTTCGACACGTCTTACCTCCTATTGTTTAGCTGTATCAATTTGTGTTTTAGACAATTCAGTGGCTTGTACCTTTGCACCATTTTTAACCTTAGTTAAACCATCTACAACGATTTCATCACCATTTACAAGACCAGATTTAACGATTGTGAAAGCCCCTGTAGTGCCACCAAGTTCAACAGCCTTTTGAGATACTGTTCCATCTTGACCGATGACATATACAAAGTTTTTATCCATAATTTGTAAAATAGCTTTTGTAGGTACCAAAATGGCATCCGTTAATTTTTCACCAGGAGAAATAACGGTAGCAAACATATTAGGTAACAATAAATGGTCAGGATTAGGGAAGGAAGCTTTCAAAATCAACTTACCTGTGGAAGGATCTAATGTTCTTGCCGCTTGAACAACAGAACCTACTTGATTATATTCCTTGCCATCAGCTAAGCGTAATTTTAAATTAAGACCGCTGTTTTCATCACCAGAACGAGTAGCCATGAATTCAAGATACTCTTGTTCAGTCATGCTAAATTCAACAAAAATAGGATCTACAGAATCGATGGTTACCAATGTCGTAGAGCCAGCATTAACAAATGTACCTATATCAACAGCATCCATACTCAATGTGCCGGAATATGGTGCATAAATGATAGTATCACCCAAGTTATCTTGCGCAATCTTCAATGCTGCTTGTTGTGCTTCTACAGCTGCTTTAGCTTGCTCTGCAGCAGAACGTTGAGTATCTACGCGTTGGCGTGCAATCGCGTCTTGACTTGCCAATGTTTCGTAACGACCTAAATCAGTTTCTGCATTTTGATAATCTGCATTAGCTCTTGCTACATTAGCTTCCGCTGTTGCTACATTGGATTCATATTGGCGAGAGTCGATGCGATATAAAGGTTGACCAGCTACTACTTGGTCCCCACCTTTAACAAATTTTTCCACCACATAACCAGTAACACGAGCATGTACAGCCACAGAATTTTCTGCCTTAACCGTACCCGTATAGGTTTGATCAACTTGTGCGTTTTGCGATACGATTTTATACGAGTTTACCGCCACATCAGCTGATTGCTGTTGTTGGCTACCACAGCCTGCCACCAGTAAAGCAGATACTGCTAATACTGCTAACATGCGTGAATATCGAGACTTCATTACATGTACTCCTTTTCATAACACTAAATTTATAAGATCCAAATTCATAAATATCTCAATATATTGTACTTTATTCCGATTAGATAGTCAAGATTTCTATGTCCTATAAACCTAGATAAAATCTATGTTTATATGCATTTAATTGTGTGCAATTTCACACCATATTTTGTTGACTTTCATAAAAATTTGTGTACAAAGCAAAAAATACCGAAGACTTAGTATCACTACACGATACTAAATCTTCGGTATGAATCATCTCATGGTGGAGATGAGGAGAGTCGAACTCCTGTCCAAAAGCGTTGCCATATAGACCTCTCCGAGCACAGTCTATGATTTAAGTCTCAAGTACCTATCGTTCACAGACAAACTACAGTACTCCAGTTCATGTTGTCTCGCCTAATTCATATGAACGACTAAATTAAGCCAGCCTACGGTTTGACGTCCATTCACACTTGGTAGGCACAAGTATGAGGGACGTAGCTTATGCAGCTAATGCAAAATTTTCTTCTGCGTTTAAATGTTTTCCCACCGTTTAACGGCCCAATGGAACGCCGACTCGCTATCTATACCACACTCGCCCCTGTCGAAACCTTTACATCCCCATGGGTTTGTTGGTTTATCTATCATACCCCTAATGTATATTCATGTCAACTAGTAATTCATGTAGCGTTTGTGCTACATAATCAAGTTGTTCTTTGCTATGAGCAGCAGTCACCGTCATGCGGAGGCGACTTTCACCAACAGGAACCGTAGGAGGTCGAATGGCCGTAATAATAATGCCTCGTTCTTCTAACTCACGGGCCAATGTTAAGGCTCGTTCATTCTCGCCTACCACAATCGGGAATATCGGTGTTTCATCATCACAATCAATGCCCATAGCCTGTAATTTATGTGCCATATATACAGTATTATCACGTAATGTATCGACCACAGATGGTTCATCTCGTATAATTCGTAGGGCCTCTAAAGCCGCACCGATATCCGCCGGTGACAAAGCTGTAGAAAATATAAAGCTACGACTATAGTTAATCAGGTATTCTATTAATTCCTTACGCCCCGCCACATAGCCACCAACAGAACCTAAAGCCTTGCTCAAGGTACCAAGCTGTACATCTACATCGGTTAGACCAAAATGATGAGCTGTGCCTCGCCCATTACCGATGACGCCAGTTGCATGCGCATCATCTACCATAAGAAGGGCATTGTATTCCTTGCTTAACTCATATAGTATATCCAATGGTGCAATATCACCATCCATGCTAAATACACCATCTGTAATAATCATTTTATACGCCGATTTGTAATTCTTAAGGATATATTCCGCATGTTCTACATCTTTATGTTTATACCGCTCAATATGAGCTCCACTAAGACGACATCCATCGATGATGCTAGCATGGTTCAATTCATCGCTAATAATGACGCTATTCTTATTCATTAGGGCCGTAATCGTACCGACATTAGCCATATACCCCGTATTAAATACGAGAGACTGCTCTGTTTCTTTAAAATTTGCTATGGCGATTTCCAGCTCCTTAAACAATGGAAAGGATCCCGATGTCAGTCTAGCACCCCCAGAACCTGTGCCATATTGTTGAATTGCTTCAATGGCCGCTTGTTGTACACGAGGTTCATGGGTAAGTCCCAAATAATTATTAGATGCCATCATGATATACTCGCTATCACCGCGTTTTACACGCACCGCATCTAAAGGCTCATAGGTCTTAATCGTTCTCTTATTTTGTTCTTGTTCTTTAGCCTCTAGTTTTTTCTGAAAGTCTTGATAATAATCCACGTTACCACCGTACCAATACTGTTGTATTTTCTAAATAATCGACAATTTCACGAATAGGCTTATCGGTATCTACAAAAAATACACGGCCCCCGATAGGATTTCCCATTTCTTTCATATTCGGAATGCGATGATATATGCCATTACACGCCACATACCCCACTGTATAATCAGGATCATCAGACCAACAAAGTTCGCCTACAATCCCTGGACAAGATTGTACCTTTGTAGCCAGTACAAGAGCTTCACGCATGTGCACATTCATAGGTCTTGTTTCGTTGCCACACGCATCCATATGACTTACACGAACACCGCGCATCGTGTCTTGATCCAATCGCACACCTGTATTGGCATCCATTAGAATAGCACCACGCATATTACCTGGTAGTTGGCCTAGTTCTGTGAAAGCATGTTCTACGGCCTTATGCGACACTACTGACTGTAATAACTCTTTTGCTAATTCATGCGATTCTTTTACAGACTCAGTCTGATGTTCATCAATAGCGATACAATCAACGTAAGCAATATCTTCATCATGAACCGCATCTATACGAATATTTATAAAATCTGACTTGCCTTTACTATGATGCAATGCACGATGAATTAAAGAGGCCGCTACAGATTCTAAATCACTTTCCTCTACAATGCGTTCAGCACCTGATATATGACGGCCCCCTTCTTCATGAGGTCCCCCTTCTGCACCACGCATGCGAATACTGTATAACCCCATCATCGCACGACCTTTCGAGGTACACTATGCGTAGCAGCGGATATAACCTTTTTAAATACAGCAGTCATAATTGGCGCTACAACAGCAGTAAAAATCATACCTGGTACTGCGAGCATAACCATAGCTAGAGCTCCTTTACCAACATAGACGGATAGAGTTAATCGAGCTACCGTCGAAGCAATAGGACCGCTTAGGATTACACCAAGCATATGATTTTTGCAAATCCACAATAAGAAACCCACAACTAATCTAAACTGCATAGCAATAGCAACACTTAGAAAATTTTGTGTTCCCAATGCCAACCCAATAAGACTGGATAAACAACCACTGATGATATACTTTTTAAACCCAAATGCCGCACAAATTGCCACCGCTAGAGGCGCTGATAACTGGAACTCAATGCCCGGCACAAGATTAGGAATCTTGATAGCTCCCAAGATAGTAATCATAGCAGTTAAAATACCGATTTCTGTGATTTGACGAATTTGACTCATAGTATTCACCTCTTCATGTACTTACATTGTCAACTATATAAATCACACTTTGTTTACATTATAAGAAAATGTGTGATTTTTATCAACTTATATTTTGTATTAAGTTAACAATATGCATAAAAATAAGGGACTGTAAAACAGTCCCTTAACCATATTTAGAAATTGATTGTATTAAACACTTGTAATACAGAGCCATAATAAGAATTAAAATCTGCTGTAAAGTATCCGCCATTGTACAAGGCATTGATATACGAATACAGAGATGTAGCATTTGTCATGCCATCTTCTCTATAGTATGTCAAGTAATTACCAAAATAGTTTGCAAAATCAATAAAATCCGTAAAATGTCTCCAGCTGCCATCTGATGCTGTAACACCACCTAGATTATGATGGGTTGCTTGTAGTTGAGATGTAAACCCACCTGTTTCAATGTACCATTGAGTATATATAAATTTAGGATCTACATGCACTCCGTTTTCAGCTGCTTTTTGAGCTGATATTTTTGCCAAACTATAAAAGTATTGATTAACTTCCACTAAACATCCTCCTATTATATATCAGTATTTTTGTTGTTCTTTCAAACGCTTAGCAATGTCACGCTTTGCATCCCGTTCTGCCATATCTTGGCGTTTATCGTACAATTTTTTGCCTGTTACAAGACCAACCGTTACCTTCACATAGCCACGACTAAAATGAAAGTTCAACGGAATCAAGGAGAATCCCTTTTCTTTCACTTGTTGGAATAATTTTTTTATTTCCGATTTATGCATCAATAGTTTACGTGTTCGCTCGGGCTCATGATTAAAGCGATTGCCCTGTTCATAAGGACTGATATGAACACCGTAGAGAAGCATTTCGCCCTTATCAATGCGGATAAAGCTATCCTTCAGATTTAATTTACCTTGGCGAATTGATTTAATCTCTGTTCCCGTCAATGCGATGCCCGCTTCATAGGTTTCATGAATATTAAAATCATGACGTGCCTTACGGTTATCTGCAATTAATGATGGAGCATCTTTCTTTGCCATAGTCACCTCACAATAGCTATTAATATTTTTATTATCGTTTACGTTTCTTTACTTTTTTCTTAGACCCTTTATGGTCTTTGCGTCCCTTTTTATTCTTTGGAGCACTAGATGTGCCAGAATATTGTTCTCTTCGTTTAGAAGACTTGCTATGCCCCTTGCCTTTTCGTTTAGATTGTTTAGAGATACCAGAACGCCCAAACGGTTTCTTTTCTCTTACCCCTACATAACCTTCGGAATTCTTCATCATTTCTTGAATTCTCATAAGATTATCCACTTCGCCGAGTACGAAATCGATTTGACGTTTTTCTACATCAGCTTTCACCAATGTCACCGTTACCGTATCACCTAAATGATAGATTTGACCCGTGCGCTTGCCAACTAAGAGGAAATGTTCTTCATCGTAAAAATAGTAATCATCAGTCATCATGTTCATATGAACAAGGCCATCGATACCATTATCTAACTCTACAAACATACCAAAGGATGTAATACTAGATATTTTGCCCTCAAAGACTTCGCCAATAAACGGAACCATATATTGGGTTTTCTTTAAATCGACTGTGTCGCGCTCAGCAGCTACAGCCACTTGTTCACGTTCTGAAGAATGCACAGCAGCACGTTCTAAAAATTCTGTTTTAGTATCGCGGTTTGCATATCCATCAGGCCATCCCATATCAGCTTTTAATAAGCGATGTACCATGAGATCTGGATATCGTCTAATAGGCGATGTAAAGTGTGTGTAGCATTTCGACGCCAACCCAAAATGGCCTGCATTATCGATGCTATATTTAGCTTGTTGCATAGAACGCAATGTCATGATTTGAGCCACTTGTTCAATATCCGTGCCCTTAACAGCATCTAAAATATGTTGGAACACGCGTGGCTCTAATTCATCAAGATGTAATCGAATATCTTGCCCTAAATAATTGAGTACCTTTTGATACATACTCATCTTTTCTTCGCTCGGTGTTTCATGGATACGATATACACTCGTACGGTTTGTATTCTTGAGATGAGTAGCTACCGTTTCATTAGCTATAAGCATACATTCTTCAATAAGTCGTTCTGCTAATGTCCGGTCGCGACGTACAATGCGCAATGGTGTGCCTTCTGTATCTAAAAGCACCTTATATTCAGGAAAATCAAAATCCAATGCACCACGACGACGACGCATATCATTCAAAATCTTTGCTATATCGGATAAATTGTGAATCATCGGCATAAGAGGCGCCAAGTCATCAGGAATGATATCCTCAGTTAATGCTTTATAAATCTCTTTATAACTGCAACGGCGATTGACATGGATAATAGATGGTTGAATCCGATAATTAACAACCTTACCATGTGTATCAATTTCCATCATACAGGTCATGGCATATCGATCTTCGCCAGCGTTTAAGCTACAGATACCATTGGATAACACCTCTGGTAACATAGGGATAACTCGGTCAACTAGATAGACGGATGTCCCCCGTTTATAGGCCTCTCTATCGATAGCCTTTTGTGACACTACATAATGGCTTACATCGGCAATATGTACACCTAGTTCATAGTTACCATTATCGAGTTTACGACCACTGACTGCATCATCAAGGTCCTTTGCATCTTCACCATCGATGGTAACCATTGGCACATCGCGTAAATCCCAACGTTTGGGATCATCTGTAATGGTCGTATTGATATGTTGACTCGCTTTCACAACATCTTCAGGGAAGGAAAATGGCAAGTCATAATTAGCCATAATACAGTTAATATCAAGGCCTACATCCCCTTTGTAGCCCAATACTTCTGTAATGACACCTTCTGGTTTCTTATCGCCTTCTGGCCATTTGATGATTTTTACGAGGACCTTAGCACCACTGCGAGCATCTAAAGTATTATGTAAATCGACATAAATATCGGTACCCAATCGTTCATCATCAGGGATGACAAAACCAAAGGATTGCTGTCTGTCATAGGTACCTACAACAGTTTCATTAGCTCGTTCTATGACTTCAGTGACAACACCTTCTCGTTTATGGCGTGAATCACGAGATGTGATAATACGTACACGAACCTTATCATTGTGCATAGCAGTGCCCTTATTTTGTTCTGCTATATACACATCCTCTTCATCAGGAGCTGTGATAACAAATCCAAAGGATTTTCTATAGCCCTTGTAAATACCTTCAATAAATTCTGTATCATTATTATAGGCGTATACATCTTTTCGTATAAAGCTTAAGCGCCCCTCTTTTAATAGCTCTTTAGCGGCATCCATAAAGGCATCCAGTTCACGTCCACCCTTAATATGACAATCCATAGCAGCATCATCGATATGATACGTATGGGGATAAATAGATTTATAAAACGCTAACACTTTTTCTTTCATACAAACACCTCCTTTGCATAGTATTAATATATGCTGAAAAAAAGAAAAGCCTGCTAGGCAGGCTTTCAAATTAGAATTGGTTAATCATTGCCCCTAGAACTAAGCTCAACACAGCAAAGATAATACCTAAAATGATTGTACAGCGAGATAAGAACCCATCTAAACCACGTTCTTTACCACCGAATGTAGAATCTGCCGCACCAGAAACGGCGCCGCCCATACCAGAACTCTTACTAGTTTGAGCAATTACAACAACAATCAATAAAATGGACACAATGATTTCTAAAACCATCAAAAAATTTGTCACAATAGTCATCCTTCCTGTGTAGGAACATCTAATACACGATGTTCCAAAAACTTCTCTAATTTACGTTTAACCCTTTGTAAAGCATTATCAATCGACTTGATGCTACGGTCAGTACCTTTTGCCATCTCCTGATATGATTTACCATCTAAATAGCCTTCTAACACTTGCCACTCTAGATCACTTAAAATATGTCCTATGTTTTTTTCGATGTCATCTAGCTCTTCTTGGCTAATAATGAGGTCTTCAGGATTTGTGCTTCGTGCTGATGAAAGCATTTCTAACAAGGTCCGTTCAGACTCTTCTGTGTACACAGGCTTATTTAAAGAGATATAAGAATTGAGTGGAGCGTGCTTTTGACGTGTCGCAGATTTTATGGCCGTAATAATTTGCCTTGTAATACATAGTTCTGCAAAGGCCCGAAAAGATGCTAATTTATCATGTCTAAAATCACGAGTAGCTTTATACAAGCCAATCATGCCTTCTTGAATGATATCATCTCGATCGGCACCTACAAGAAAATAGGTACGCGCCTTAGCGCGCACAAAATTTTTATATTTATTGACTATATAGTCGATTGCAAACTCATTTTGCTCTTGTTGAGCTATGACCACAACTTGCTCATCAGTCATTTCTCTGAAATTGTAATCGGACTTTTCCGTATGAAAATTGTTCATAGGTCCTCCATACAATCACATATTGTAGAAATACCAATATATGTTATTATACTTGAATTATATATGTTCTGCAATATTTATGAAATAGAATGTACTTCATACTACTACAGTAGGTCTATCTGTTCTGCTTACTTTGTACCTCTCCGTATGGCTTCTAGTTTTTCAGCCACATCAGGATCTAAGTGGTCATATACTTCATTTCTCCTGAGTACCATTTGGTCTCGATGATGTTTATGTGTATATTGCAAGCGTTCCTCTTGCTTGGCAAGACGCATATCATTTTGTAATTCTCTTGCTGGAATCCGAAGTCCACCAGAACCTAATATTTGATTTTGTTCGGCTCCGTCTGAGGTGACAACATAAACATTGGTATACTTGCCTTGCCGTAAGAATACCTCTCGTTCAATAAAAGAATCTGCCGTTTCACCATCATCTGTATATACTTCAATAAATCCTTTAGTGATTTCTTCTATGCTCGCTATAGACTTAGTATATTTACCATCAAAAACGAGTATAACCTCATAACCTTTAAATTTACCATAGTTTAAAAGTTGATTACGCAATTCCATTCGAGCGTGTTCCAAGGATTCATTAGCCAGTTTTTTTAAACTTTGCCATGCGAAGATGACATTATATCCATCGACGATTAAAATATCCTTTAGCATGCAGCACCTCTATTTTACCTTCATAGTCCGTTGTCGAACTGCTTCATACATAAGAATGGCAGCTGCTACAGATGCATTTAAAGAATTTAAATTGCCATACATCGGAATGGTAACTAGGAAATCACAAGCTTCCTTTACAACACGGCTAATCCCCTTACCTTCATTGCCGATGACAAGGACAGTAGGTATGGTTAAATCGGCTTCATACAAGGTGCGATCACCTTCCATATGAGCGCCAAGAACCCAGAATCCTTGTTTTTGCAACTGTTTAATCGTTTGCGTAACATTACCGACTTGAACGAGTGGAATCTGCTCTACCGCACCGGCAGATGTTTTAGCAACCGTTGCATTAATAGGTGCATTATGGCGTTTTGGAATCAAAACTGCTGTGGCCCCCACACACTCAGCAGTACGGATAATAGCCCCCATATTATGAGGATCCTCTACACCATCCGTCAAGATAAGCAATGGATTTTCATGATTAGACTCTTGCAGTACTTCTCCAAGGTCTTTAAATTCTACAGCATTAACAAAAGCAATGACACCTTGATGAGGTACATCCGTCTCATAGCGATTCATCTGCTTAACAGGGGTTGGACGAACCTCAACTCCCTTGGATTTTGCTAGTCCTACGATGTCAGATAAACCCGTTTTAACTTTGTCATCACTCACCAAAATGCGTTGTATAGAACGGCCTGCTTTTAATGCTTCCTTTACGGCATTTCTGCCTACAATATAATTATCCATGTGAAAGTCCTCTTAATGTAATAGAATAGGCCTCTTTCATCAATTCATTAAGTCGGTCCTGCTGACCTGTTTCATATAGGAAACCAAGGACTGCTTCAAAGGCGGTACTATTTCGATATTCTCGTACAGAACTACTCTTAGGTACATTGACATTACTATTTCGAGCTCGTCTAGCAATTGTTTGTTCATCCTCTGTAAGCATTGATTCTAATTGATCCAATACTTTTGACTGAGATTTTGCACAAATAAATTCAATTACCAATGTATGTAGAACCTGAACCTTTGAAATACTCATTTCTACAACGCGTTGTCTAATGTACATAGAATACACAGCATCACCAATATAGGCCAACATAACAGCATCTGAAGCTAATACTTCAGATGCTGGTTTAGATACAAAAGAATGGTCTTCCGTATCTAAGAGTATTAATTTTTTTATAGCTTCTTGTTTCAGAAATTGAAATTGCTTAAATTTCACGCTTTTTCCACCGTGCTCCTGTAGGAGAATCTTCAATTGTAATACCAATTTCAGCTAATCGATCGCGAATGCAATCGGCAAGAGCCCATTGTTTTTGCTCACGGCACGCTTGGCGAACAGATAAAATAACGTCCATCAATTGTTCGTATTCTACAGCGTCAGCACCAGTATTACCTTCCCAAGCTTTTTCTAATACGCCAATGACCTCTGTCATAAACTTGAAGATACGTTTTACCTCAGCGATTGCTTCTTGGCAAACAACACCTTCACGACCTGTTACAGCTTGGTAATAAATGTTGATTTCTTTAGCAAGTCCGAACATGCTAGATGTAGCTAAAGCAGTATTGAAATCATCGCTCATAGCAACTTCGAATTCTTCTTCATATTCTTTAGCTTTTTCTAATAAACGTTGAGCATCATCACAAGGGCCAGCTTCACATTTTTCAAGATATAAAAGATTTTCGATAGCAGTGCCTAATCGTTCCAAAGATTTGTTAGCTTCTTCTAAACGTTCATCGGAGAAATCCAATGGACTACGATAATGTGTGCTTAATAAGAAGTACCGTAAAGCATCTGGACTATATTGTTCCAAAATATCTTTCACCAAGAAGAAATTATTCAAGGATTTAGACATTTTTTCAGAATTAATCGTAATAAATCCATTATGCAACCAGTATTTTACAGAAGGATGATGGCCAGAGCAGCCTTCAGATTGAGCAATTTCATTTTCATGATGAGGGAAAATCAAATCACTACCACCGCCATGGAAATCGAATTCTTCGCCTAAATATTTTTGGCTCATAGCGGAACATTCGATGTGCCAACCTGGACGACCGTTGCCCCAAGGACTTTCCCAGAATGGTTCACCTGGTTTTGCAGCTTTCCAAAGTGCAAAGTCCATAGGGTTCTTTTTACGACCATCTACTTCAATACGAGCGCCAGCTTCCATATCATCTAATGTACGGCCAGACAATTCACCATAATGGTCAAATTTTTCTACGCTAAAATACACATCTCCATCTAGCTCATAAGCAAAGCCCTTATCAATAAGCGTAGAAATCATCTTGAGAATATCAGGGATATGAGTAGATACGCGTGGATATACATCAGCACGTTCTACACCAAGTGCATCCATAACTTCAAAATAGCTATCGATATAACGATTAGCAATTACGTCCCATGCTACGCCTTCACCATTAGATGTATTAATAATCTTATCGTCTACATCAGTGAAGTTTTGTACATACGTTACTTTATATCCTACATGTTTCATGTAGCGACGAATTACATCCCACGTTACAAAAGGACGAGCATTCCCAATATGAGGATGGTTATATGGTGTTACACCACAAACATACATCTTTGCTTCACCTGGTGTTACAGGAGTAAATACCTCTTTTTGGCGCGTCATTGTATTATAAACTGTAATTTCTCTCATCGATACTGATGCCTCCATATTCGAAAAATAAAAAAGAACCCTCATCTCATACAGAGACGATGGTCCGCGGTTCCACTCTGTTAGGTACCAATGTAGTACCCACTCATCGCATAACGGCGCGTCACCGGACAAACCTACCTATAATCGGGATGTCAGCTCATGAATGCATTTCGTCTACCTATCCTTAAACCCTCCCACCATCGGTTCTCGCTAAAAAGTTAGTTGTAGAGTACTTCTTTCAATCTTAGCTTTTAATGTATACCTATATTAAGATATAAAATAATTTTACCAATAATGCTAGATAATGTCAATAATTACAAGAAAAACCTCCATCTTCTGTACCATTGAATATATCCCTTTATTAAGGGAATTAAACATATTATGGATTGCGAAAATGGAGGTTTAACTACATCTTTTATTGAAATGTATTATCAGTTAAAGCTTTTAAAATGATGTACCTACTCTATTGTATACTAAGCTTGTTCTAATTTTTCTTTATCGTCATGTTTACGACAAATACCGGCAAAAATAGAGCCTGTAAAATTATGGATGATAGAGAATACTGCACCGGCCACAGCTGCTTGCGGTGTAAAATGTTTCATCGCTAATGACACGGACAATGCAGAGTTTTGCATAGCCACTTCAATTTGCATAGCACGACGAGATGATACATCAATATTAAGAACCTTACAAATAAAGAATGTAACAACATAGCCACTTAAGTTTTGTACTAAACAAGCCACAAAGATGATGAGACCTGTTTCAGCAATTTGTTTTTGGTTAACCGCTGTTACGGCAGCCAAGATAAGTAATACTGCAATGGCCGCTATAGTAGGACATACAGATTTAACAGGTTCAATTTTAGATCCAATAAAGTAATTCAATACGATACCTAGAATGATTGGAACCAATACGATTTTAACGATGGATATAAACATCGGCATAAATTGAATTTCAATGGATGATGTAGCACCTGCGTACAATACTACAAATAATGGTGTTAAAATTGGAGCCAATAATGTAGATACGGTCGTGGCAGATACGGACAATGGCACATTACCATTAGCCAAGAATGTCATTACATTAGAAGCTGTACCACCTGGACATGCACCTAGCAAGATGAAACCAATACCAATTTCTGGTGGAAAGTTAAAAATAAAAGCTACTAAAAAGCCTGCTAAAGGCATCCATAAAAATTGAATGACAGATACGAGGATAACCTTCATTGGTTGTTTAAACACATCAAGAAATACTTGTGCTGTTAACGTTAAACCCATAGCGAACATTACAAATTGTAACATATATGCCACATATGGCGTCATCCATGCAAAAAATGTCGGTAGCATATAAGCTAATACGGCCATCAATAAAACTATCCAAGATAAATAGCTATTGAAGAGATGGTTAATAGATCGAATTAAACTCATCAAAACACTCACTTTCATAAAAATCAAAATAAAATACGCCGATAATTATAGCAAATCTGTACATTATATACAACAAAGGCCCTCACACCATTGGTATGAGAGCCTTTCAATAGTTCTATTATTTAGTTAAAGCACCTACATTGTCTAAATGATGTAAGCATTTTTCTTTACCAAGCAATGTAACAATATTGTTTAAGTCAGGACCATGCATTTGACCAGTCAAGGCAACACGCAATGGCATGAATACAAATTTACCTTTCAAAGCAGTTTCTTTCATAACAGCCTTGATAGCCTTTTTAACGGCTTCTGGTGTAACTTCGTCCATGTCTGCTAATTTTTCTTTGAAAGCATTCAATACAGTTGGCGCAGATTCCTCGTTAAGCACTGCCTTTAACTCTTCTTCATGACCTTCTTCGAGGAATACTGTTTCCCCCATGAACATGCCTACATGATCTTTAATTTGAGCACCAAAGCTAATATGATCACGGAATGTAGAACAAAGTAATGTTAACCAATCAATATCAGATTGATTCAAGCTATCTGGAGCTAAACCAACTTCTTTTAAATGTGGCAAGCAAAGGCGGAATAATTCTTCATCGCTCAAGTTTTTCATGTAATGGAAATTGATGTGGTTTAATTTATCGATATCAAATACAGCTGGGTTCTTAGCAACGCGATCCATAGAGAAGGCTTGAATCAATTCATCTTGTGTAAAGAATTCTTCTTCACCTTCTGGAGCCCAACCAAGAAGTGCCAAGAAGTTTACTAATGCTTCTGGCAAGTAGCCCAATTGCTTGTATTGATCAACAGATGTAGCACCATGACGTTTAGACATCTTCTTATAATCTTTGCCAAGAATCAAGGAGATATGACCAAATGTAGGAATTTCCCAACCAAGTGCTTCATAAATAGCCATTTGACGAGGTGTGTTGGATAAATGTTCTTCCGCACGAATAACGTGAGTGATTTTCATCATGTGATCATCCATTACAACGGCAAAGTTATATACAGGGATACCATCGGATTTTACGATTACAAAGTCACCTACACCATTGGACTCGAAGGATACATGACCACGAACCATATCATCGAATGCATAGGTTTTATTCAAAGGTACGCGAAGACGGATAGTTGGTTTTCTACCTTCTGCACGATATTTTTCTTTTTCTTCTTCTGTAAGATGGCAACAATGACCATTATATTTAGGGGTTTCACCGCGTTCCATTTGCGCCTGACGTACTTCATCAAGCTCTTCAGCTGTACAGAAGCATTCATAAGCTTTATCTTCATCAAGTAAGCGTTGTGTTACTTCATTATACAAATCAAGACGTTCTGTTTGACGATAAGGACCATTTTCACCACCTACGTCGATGCCTTCATCCCAATTCATACCGAGCCATTGCAAAGATGCTTTAATATTTTCTTCACTTTCACGAGTAGAACGAGATAAATCTGTATCCTCAATGCGAAGTACAAACGTACCTTTTTCCTTACGTGCTAATAGCCAGTTGAACAAAGCGGATCGAGCACCGCCAATATGAAATGGACCTGTTGGACTTGGCGCAAAACGTACCTTCATAATTAAACCTCTCCTTCATATACGGAAACTACTGCCTGTGCTGCAATGCCTTCACGGCGACCAATGGCACCAAGCATTTCATTGGTAGTAGCCTTAATACTAATGCGATCTAATGGAATTTCTAAAACAGATTGTAAATTAGCCTTCATCGTATCGATGTGTGGCTTTAATTTTGGCGTTTCAGAAATAACCATAATATCTATATTATAGGCTTCTAAGCCTCTTTCTTTCAACAAGGAATTCACATGTTTTAATAAAATCATGCTAGAAATCCCTTTATATGCATCATCTTCTGGTGGAAAATAGTAGCCGATATCCTTTAAACCAGCAGCACCAAGTAAGGCATCCATCAGCGCATGAATCAATACATCTGCATCGGAATGACCATCGGGGCCAACAGGCGATTCGATATGAACACCGCCCAAAATACAAGGTCTTCCTTCCTTCAATCGATGAATATCATATCCAAAACCTACGCGCATCTGTTGCTCCTTGATTCCTAAATACCGTTTAGCCACCGCTATATCGTTTGGTGTCGTAACCTTGATGTTCTCATAATCGCCATCTAAAATGTACACATCTTTACCGATATATTCAACTAAGGACACGTCGTCCGTCCCCAAATAAGCATCACGCTGAGCCGTTTCTTGAGCTTCTTTGAATATATTTTTTAGGAAACCTTGTGGCGTTTGAATATTCATCAACTCGTTACGATTCAATGTTTCTAAAACCTGTCCATCGATATCAACACGCTTAATCGTATCTGTAGATGGTACACCTATAGTCACAGCACCATGAGTCTTGGCGCCTTCAATAACACTTTTAAATAACTCTGGCTTTGCTAAAGGTCTAGCTCCATCGTGAACGAGGACAATATCCATATCATCGCTAACCGCTTGTAAACCTGCATACACAGAATCTTGTCGCTCTTTGCCACCTGTGATAATTTTAATTGATTTTGAAAGCCCTAATGACGCAATATGCTGCTTCATATAGGCTGCTTCGCCATCAGCAACAACGAGAATAACTTCACTCACTGCTTTAACTTGTTCAATATTACTTAACGTCCATTGAATAATCGATTTATTGCCAAGTTTAATGAAAATTTTGTTCTCATCATGACCCATCCGGCGACCTGCGCCAGCAGCTAATACAATACAGCTAACCTTACTCATGCTTACCTCCATCTACACGCGCAAAAATCATACGACCTGCACTTGTTTGTAAAATGGATGTAACCATAACCTCAACCTCTTGACCTACATATGGACGACCGTCTTCTACGACAATCATAGTCCCATCATCTAAGTAGGCAACGCCTTGTTGAATCTCTTTACCTTCCTTCATCACTTGTACGCGAATCCATTCACCTGCAATGAGGGCCGGTTTTAATACATTGGCTAATTCGTTTAAATTTAAAACCTTAATGCCTTGTACGCGAGCCACCTTATTGAGATTAAAATCATTGGTCATAAGCTTCCATTGTTTCTCTAAAGCTAATCGCATCAATTTAGAATCAACTTCGTGTAGATCATCATAGTCATCTTCTACAATTTCAATAGATACAAGTTTTGCATCCTGCATTTCTTTTAAAATATCTAACCCACGACGGCCACGATTTCGTTTCATCGCATCTGCGGAGTCGGAAATAATTTGTAACTCATTTAAAACAAAGACAGGAACTACCAATGGGCCATCAATAAACCCAGTAGCGCACAGCTCCTTAATACGCCCATCAATAATAACAGAAGTATCTAATAACTTTGCAGTTGAATTTGAGTCACTGGACTTGTGAGATCCAAACATGTTGAAGCCTCTACTTTTTTTAGTCCCCGCTTCACTGCGTTTCCATTGCTTTAAATAGTTAAGATACATTTCAGGTCCCTTACGGGCCATCAAACGTACACCGCTATAGCCAAAAATGGCACTTAAGATGATTGAAATATACGGTCCAATGATAGGAACCTGATTGAATGCTGCACCAATTAAATTAGCAATAATAAGACCAAATAATAAACCGATGGTGCCTGCAATCAATTCTTGGTTAGGAATATGTGTTAATACCCGTTCCAATCGTCTAGCAATGACTAAACCTTGTTTTAAAATAAAGGACGAAATAAAATAGCCTATTAAAATACCAATTATTGTACCAAGCACAATAACTGAAATACGTGCTACAGTGAGCGACATATCTCCAAAGCTTGCAAATTGAGATACTAAATAAGGATCAATAATAGGGGCTAAATTGTCCATACCTACGTATGCGGCCGTACCGATGAGGATAGCAATCACATACCGTAAAATGCCATAAATCATGGCATCACCTCCTTCAAATACCATAGAGTTTATACTCAATGAATTAGCCTTCTATGAACTATAACATGTATTAAGAAAATGCGAGTTGCATCGCTTGTGCAATTGACGTAACACCACGGATTTGAATAGACTTATCATCGTGCTTAATTTGCTTGTAGTTCCCTTCTGGGATAATAAACTTTGTAAAGCCCAATTTCTTAGCTTCATTAATTCGTTGTTCTATGCGTGGGATACTACGAACATTACCGGTCAATCCAACCTCTCCAAGAATCACCATGTCATGAGGCACTACGCGATTTTTTAAATTGGATACAATGGCAACGGCCATCGATAAATCACAAGCCGGTTCATTAACCTTTAACCCACCGATTACATTGACGTAGACATCCTTATTGCCCAACGTAAAGCCGCAGCGTTTTTCCAATACTGCTAGTAGCACAATTAGACGATTCAAATCATAGCCAATAGCCGTACGCCTTGGCATTCCAAAGGCTGTTGTAGCTACCAAACTTTGAACCTCTACCAGAATGGGACGAACCCCTTCTAGATAAATCATGACCGCACTACCACTTTCATCATCTGCTCTTTCAGCTAACAAGGACGCCGACGGATTAGCCAGCTCTGCTAAACCATCTTCAATCATGGTAAAAATACCGGTTTCCGATGTGGAACCAAAACGATTTTTGATGGCTCGTAATATACGGAACTGATAGGAACGTTCCCCTTCAAAATAGAGTACTACATCCACCATATGTTCAAGCATACGAGGGCCTGCAATATTGCCTTCCTTTGTTACATGACCAATGATAATGGTGGGAATATTCTGTTCTTTACAAAACCGTAATAAATGCGATGTACACTCACGAACTTGACTAACACTACCAGGTGCGGCTTCAATATCTGCAGTAAACATTGTTTGTATGGAGTCGATGACCAGTAATGATGGTTTTGGATCTAACGCGACCTCAAGAATATGGTCTAAATCTGTATCGGCTATCACATGTAATCGTTCGCTATTAATATGTAATCGTTCCGCTCGCAATTTTAATTGTAATTGTGATTCTTCGCCAGATGCATATAAAACAGTACCAACTGTATCGGCCACCTTTTGAGAAACTTGTAAAAGCAATGTTGATTTACCAATACCAGGGTCACCACCTAATAACATTAATGCACCAGGCACAATACCGCCACCAAGCACTCTATCTATCTCCTTATAGGTCGTAGGAATTCTAGACACAGCTGACATTTCAATATCTGGCAATGCCACGGGTTTAGTCGTATTGGTGCCCACCCCACGCACAGATGGTGTACGGCTGTGTTTAGTGTCTTTCACCACTTCTTCAACCAGTGTATTCCATTCACCGCATTGAGGACACTTTCCCATCCACTTGGCAGATTCAGCACCACAATTATTACAAAAGAAAACTGTTTTTACCTTTGCCATACAACCCCCATGAAAAGTAAAAGGTCATGAATGATAATTCACTCATGACCTTTTGTGCATAATTTATACTACGGTCAACTATTATCACTAATAGTATACCATTTTGACATTAAATTTTACATAAAAGACTGTATGAAAATAATATCTATTCCCAGTTAATTAGAAGCTTTTACCACAATGTGTTCATCTTCTACATCGGCCTTGATGATAGCTCCTTCAGGAGCATTACCTTGTAAAATAAGATCTGATATAGGATCTTCAATTAACCGTTGAATAGCTCGTTTCAATGGACGTGCGCCCATAGAGAAATCAGATCCTTCTTTCACAAGCAAATCCATAGCAGCTGGTGAAATTTCTAGTGATAATCCCATATCACCAAGACGTTTTACTACAGTATCCATTAAAATTGTAACAATTTGTTTTAAATCGTTTGACGTTAAAGCATGGAATACAATCATTTCATCGATACGATTCAAAAATTCAGGACGGAAATGACGCTTTACAGAATCCATAACAGATTTTTTTGCTTCCTTAAAATTAACAACACTAACATCTTCAGTGTTGCTATCAGCCTTCTTAGCTGCTAAAAATCCTAGTTCAGGTGAATCCTTGCGCAGAGCTTTAGCACCTAGATTACTCGTCATGATGATAACAGTATTTCTAAAATCAACAGTGCGACCCTGACTATCTGTTAATCGACCATCATCAAGAACCTGCAATAAGATATTAAAGAAATCTGCATGAGCCTTTTCTACTTCGTCAAGTAAAATTACGCTATATGGTTTGCGGCGAACTGCATCAGTTAATTGTCCCCCTTCTTCATAGCCAACATAGCCTGGAGGCGCACCTACTAAACGCGATACAGTATGCTTTTCCATATATTCGGACATATCTAGGCGAATCATCGCCGTCTCATCACCAAATAAGGCAACAGCTAGGGCACGAGCCAATTCGGTTTTCCCAACGCCAGTAGGTCCTAAGAATAAGAATGACCCAATAGGACGTTTAGGATCTTTTAAACCAGCTCTAGCGCGGCGAACAGACTTAGAAACGGCCACAACAGCCTCATCTTGACCAATAACACGTTTATGAAGCTCTTCTTCTAGATGTAATAATGATTCAGATTCTTCCTGTGCGATTTTAGAAACAGGAATCCCCGTCCATTGTGCTACAACAGAGGCGATATCTTCGTCAGTCACAACTAACTTAGCATCGCTATTTTCCTTAGCCGCTTTTTTCTTATCGTTGATTTCCTTTTCAATGCGCTTTTCTTCATCACGCATCTCAGCCGCCTTCTCAAATTCTTGAGCTGTTACAGCCGCTTCTTTTTCCTTTTTTACATCTGCTAATTGTGTCTCCAATGCTTTCACATCGGGTGCGGCAGAAAACACTTTCATCCGCACCTTAGATGCTGCCTCATCGACAACATCAATAGCCTTATCTGGCAAGAACCGATCCGTAATATAACGACTGGATAGTGAAACCGCGGCTTCCAATGCTTCGTCGGTAATCTTTGCCTTATGGAAGGCCTCATACCGATCACGTAATCCTTTTAAAATTTCAAGTGCGTCTTCCTCTGATGGCTCACCAACAAGAACAGGTTGAAATCTGCGTTCTAAAGCAGCATCTTTTTCTATATGTTTTTTATATTCATCCAAGGTTGTAGCGCCAATCACTTGAAACTCACCGCGAGCTAATGCAGGTTTTAAAATATTTGCTGCATCCATAGCGCCTTCAGTGGCACCAGCGCCAACTAATGTATGAATTTCATCGATGAATATAATCATATCGTCATGTTTTTGAACTTCATCAATGGCTTTTTTCAATCGTTCTTCAAATTCGCCACGATATTTCGCACCGGCTAGCATGGAACTGATACTCAATGAAATAATTCGCTTATTACGCAGAATTTCTGGCACATTACCATTTACGATGCGCTGAGCCAACCCTTCTGCAATAGCCGTTTTACCTACACCTGGTTCACCGATAAGCACCGGATTATTTTTAGTGCGGCGGCTCAAAATTTGAATGACCCTCGCTATCTCTTTATCCCGACCAATAACGGGGTCAATTTTACCTTGCTTAGCCGATTCATTTAAATCTGTGCCAAAATCAGCAAGTTCACCTAATGAACTATTATCTTTCCTATCTTCCGCACTATGACTAGCGCTGTCAGAAGAGCCGAGAATTGTTCGAATCGTATCCACAATATCATTTGCACGAATATTATGATTGCGCAATATACCTACTGCTACGCCACCACCATCGCTCAACAGACCTAATAGAATATGTTCTGTCCCCACATAATTGTGGTTCATATGATTAGCCACTTCAACAGCTAACTCTAGCACATGTTTTACACGGGGAGTCATATAGACGGAACTAGCCTTCTTATTACCTCGTCCTATATGCTCTTCAACATCTTCAATAATAGTTTCTGCACTGAGACCAAGCTCATTAAGAGCCTTTGCGGCAACACCATTTTTAACCTTTATGAGCCCGATGAGTACATGCTCCGTTCCCACATAGTCATGCCCTAGTTCTAAGGCCGCTTCTTGGGCGAAGGATATCACTCGTTGTGCATCATCTGTAAACCGTTGCATCATATGTATTACCTCGTTCGCAAACATCAGTTTGCGTTCTTTATATAAACTTCATTCATGAAATGAAGGTACATTTTATCAATCTATATAAAATGGAATTTCTCGAATATCTCCATGAATAGTATTCTTAAATATCACAGAAAATAGGAAAATCACTTATTATTTTTGTGAAAGTTTTTCTCTAATAACTGTTGCTCTATAATTATCGCATTCTTGAGGACTTATCTCATCTTTTCCCATATATTTAAGTAAAAAATTAGGTCTTGTAATAGCCACCAACTCATTAAAACTATCGTTCGACCATACTGGTAAGATATTTAAATCTACACCTAATTGAACATCGCTTAATTTTTCTAGGGACTCCTGACCACTTATAGACCTTGCATATCGCAATATACCATAGGACCGCCACAAATGATCTTCAAGACCATCTTTATCATTGTGCACCAATGTTTGGCGACATTTTCGCTCTTCTGCTATGATACCTTCTACAATTTTCGTCAATTGCTCAATGGTATCGGCTTCGCTAATGCCCATCGTACGTTGATTAGACACCTGATACATATGACCTAATGCTTCAGAGCCTTCGCCATATAAACCGCGCACAGAATAGCCAAGCTGAACAATACTGCGAACAAGACGATTAATGCGTCCAGTCATTGCTAATGCAGGAAGATGAAGCATAACAGAGGCGCGTAAACCGGTACCCACATTCGTTGGGCATGCAGTTAAATAGCCAAAAGATTCATTAAATGCAAATGGTTGCTTCTCATCAATAGCATCATCAATGCGTTCTGCATGGTGAAAAGCATCTATTAAATTCAGGCCCGCCTCCATAGTTTGTATGCGCAAATGGTCCTCTTCATTAACCATAATTGCTACCGATGCGTCATCGGATACAAGTAAGCTACGATATGGCATTTTTTCAGCCATAACAGGACTAATCAAATGTTTTTCCACAAGAATAGCACGCTCTGTATCGGATAATTTATCAAGACTAATACAGTAATAATCTTGATTGTCGGAATTTTTTAACGTAGTAACCAAACCACGTGCAATGGAATCAACATGATGTAGAGCGGCTCCATCATTTTTATTGGTAAATAATGTGTCTCTAAAATTCCGAGCTAATCGTATACGACTAGAAATAACGATATGATCTGAATCGGATGGCGTATGTTGAAGCCATTTACTAAGGGCTGCATCTAATATATTATCAAACATACTATCCTCCTCAATTTTCTTTACTATCGACCTTCGATTCTAAAGCTTTGATTTTATCTCTAATTTGAGCTGCTTCTTCAAAGTTTTCATCACCGATGGCCGTTTCTAATTGACGTCGTAATTGCTTAATTTCATATTGTGCTTTAAACACATTATGCCCTTGGTTTGGTACGCGTCCTTCATATTCAACTGACCCTTGAATGCGTTGAACCAATGATGCAATCTGATTTTTAAAAGTTTCGTAACAACTAGGACATCCAAATTTCCCAAATCGATTAAAATCTTCAAATGTATTTCCACAATTTGGACAGCATTTCATCTGCTGTGATTGCAACATATGGTCTGGGTACACCATATTTTTGAAAAAATCATTGGAGAAAAAGTCATTGTCCCAAATATCATTTACGAAAGAACTAAATGGAGATAACTTACCATCTTTTTGTAATTTATTAGCACAGGACGAACATAAATGTTGTTCTGTTTTTTGATTATTAACGATATTTGTCATATGCACTGTTGCTTCATTTGTATGGCAATGATCGCATTTCATATGACATCACTCCTTCCGCAATGTCTCTATCATGGATGCATAAAGATTGCGAATAGCATCATTTCTAGATTCATAATCTACATGTTCAATGATGCTGGCAAATGAATTATGCATCATTTGAGCCTCGCGCTTTGTAATTTTATTATCTTGTAACAATTGAAATAAAGATTGATCAACATCGCGTAAATCGATTAACCGTTCCACGCGATTTGGACCTTCATAGATATGATAGGTTGTCACTGCTGGTACCATATTAGAAGATTCTGGTTGCAACTTACGAATTCTAATATATCCACCTAATCCACGTCTAGATTCAACATCAAATCCTCGTTCATTAGAGAAACGCGTACTCAATACATAGCTAATCTGAGATGGTGCACAATCTAATTCATCGGCCAACTCATTTCTCTTTAAAATCAATCTTTCTTGTTCTTCTGTTAATTTATTAAGTATAAATTTTTCTATTTTATCAGCTATAACGCTCATAATAACACCTCTTTATAAATTTATCTCTTAATTTGTCTTTTTGTTCTTTTAATATAGTTTTATTATATTTGACTATTTGACTATTGTCAAATATAAAGTCAAATTTTTATAAATTATTATTTGACTATTACCAAAATACGTAAATTTATTATATGAATTACGCCGCCAAATCAATGTATGTACGTAAATGTTTCTACGAATAGACTAATATAAGAATTCAATGTATAATATTAAAGATATAATAACGTATGTACGAAAGAAGGTGCTACAATGGCAGATGCATTAGGTCATCAATTATTACTAGATTTATACTCTTGCAATGAAGAATCCCTCTCTTCCGCTGCAGCCGTACAAGAAAGTGTAGCTGCTGCATTTGAGTTAGCAGATATTGAATTAGACGAAATTAACTATCAAGTTATGGATGATGAAATTGTCGTTCTTGCTATTGCAAAACAATTTCACTTCACATTACATGCGTATCCGGAATTGGGTTATGTAGCAGTTGATTTATTCGCCTTCAATCGTACTCTACCACTTACACAATTTATGAAATCCTTACGTCAATCATTTGGATCTGAAAAGGTAAAAGCAACCACTGTCCAACGTGGCGATTTTGGTAACGAACGCGATATGAAACCGCGTCGCAAAACCAAAATTACAACACTTGGTCGTGTATTCCGTACACGTATCCAATTAAAACAAACTGGAGGCAAACTCAAAAAACAAAGCGCTAAGGTTATCAAATCATTAGCTAAAAAAAGTGGCCTAAAAAAATAACATAAGAAAAATCTAAAAGACCTTGCTCAATACGAACAAGGTCTTTTTACTGCGTAAAAAAGGCTAGAGACGAATCTCTAGCCTTTTAATATGAACGTTAATAGTCTTATCTACGAACAAGCATTTCCTCTAAGTCCAAGGTCATAACAATATCATCTACATCATCGCAAAGATATTCTGCATTTGCATCGTTTAACTCTGTTTCGGTACCATATCCATAGGTAACACCTATAGATATACAACCTAATTCATTGCCTGACTCAACATCGTATTTTCTATCCCCTACCATGTATACGAGACGACGTCCCGTATCATCAGTTAATGGATTACCACACAATTCGATAGCCTTTTGTAGAATCTCTTTCTTATGAACCAAGCCTTCTTTGTAATTGGCTCCTACAATGACATCAAAGTATTGTGTAATAGAAAAATGATCTAAAATCTCTCGTGCATAAACTTCTGGCTTAGCCGTAGCCAAGGCCACAGTATAATGTTCATTTTTAACCTTGTCCAATAGGTCGATGATGTTAGGATACAATTGATTTTCGAATTTACCAATAGTACCATAGCGTTCACCAAACTTTTTATATACTTTTTCTGCTTCTTCTAATGCCATGCCACAGTGTTCTTGAAATGAATCTACAAGTGGAGGGCCTAAGAATAATAACAATGTTTCATGAGGTGGAATTTCATATCCAAAGGATTCAAGTGCATATGTGACACTCTTCAAAATTCCTTCTTCTGAATCTGTTAAGGTTCCATCCAAGTCAAAAATAATGGTCTTATTCATAATTATTTCTTTAAAGCCTCTTTTAATGTATGCCATGCTAATACAGCACATTTTACACGAGCAGGCATATTAGAAATATTTTGTAAGGCCATAGCATCTTCCAAATCTTCAAGTTTAGATTCGTCGGTAACCTCTTTTTTAATCATACCCAAGAATAATTCTACCAAACGCAATGCTTCTTCTACAGATTTACTCTTGATAATATCAATCATCATGGATGCTGAAGCTTGGCTGATAGCACAACCAGAGCCTGTGTAAGCTGCATCTTTAATAATGCCATCTTGTACATCAATTTGTAGCGTCAAATCATCACCACAACTTGGATTGTGGCCATGTTCGGAAGCAGTAAATTCACTTAACTCACGTTTATTACGCTTATCTTGATTATGTTCCAAAATAAGTTCCGTATACAATTGATCCATTTCCATGTGAATGTCTCCTAATCTTTAAAGCCCATTACCGAACGGACAGTTTTTAATACTTCTAAGAATGCATCTAAATCTTCTTTACGCGTGTATAAATACATGCTGAGGCGTGTAGATGCAGCTACGTGAAAGAATGCGCCTAAAGGTTGTGCACAATGATGTCCAGAGCGTACACAGATACCTTTAGAATCAAGGATAGTCGCTACATCATGAGGATGTACATCATCTATTGTAAAAGCGATAACGCCATGTTTTTCACGAGGGTTTTGAGATCCCAATACGTGAACATGAGGGATTTCAAGCATCTTAGGCAATACATAGGATACCAATTCTTCTTCATGTGCCTCAATAGCATCCATGCCGAAAGATTCGAGATAATCAATAGCGGCATGTAATGTTACAGCACCATGAGCATTTGGTGTACCAGCTTCGAATTTATATGGTAATTCGTTGAATGTAGTAGATTGTTCTTTTACATATTCAATCATATCACCACCGAGTAAGAATGGTGGCATTTTTTCAAGTAATTCTCGTTTCCCATATAGCACACCAATACCTTGAGAAGCGCACATTTTATGACCAGAAAATACGAAAAAATCACAGTCCAAGGCTTGTACATCTACCTTCATATGAGGTGTAGACTGAGCTCCATCAAGAACCACAATAGCCCCTACAGAATGGGCTTTTTCAGTCAATTCTTTCACAGGAAACTCCATGCCAAGAACATTGCTCACATGGGCAAATGCCACAATTTTAGTACTTTCATCAATCTTATTGATTTCACCATCTTTCAAATGGCCCGATTCATCTAAGTACATATACTCTAATGTAGAACCTGTTTTCTCAGCAACATATTGCCATGTAACAAGATTGGCATGATGTTCTGCAACAGTAATGACAATCTTATCACCTTTTGTAACAAAATTAGCGCCATAGCTATGAGCGATTAGGTTCATCGATTCCGTACTATTACGGGTAAAGACAACCTCTTCTCGCTCACGGGCATTGATAAACTCAACAACGCGGTCACGTGCATTTTCATACGCTTCCGACGCTTCAATAGCGAGGATATGAGAACCGCGATGTGGATTACCATTGTGATGAAGCATATGGTCTGTAAGGCGATCCATTACCATTTGAGGAATTTGCGCCGTTGCACCACTATCTAAATAGATAAGGCGATGACCATTATGCTCTTTATGTAAAACAGGAAAATCCTTATATGCTTCTGTAATAGGTCTCATAGTCAATCCTCTTAAATCTTATTACGTACTGCAGTTAATGCAGCTTCTTCAATCACGTCATCACCAATGCGATCGATGATTGGTCGAATCATTGATTCTACAATAATATGTTTAGCTTCTACTTCACTAAAACCACGGCTCATGAGGTAGAACAATTTATTTTGATCAATTTGTCCTGCACTAGCTGCATGATTACCTACTACATTATCTTCTTTACACAATAACAATGGTAGAGAAATAGATTTAACAGTAGGATCTAACAATAAACATGTATCTTCTTCAGCACCTTCAGAGGCAACGGCACCGCGAAGGAAATCCAATGTACCACGGAAGGATTTTTTAGATGTATCGCTTAAGGCACCTAATGTATGAATATCACTAAAAGATTTTTTACCACCATGTGTCATGAGCATAGCAATATCAAATTTTTGTTCCTTATTGCCTAAATAAGCAATGTCATGAACGATTTTACTAGATTCACCTTGTAAATCATGTTCATAGTTTAGGAAGTTTTCTTTGCCACCTATTTCTACATTGATGTATTCCACATCGGCATTATCCTCTAGTTTTGTATAGCGATGTTCGATATGCTGTACAGTTTCGTCTAAAAGATTTACTTTTTTAACGACAATCTTGGCATTAGATTTTACATCGTATTCATTAAGATATTGAATATTAGTCGCCTCTTTTGTACCACCATCCAAAAAGATTTGTACTTCTACGTCAGCGTCTTCTTCAACGATAAATTGGAAACGACTGGCAATACGTGCACTCGCATCAATGCGAATACCTACCACTTCTTTTGCCTTAGCAGGCACATGGATACGATAGCCTTCAGCTTCGCTTACAAGCTTAGCTACAGCCTCACCATTAGCACCTTTATAGTTTATATTCATCAAAGCTGTACCAGCTGGTAATGGGCTTATAATGGCATCATTACCTTTTACCAATACAGCTGTAGTTTTGTCTGATTCTCCCCAAAGACTTGCTGGAGTATGGTTAACACGCAACCATCTAAAGGTAGGTCTAGGAAGTTCATTAAATAGTAATTCGCTCATAGTACCTCCTTAACCGATAGAACCTTCTAATTCAAGATTGATTAGATTATTCATTTCAACAGCATATTCCAATGGCAATTCTTTAGAAATTGGTTCTACGAAACCACGAACAAGCATTGCACGAGCTTCTTCTTCACTAATACCACGCGTCATAAGGTAGAAAATAGCTTCATCAGAAATACGGCCAATCTTAGCTTCATGACCTAAATCGACATTATCATTTTCTACAATAATAGCTGGAATTGTATCGGATTGAGAAATTTCATCCAACATCAAGGATTCACAGGATACAGTTGCTTTTGCATGTTCTGCATTAGGACCAATTTTCAACAGGCCACGATAAATAGCAGCGCCACCGGATTTGGAGATAGATTTAGAGTTTACATTACTTGTCGTATATGGTGCATTGTGAACCACCTTACAACCAGTATCAAGGAATTGACCTTCACCAGCAAATGTTACGCCTGTAAACTCAGCATGAGCACCTTCGCCATTAAGAATACTCATTGGGTACAAACAGGATACGTGAGAACCAAAGGAACCAGATACCCATTCAATAGTACCGCCTTTACCTACAACACAACGTTTGGTATTGAGGTTGTACATATTCTTAGACCAATTTTCAATTGTGGAATAACGCAACGTAGCGTTATCCTTAACGAACAATTCTACTGCGCCTGCATGAAGATTGGATACATCGTATTTAGGAGCAGAACAACCTTCGATAAAGTGTACCTTTGCACCTTCTTCTACGATGATCATCGTATGTTCGAACTGACCAGCACCTGGTGCATTCAAACGGAAATAGGATTGCAATGGAATATCCACTTGCACGCCTGCAGGAACATATACAAAGGAACCGCCAGACCAAACGGCACCATGAAGAGCTGCCCATTTATGATCTGTAGGAGGAATCAATGTCATCCAGTATTTTTTTACGATTTCTTCATGTTCATGAAGTGCTGTTTCAATATCAGTATAAATTACGCCTTGTTTTACAAGATCTTCTTGAATGCTGTGGTATACGACTTCGGAGTCATATTGGGCACCTACACCTGCAAGAGATGTTTTTTCTGCTTCTGGAATACCGAGGCGATCAAATGTGCTCTTAATATCGTCAGGTACTTCATTCCAATCGCCCTTCATATCTACTTTAGGCTTTACATATGTGTAAATATGTTCCATATCTAAGCCAGAAATATCAGGAATCCAATTAGGAATTTCCATACGATTGTAAATCTCTAAGGATTTCAAACGGAAGTCAAGCATCCATTCCGGTTCATTTTTATTAGACCAAATTTCACGGATAATATCTTCTGTTAACCCAGCATCAGCAATATAGGAATACTCAAAATTATTCTTTATATCATAGACACCACGGTCCATATCCGCAACTTGGGTTTTCTTTCTTTCTTCCATGTTGCCTCCTATGCTAATGCTTTGTATGCGTCGTAACCTTTTTCTTCAATTTCACGAACCAATGAAGCATCACCAGTCTTAACGATTTTACCATTGATTAAAACATGTACAAAATCAGGTTTTAATTTTTGTAAAATTTGATTGTGGTGAGTGATGATTAATACTGCATTATCTTCATTGTGGAAACGATTAACACCTTCGGATACAATACGAACAGCATCAACGTCAAGACCAGAGTCAGTTTCGTCAAGGATAGCCAATTTAGGATTTAAAATAGACATTTGAAGAATTTCATTTTTCTTGCGTTCCCCGCCGGAGAAACCTTCGTTTACATAACGTTGTGCATAGGATGTATCAAAGGACAATTCATCCATTTTTTCTTTCAATTCTTTTTTGAAAGCCAACGCGCGTACATTTTCACCTGTAATTGTAGATTTTGCAGTACGGATGAAGTTTTCTACAGTAATACCAGGAACGGAAATTGGGCTTTGGAATGACATAAAGATACCTGCTTTTGCACGATCATTTACAGCATCTTCTGTAATATCCTTACCATCAAATACGATAGAACCTTTATCGACTGTGTACAATGGGTTACCCATAATAGCATTTGCCAATGTGGATTTACCTGCACCATTCGTACCCATTACGACGTGAATCTCACCTTTATTTATTGTTAAATTAATGCCTTTAAGAATTTTCTTCTCTTCTACAGACACTTCCAAATCTTTAATCTGAAGTAATTCAGCCAAAATATTTCACTCCTTCGTATCAGATAATCTGATTATATGATTAAAACTTTATAGTCACATAGAAAAACGGCGGTACGCACAAGGGTGATACCGCCGTATTCTCTCGCCACTTTAGCAAGTATGTGCATAACAATCTATACTCATTATACATTCTTATCTAAATGATAGCAAGATATTCCTACTAAAATATACAGGAATTAGAAAAAATCCCTATATATCCGTATATCTTATAGTTTATTAATAGTAGTTCTCAACTCTATTTAATTCTCAATATTATAAATTAGAGAAGTCTAATGTACCAAACAAATCATCGTATGTTTCAGCGCGACGAATTTGTGTAACAGAACCATCTTTGTGCAACAACAATTCAGCAGAGCGTAATTTGCCATTATAGTTAAAGCCCATCGAATGACCATGTGCACCTGCATCATGAATGATGATACGGTCACCAATATCAATTTTTGGCAATTCTCGTTGAATAGCAAATTTATCATTATTTTCACACAAGGAACCAGTTACATCATACACATGATCTTTAGGAGCATTTTCTTTACCCATTACCGTAATATGATGGTAAGAACCATACAATGCTGGACGCATTAAATTCGCCATGCAAGAATCTAAACCGATGTAATGACGATAGATGTCCTTTTTGTGAATAGCTGTGGAAACAAGATATCCAAATGGGCCTGTTACCATACGACCACATTCGTAGGCCAAAGCAATATCCTTAAGACCATTGCCTTTAATGATTCGATCATAAGCTTCATGAACACGTTCGCCCAATTTTTCAAAGTCAACAGGCGTTTGTTCTGGCTTATATGCTACGCCTACACCACCACCAAGATCGATAAATTCAACATCGATGCCTAATTTTTCTTTAATTTCTACAGCTAGGTTAAAGCAGATTTCAGCTGTACCTACCAATCCATCAATATCAAGTTCATTGGATACAACCATAGTATGTAAACCAAAATGTTTTACACCCTTTGCTTGTAATTGCTTATATGCCTCAAATACTTGCTCACGAGTCATACCATATTTTGCTTCCTCTGGAAGGCCGATAATCGTATTGCCCCCTTCTTTCAAAGGACCTGGATTATAACGTACGCAGAATGTGTCTGGTAAAGAGCCGTGATGTTTTTCTAAGTATTCAATATGAGTAATATCATCTAAATTGATGATAGCCCCCATATCCAAAGCCTTTTTATACTCTACATAAGGTGTGTCATTGGATGTGAACATGATGTCATGGCCTGTAATGCCCACCTTTTCGCATAGAAGTAATTCGGCTAAGGAAGAACAATCAGCGCCTACCCCTAGTTTTTGCAACACACGCATAATATATGGATTTGGAGTAGCTTTCACAGCAAAATATTGTTTAAATCCCTTATTCCAAGAGAATGCGGAGATAAATCTCTTCATATTATTAACGATGCCTTCTTCGTCATAAATATGAAACGGAGTCGGATAGTTAGCAATAATTGCTTCTAATTGTTCAGATGTAAATGGAACTGTTTTTTGATTCATAATAACCTCTCTACATAGTAAAAGACTCATCTATGATGAGTCTTCTAATTAACTGATTATTTAAATAATGCCTTATCTAAACTATAGCGACCTGCACCAGCAAAGAACAGCATGATAGCACCAAAGCCCATTTGCGATGGATAATCCCAACTAAAGAAATTACCGTTAAGATTTAGTATAGTAGCCACTGCCAATGTACCTATAATCAAAATGGAGCCTATCCGTGTAAACAAACCTATGATAATAAGAATACCACCAACCATCTCTACATAGGAAGCAATAGTACCTAGAATTACCTCAAAGCCACTTGGCACACCTAAGGCGGACAACATGGCCCCTACCTTATAAAGACCTTGTTCACCACTTACATATTTTAAGTATCCATGATAGAACATGGAAATACCTAATGCAAGGCGATAGAATAAAAGCCCAAAATTAATATAATCAGGTTTACTTTTAAATAAAAAGTTCAACATAGTAACACCTCTTTATTATATAGATATTTTTAGATATAAAAATTATATGCTATATACTAGTGTCTGTCAAACTAAGACTCTTATATGAAATTCTATAGAATTATATCATAAATTGCTTATGAAATCAATTTATCAAGACTCATTCTAAGAATAAAAAATCCTAATGAATGTAGCAATCTACATTCATTAGGATTTTAATATATTATCTATGTATCGCTAAAGCAGTTGATTACATCATACCGCCCATGCCACCCATTGGAGGCATTGCAGGAGCAGCAGCATTTTCTTCTACTTTATCAGCTACGATTGTTTCAGTAGTCAATACAAGAGAAGCGATGGATGCAGCATTTTGAAGAGCAGAACGTGTTACTTTTGCAGGATCCACGATACCAGCTTTAACCATGTCGATATATTCTTCAGTCAATGCGTTGAAACCAACACCAGCTTCTGTATTTTTAACTTTTTCTACTACAACGGAGCCTTCAAGACCAGCATTGTAAGCAATTTGACGAAGAGGTTCTTCTACTGCACGTTTAACAAGGTTAATACCAGTTTGAACATCACCAGTAGCTTCCAATGTGTTCAATGCAGGGATGATATCGATGAATGTAGTACCACCACCAGCTACGATACCTTCTTCAACAGCAGCACGAGTTGCGTTCAATGCGTCTTCGATACGAAGTTTTTTATCTTTCATTTCAACTTCTGTAGCAGCGCCTACTTCGATAACTGCAACACCACCAGATAATTTAGCAAGACGTTCTTGTAATTTTTCACGGTCGAATTCAGAAGTTGTTTCTTCTACTTGTGCACGAATTTGGCTAACGCGTTTAGCAATTACGTCTTTATCGCCTACACCATCGATGATTGTAGTTTCATCTTTAGTGATGCGAACTTGACGAGCTGTACCAAGATCAGTAAGTTCTACAGAATCAAGTTTACGGCCCATATCTTCAGTAATTACAGTACCACCAGTCAAAATAGCGATATCTTCAAGCATAGCTTTACGACGGTCGCCGAAGCCAGGAGCTTTAACAGCTACTGCTTTGAAAGTACCACGCAAGCGGTTTACTACCAATGTAGCCAATGCTTCGCCTTCTACATCTTCAGCGATGATAAGAAGTTCTTTACCTACTTTTACCACTTTTTCAAGTGTTGGCAACATATCTGCGATAGCACTGATTTTACGGTCAGTAATCAAGATGTATGGGTTATCCATAACAGCTTCCATACGATCAGGGTCAGTTACCATGTAAGGGGAAATGTAACCGCGGTCGAATTGCATACCTTCTACTACGTTTAATGCAGTTTGCAAGCCTTTAGATTCTTCTACAGTGATAACGCCATCGTTACCTACTTTTTCCATAGCTTCAGCAATTAAGCCACCAATTTCTTCGTCAGCAGCAGATACACTTGCAACTTGAGCGATTTCAGATTTACCAGAAACTTTAATGGAGCGTTTTTTAATTTCTTCAACCAAAGTTTTAACGGCTGTTTCAATACCTTTTTTCAAGATCATTGGGTTAGCACCAGCTGCTACGTTGCGCATACCTTCTTGAATCATAGCTTGTGCCAATACTGTTGCAGTAGTAGTACCATCACCTGCTACGTCGTTAGTTTTAGTAGCAACTTCTTTTACCAATTGAGCGCCCATGTTTTCAAATGGATCTGGAAGTTCGATATCACGAGCAATAGTTACACCATCATTTGTGATTGTTGGGGAACCGAATTTTTTATCCAATACGACATTACGGCCTTTTGGTCCTAATGTAACTTTTACAGCATTTGCCAATTGATCAACGCCACGACCTAATGCGCGACGAGCTTCTTCATTAAACAAGATTTCTTTTGCCATATGTATTACCTCCTAGATAGTAACACTATCCAATGTAAAGAAATATATGCCCTAAGGCAATATAGAATGTATCATTAATATGTATAGCCTTGAAAGCTATTATAATACTGCTAAGATATCGCGTTCGCTAATAATCAAGTGAGTAGCGCCATCGATTTCTAATTCGCTACCAGCGTATTTTGCAAACATAACAGTATCGCCAACTTTAACTTCTGGAGCTACACGTTGACCATTGTCATATACTTTACCAGCACCTACTGCTACAACAACACCTTCTTGAGGTTTTTCTTTTGCTGTATCAGGAAGGAAGATACCACTTTTAGTTTTTTCTTCTTTTGCTTCTAAACGGATAAGAACGCGGTCAGCTAATGGTTTTAACATATGATGTCACTCCTTATTTACTATGTATTATTCATAATTCATTAGCACTCTAACTTATCGAGTGCTAATCACATGTATTATTATAACCTATGTCAAAATAATTGCAAGTACTAATTTTGATTTTTTGACTTTTTAGTTTTTACAAGTACTAATTCATATAAAATAACCTTCTATATAAGCTTTTATATCTTATATAGAAGGTTATATGTATCGCCCTATAATTTTTATTAATTAGTCGATGCTTGTTGAATGATTAGTTTACATATATTGACAATAGACTCTCGTTTCTTCATACTTAATTGCCGAATTCGATTATATGCTTCGTCCTCCGTAATTTTATATAAATCCATAAGAATGCCTGTCGCTTTTTGTATTATTTTTCGTTCTTCTAGAGTTTTCTCTAAATCAGCCATTTGTTGACGTGATTCTAAATCATCTAAAAATCGACCACATGCCATTTCTAATGTTGGAATCAGCTGCTCTTCTCTCACAGGTTTTATTAAATATCCATATACACCAGATTCACGAGCTTTTGTCACTAAATCCTGTTGACTATAACTAGTTAGAAGTACAACAGGTGCCAAGTGGTTAAATCCAATTTGACGAGCTGCTTCTATACCATCTAGCTCAGGCATTTTCACATCCATTAACACCGCATCAGGTTTTAGTTCTTTACACATCGTAATAGCTTCAACACCATTCGATGCTTCCCCAACCACTTCATGTTGTTCAGATTCTAGAATATCTCGCAAATCCATGCGGATTAAAGATTCATCATCAACGATTAAAATACGCATTTATTGCTCCTTATGAATATGAATTGTAACAATAACCCCAACATCACCATTTTCAATCGTCATATGACCTTGTAGCTCGTGAGTCACCAAATTATTAATAATTTGCATGCCTAATCGCTTACTTTTAGCCATATCAAAATCACGAGGCAAACCTTTACCTGAATCTGTAAATACTAGTGCAATAGTATCATTCATACTGGATACAGATAATGAAATTACACCATCAGTCCCATCCAACCCATGCACAATACTATTAGAAATCAGTTCATTGAATACAAGAGAAATATAACTGGCTTGATGAGATGAAATGATACAATCGTCTCCATGATAGCGAAATTCTACATGTTGATTACGTTCTACCATGCTCTGACGTAATAATCGGCACAATTCATCATATATGGATCGTATAGAAATATAGTCTTCATCATAGTGAGATACTAAATCATGGACAAGGGCCATACTTTCAATACGGGAAATACCCTCTTGTAATGCCGATTTTACCTCTGGTAAATCAGAGCGCCGCGCTTCCATCCGTAGTAAGCCTGCTACTGTTTGTAAGTTATTTTTAACACGGTGATGTATCTCTTTAATAATGGAATTTTTAACTAGTAGTTCTTGTTGCTGTTTACTTTCACGGGTACAATCGTGAAGAATTAAAAAGCAACGACATTCATTGCGTCCCATCGGAATAGGAATCAAATGCTGTCTTAGTACCATATTATGATAGATTTCTTCGGATACAAAATCATTTCGTTCATCTATGACACGATGAATAGCAGATATTTTTAAAGAACTACCAAAAATAGATGTGCCCACCAACCGCCGATCAACACCGACAATATCCGCCAAGTGTAACGCCGTATCATTGCCGTACAAGATAGTCCCATTTTGGTCAAAAATGATGAGCCCATCCAAATACGATATAGGCTCATATTCTTTAATTTGTTCATCTGTGGCCGTCAACATCAATCGTTGCATTGTATCGGCTACGATAAATCCTTGTTTACCTTCCACACCATTGGCAGGTGCTATATAAGAGAAGGAAATGCCTCCTATAGTCTTACCGCCATTATCGACAATGGGAAATAGATATTCAAATCCACTTTGTGTGGATTGTTGAAAGCTTTCACCGGTGGTGATCAGTTTTTTCCACATATCAGAACTAGGTATGCGTGATGTAACTAATGAGTCATTAGACTCATATATACACATCATGTCATCATTCGCAATCTCTGTAAACAAAACAATCTTATGTTTACTCACCGATTGGCCAAAGCGAATCATATGACTAATATGAACTAGTAGGGCTGCTTGCAAACTAGATAGATTTGTTTCCTTAACAAGTTCATCATATATATGTACAGTCATACTAGTTACCTTCTACCCATGCAACGGTACCAATTGGCACACTAGGCTTAGCATTTAAATGTAAATCGCAGAATTTTCCGGCTTGTGCCATATAATAAGCACGGCATCCAATCATAGCCGCATTATCAGTAGCTAAAATTTTACCTGGTTTATAGTACGTAAACCCTTCTTCATTACACATATTCTCTAATGCTACTTGTAAGCCTTGGTTAGCCGATACACCACCAGCAATGGTTATTTTAGTTTCCCCTAGTGTATGAGCTGCATCCTTAGTTTTTTCTACCAGAACATCTACGATAGCCTTTTGAAAGGACGCCGCCACATCAGCCTTATTTATGGCTTCACCCTTTTGTGATTTACTATTTAAATAATTTAGAACAGCTGATTTTAAGCCACTAAAGCTAAATTCAAAATTTCCCGACTCACTAAGGGCCTTCGGAAACTCAATAGCATCTGGATTGCCCTCTGTTGCTAATGCATCAATATGAGGTCCTCCTGGATATGGAAACCCCATAACACGGGCAATTTTATCAAAGGCTTCTCCTGTCGCATCATCCCGTGTTTGTCCTAAAATCTCAAATTCTTCATAGCCTTTCACATGAACTAGCATAGTATGACCACCGGATACAACAAGGCTTAAAAATGGTGGTTCTAATGTAGGATTAGCTAAGAAATTAGCAAAAATATGACCTTCCATATGATGAACAGGTACTAATGGAATCCCCGTAGCAAAGGATAATCCTTTTGCAGCTGCTACACCAACTAATAGGGCCCCTACTAATCCAGGACCATAGGTAACCCCTATATGATCAATGTCATCCAATGTGACATGAGCATCCGCTAATGCCTTATCAATAACAGGGATAACTTGTTCTATATGATGACGGGATGCAATTTCTGGCACTACACCACCAAATTTTCGGTGAATTGGCACCTGACTCGATATGACATTAGAAAGTACTGTACGGCCATCCTTAAGTACAGCGGCCGATGTTTCATCACAGCTGCTTTCTAATGCTAATGTATATACACTCATTTTCCTTCCTCTTTAATAAGAGACATGATATACGCATCTTCTTTAGGCTCTGAGTAATAATTTTTTCGCATACCTTTTACAGTAAACCCCAATTTGCGGTATAAAGATAAAGCAGACAAATTAGATATACGAACTTCTAAAAAGATTTCATGCATGCCTCGTTTAAAACATTCCTCTATCAATGCACTCGTAAGTTTAGCACCAAAGCCTTGGCGTCTTGCAGATGGACGTATCGCAATATTCGTAATTTGCCCTTCATCATATACGAGCCACGCCCCTGCATAACCTACAACACCATTGGCATCTTCTATGACATAATAGAGTTTCTTATCTTCATTCAGTAATTCTGTTTCTATGGAATCTAAACTCCAAGGAACAGAAAAGCATTCCATTTCAATAGCAAAAATTTCCTTTGCATCCTCAATCGTTGCTCTACGGACTGTCATGTCTATTTTTCACCTGCCGCTTCGATTACAGTGACTGTAGGATTCTCCTTTAACATAGCAGGATTATCTTTATGCTTTTCTTCCCACAATACTTCTGCTTCAGACCGTCTAATATAGTGCGGTACCATATCCATAGGATCAGCACTTTCACCTCGTTCAATCAAAGGGCGGGCACTTAATAATAAAGAGCTAGCCTTAGGTATGCGATAGATAGGATCACCAATGATTAATAACTCATCATCTTCTACTAGTGGAGCAATCCGCTTAATACCATCGCCCACAAATACGACGCGTTTATGTTGGTTTCGTAATCGTTCTACTAATGAAGCAGCTTCCACTACGAATGGCTCTTCTTTAACCTGTAAACGCTCTCCATCATATGCATACAGAGCCGCATAGACATGTTTCTTTTGCGCATCAATTACAGTGCAAATCGTATCAGTAGTGTATGGAATATTACGCGCTAATCCATCCATAGTCATAACCCCATATAAAGGTATATGTAATGCATAAGCCATCGCCTTTGCCGTCCCCATTCCTATGCGCAAACCCGTAAAGGAACCGGGACCACTAGCAACAACGATTCCTTGTAAATCAGATTTTTCTACCCTCGTCATCTCTAGCAATGATTGAATATGTGGTACCAACTGCTCAGAATGAGTCAATCCTGCTTGTATAGTAATTTCACCAAGCAACTGACTTTCATTCATCACAGCAACACTAGAAACGACAGAACTCGTTTCAATTCCCAACCACATACATACCTCCTAAAGTATTCAATGTTTCAGCGTCAAGTACATCGCTCTCTAATGTAATCCGTCTAGAGTGAGTATCAATCGAATCAATATGTATCCATAACGTTTCATCGGGCAATTCATCTTCAAACTTATCCGCCCACTCTACAATGGCAACTTGATCCTCTGTAAATTCATAAAATCCAATATTTTCTAATTCACTTACATCATCCATGCGATATAAATCAAAATGGTATATTTCACCAGCCAATGTCATATAGGTATTCATAAGAGAAAATGTAGGACTTGTAATATCCTCCGACACGCCAAGACCCTTTGCTATACCCTGAGACATATGAGTCTTACCAGTCCCTAAATCGCCGATTAATGCCATGCATAGTGGACTAGCAGACTCTTTGACCCACTGCCCTAGGCGTTCACCAAAACATTGCGTATCCTCTACAGAATATGTTTCTAATGTAACTTTATTTTTACTCATGAAAATGATTATATCCTTTCGCTTCTAATAAGCGTATCTCTTTATCCTTAGTCACCGATTGTACCATCGGTTTTCCCTCTATAACCTCACCAATAAGCGTGATAGAACCTAACTGTTCTAATGCCTGTGAAAGCTCCTTAGGCGCCGTAAATACGAGCTGAAAATCCTCACCGCCCAATAAGGCATAATCAACAGGATTAGTATGTAATACAGCAGCTAGTTTATATGTTTCTTCATGCAATGGGATAAGTGCTTCATCAATGACGATTGAAACATGTGATGCCTTTGCTATTTCATTCAACTCACTACTAAGACCATCGCTAATATCATTCATACTGTGAATACCAAGTTCGCGTAACGATTGGCCTAATTCAATTTGAGGTTCTGGTCGTTGATGACCGATGCACGTCATAGGATAGCCATCAAGGTTATATGATAAGGATCCTAACCCTGTGGCAGCATAACCAATATAATTAGTAACGCCCACCACATCCCCAGGTCGAGCACCACTTCGTAGTATCGCTTCATCTTTAGGTACCTCGCCTATGATAGTAATAGTCCACACCATGGGTCCATCTGTACTGACCGTGTCACCACCAATAAGATTTACATGATATCGTTGGCACTGATCCTTAATACCTCTATAAATTTCATCTAAAATTCGCGTATCAATATGACCTGGTGCAGCTACAGATAATACAACCTGACGTGGTATACCTCCCATTGCAGCAATATCACTCAAATTAGCCGTCATCAAACGATATCCTACATCATAGGGCGCCATATAATGAAAGCTAAAATGAACACCTTCCACCATGGTATCCGTACTTATGAGCTGATCATACCCTTCACTAGCTTTATAAATGGCACAATCATCGCCAATGCCTTGCACCACTGTCTTATTGTCATATATTGTATCCGATTCAATACTATGTATGAAATTAAATTCACCAAGAGTTTTAAGTTCCACTATATCACCTTTTTTATCTTATACACTATATGTATTGTAACATATATAAGAATGCAAAAAAAATCGACCTCATCATACTGATGAGGTCGATTCGTACATTATTTTTTTATGAGTTGTTCCATCCGTTTAACAGGGCTCTTCGTATCGAATGCGCCTACAATAGGAACCTTTTTGCCATCACATACAAAGAGCACTCCATTGATATTATCAAAAGAGGTCAATGTATTAACAATAGCAGCCATTTGCAACTTAACAGTTAAGTCGCCACCTTTACCATCAACAAAAGCTTTATTCACCTCTACAGAAGCAACTCCATCTTTAACTGTTACAGAGTTGATTTTTATCGCTTTATCAAAGATAGGATACTTTTGTTGGCGATCAGCTTTTAACATGGCAAGCAATGCCGCCTTCGGCGTCACCTTATCTGCTGCGATATCCACGGATTGTTGTTTAACACCGGAACCATCTTCAGTAGGAACAAAGAATACCATTTTAACGGATTCACTAGAAGTCTTAGCAGTTTCAGCATCTTTATTGACCTTGACCTCTTGGCTTACGTTTGTAGAACCTGTGTTTTGCATTTGATTGGAATTACAGCCCGCTGTAAAAGCTAGGATGCCGATACAAGCAATCACTGTTATTTGATTTCGAATATTCATCCTTAGCCTCCAAAGTAACTAGCAATACCAGCAGCAATGCGATTAGCAAAGTCTTGTTTTGTTTGGTCGCTCTTCAATGCACGTTCTTCATTAGGGTTAGAAATAAAGCCTAATTCTACGAGAATAGCCGGCATATTTGTATGTCTTAATACATACAAATTACCTTCTTGGATACCTCTGTCACCATTGAAGCCTGGTACATTAGCAATTTGATTTTGTACTTTTTGTGCTAAGCGAGCGTCATTACCAGTTTTAGAATAGTAGTATGTAGCAATGCCACCTACACTTGGGTTGTTGAAAGAGTTAATATGAACACTTACAAAGGCATCTGAATTATGGGAGTTTGCTATATTAACGCGAGCACCCAACTCATCAACACCACTCGCATTAGGGCCATATACATCGGCATCTGTAGTACGAGTCAGGAATACCTTAGCACCGCGAGCTTCTAAAGCTGATTTCAAATATTTAGCAATCGGTAATGTTGCACTTTTTTCTTGGAACCCTGTAGGGCCGATAGCACCTGGGTCGCTACCACCATGACCTGGATCAATAGTAATCACCTTACCGGATAATCCTCCTGATACAGAGTATATACCGGACCCTTTGCTACTTGCTGGCGCTGTAGCTGGGGATGGTTTCTTACCATAATTGATAGGTTTTGGAGCCACGCCTTTTTTCTGTACATCTACAACAATTCGATACGGCTTTTGATTGACTGTATCCTTCTTCAAAGAGAAAACCTTCACATCATTAGTATCCAATGCGGATGGAGTTTTAATCGTAACTGCCACATCTTTGCCTACTTGTGAAAGTTGAGCTACGCTAGCAATGGAAGAATCCATATAAATAGTATTCTTCGCCGTTTTTAGCTTCGTATTCTTCAAAGTAACCGTTGTCGTTTTTCCATCTTTACTGATGGATGCTGCCGCGTTTACAGGAGTAGATAAATCCATAACCATACGTACATATGGAACAGGTGCATCAGTTCTCGTTACCCAACGAGCATCCTGTAAATTAGCAGCCTTTGCTTGACTTAACAACAGTGGTACAGCCATGAGAAAAGCAAAGCAAATTAAAAATAGTTTACGCAATACATTCACTCCAATCTAACTGACATACTTTTTGTCCAAACCATAGAGATGAGCCGATGATACTAATGTTTCGTCTCATCGTTCCAATCTATCCATAAACTAATGTTAGATTATAGATAGATTATTTCATACAAACATGAAGATAGGTATACGGATTATACATATCTATCATCGTTCTGTAGAAATTTGCCATTCATTCCCATCCGTACTAATGTGAATACGTCCCATCGTATCTGTACGATAAATGGCGATATTGTGTTCATTCAAATGACGTAATGTCACATCATGAGGATGACCATATTTATTATATAACCCACAAGAGATTAATGCACTCTCTGGTTTGACGGATTTTAGGAAATCTTCAGAACTACTTGTTCGCGATCCGTGATGCCCCACCTTCAAAATACGAGCAAAGAGCTTACTATTTTGCTCTTTTATAAGCCGTTGTTCTTCTTGTAATTCTGCATCACCTGTAAAGAGCATAGAAAATTTACCAAATATAAATTTACCAACAATAGAATTATTATTTAAATCCGGTTGCCCTTTTTTATCTACTAATATATCATCCCAAGGCGCATATACTACAAATACTGCACCATGACCAAAATCAACAGTACCACCTTTTTTTAACGTAGTGCGTTGAATATTCTTTTTCTCAATCCATTTTTCATATGTTTTATACATATTATTGTCAACAGAAATACCATCATCATATACATGTTCTATAGGCATTGCTTTTGCAATAGCTAAAAAACCACCCATATGATCTGCATGAGGATGTGTGATGATGACATTTTTAAGCTTTGTAACACCGAGGTTATGTAGTTGGGCTACAATATTTTCACGATGTTCTATATCTCCCGTATCAATCATGCTATACTCATCACCAACTTTAAGAAGTATTGCATCCCCTTGGCCGATATCTAGCATATAGATATCAACATGCCCTTCTGCATTAGTCTGCTTTGTATCAATAGAATAATTGGATGATGCCGACACGGCTTGTGTAGCCGCTTTGGATACATCTGAATTCGAACAACCTGCTAGTACAAACAGTGGCACTAATAAAGCTATTAAACAGAGTAGTATTCGTTGTAATCGCGTCATCTACCTATCCTTTCAATAACTCTTGTAGTACCAAACCAACGGATTGGCTTACATCACTTGGTGTATAGCCCCAAGGTTTTTCTTTAGCCAATATATCAGCGCTTCGACTATGTACATAGACACCTAATAAGGCCGCAGACTGTAAAGAATAACCTTGTGCTACAAAGGCGGATATAATCCCCGTTAAACTATCACCCATTCCTCCTGTTCCCATACCAGGATTGCCTATCATATTGATATATACTTCACCGGTAGGAAAAGCAACTAAACTAGGAATTCCTTTTAAAACGAGCACTACATTATGAGCTACAGCAAATTGAATCGCTAACTCTACATAATGCTTCTCTATAAAATTAATGGATGTATCAATAAGACGGCTAAACTCGCCTAAATGAGGTGTCATAATACAATTTTTAAACTGCATATTGCCTTCATAAGTAATAGTCTTATCCCCATGTGCATAAACATGTCCTATGGTGCCAAGAGCATATAATCCATCAGCATCGATAACCATATGTCCCGATTGTCGTTCTAACAAAGAATTTACCAATACTTTAACGTCATCTGTGCGTCCTAATCCAGGGCCAACGGCAACGACGTCATAGGATTGTAAATTAATGGAACCTAAGTGTTCTAATGGCAATACCATGACTTCTGGTATGCATTTAGACTGTACGATAGGTCGCACACCATTAGGAACTGCTAATGATACCTTACCGGCTCCACCATGTACAGCTGCCTCTGCACTCATGATAGGTGCCCCTATCATGGATTCAGAACCACCGACAATCAAAGCGTTACCATTAACACCTTTATGTGCCTGTGGCATACGATCACTGAGTTCTAGTGAAGCTAAACGGTCATATAAAACATAATGGGATGTGTTAAATGGAGCCTCTGATCCTAATGCTAATTCCCAAGGCACTCCTAATGGTGCGATTATTACTGTGCCGGCCAAGGATTTACCAGGATATAACAATAGACCTTCTTTAATAGATCCAAAGGTTACTGTCGTATCATAGGATAATGCATAATCAGAAGCCTGTCCTGTGGTCGCATCAACACCGGCTGGCACATCGATAGCCCATAGGGAAAATCCATATTGGTTGCGTTCCACATCGATATCATGTAACACAGAGGTTATAGATTCTCGTAATTCACCTTGAAAACCAGTTCCCATCAAACCTTCTACGACAACATGAACACGGGACCAATCACTAAAACTTTCAAAAGAAACAATATCAATTCCCATGGCACGAACCATGGTTAGTTGTTTATTAAATAGCTCACTACCATGTGACACATTGCCTACTAATGCAATGGTAACGGGAATTCTTTGTTCCATTAAATGACGAGCCGCTACCAGTCCATCGGCTCCATTGTTACCAACACCGCACACAAATAGAACCATACCTGTAAAAGGATCCTCCCTAAAACGGTTTCCTTCTACATCTACCAACGCATCGGCTATACCTCGACCTGCATTTTCCATGAGCACTTCCAAAGGCACGTGTAGATGACGCGGTACATAGGCATCAATATGTTGTGATGCTTCTCTCGTTAAACTGTACATAATTACCCCTCTATGATGACCGTACTCATAGCGTACGACCGACAGTGACTAATAGAAACTATAGATTCTGTATACATTCGTTCTTGCATAATTTTTTTGAAAGCCCCCGTTATGATTAGAGATGGAGCCCCGAATTCATCATGGCACACCTCAATATCTTGCCACGATCCATATCGCAATCCAGTCCCTAATGCTTTCAAAAAAGCCTCTTTTGCTGCGTAAATACCTGCATAGGATTGATAGATCCCTGTGCGTTTACTTTCACAATAAGCAATTTCACGTTCCGTATATACGCGCTGCCGAAAGCGCTCTGAACGGTCTATGGCTTTTTTAATTCGATCAATTTCTATTATATCTGTGCCTAATCTCATATCATAACCTCTTATATGTCGATTATCTATCTTTTTATTATACACAATTTTGTTAGATTAATCATTGATGAAAGTACAGTCTATTAATAGTTAAGCATAGTATAAATAAAAACTTTATGATTCATATTTACAGCAGCGTACATTATGTTATGACGCATATCCATATCTTCAATTTCAAGATTTTTTGGAAAAGAAGCAATCTTGGTAACGTTTCCTGTTTTATCTACAGTAATAACAGTGGATAACGTTGCAAATATAGTTTTACCATCATTAGCAAAGGCACCATTATTATTATAATCATCATAATTAGCATCTATATCTTTAGACTGAACGAGTTGAAACTGTGATGTATAGTAATTGATACGTCTCATTGTTGCATCTATAGGGACAATCGACATAAACTGATTCGTTTTTTTATCATAGGCTAAATTAAATACCCGTTCAGGAATCGTAATAGTATTGCCAATACTCATTGTATCTGCATCTATTGTAGTAATGCGATGGCCATCAATCATAGCATTCGTAGTGTATAACAAATTAGTGTCTGGATTATAGGTAAGCGTATTCATATGTGCTAATACATTAGCATCACGAAACTTATAGGTTCCAACAATATCAAATGTTCTTGGATCTAGCTCATATATAACTTGTCGCGTATTTTCAGAATTAATACAAGCTAGTACAAATACATCTTTTTTTGAGTTATAGCAGAATCCTTGACATTGATTGACGGAACTATCAATGGGTATCTCTTTTAATAGCTTTAAATCAACCATTGTCTTGCTAACATCTTGTTGCTGCAGTGCATATGTTATTGGTAGATAATCCATAATATGTTGTATGTCCATAGAGACCTCTATCATTTTACTTGAATCGTATAAACAAAAAACAGGTGATAAGATTACTCTTATCACCTGTTTAAGCGTTTCCGCTTGTAGTTGGTGCCGGAGGTGGGACTTGAACCCACACGGTGTTACCCGCTTGATTTTGAGTCAAGTGCGTCTGCCATTCCGCCACTCCGGCGTCTCGGAACATTTGTAATTATATAGGAATAACAAAGGTCTGTCAACAAATTTTTTATATTTTTTCTAAAATATTTGTGAGTGTATGCATCGCCACATCATCTTGCTGTTTCCAGGTCAAAGTAACACCTGTAATATAACCTTTTCGAGCGTATTCAACATCTGTTGGTACGTCTTCCTTTCCACAATCCAAGTCTCCAGCCAACCAATAATAATCTTGACCTCGTGAATTAATTCTAGCATCAATTATATTACTATAGGTTTGAAGTCCTTGGCTCACCAATTTAAAATGATCCCAATCACAAATGCCGCGCAATGGGAAATTAACATTTAACAAGCCTTCAAAATTACCATTTACATAAATTTTCTCAATTAATTCATGAATAAACGGATGCATTTCATGACCACGCTCAATCGAATATCGCTCTACAGATAAAGCAAGGCCAGGGATTCCATAAAAAGCACTTTCCATGGCTGCAGATACGGTTCCTGAATACAATACATCAGAACCTAAATTAAAGCCATGATTAATACCTGAAATAACAAGATCAGGCATGTCATCGGCTAATAAATAACTGAGGCCAAATTTCATACAATCAGATGGAGTTCCTGTAAGTGCATAAAGGCGAGGATTTTCATCCTCGCCATTGTACGCATCTAATTTTAAAGGAATCTCAGTCGTCAATGCATGGGATTTAGCACTTTGTTCAGTAGCTGGTGCTACAACGGTAACACGATAATATTGACTTAAATACGTCGCTAATTGGCGTAAGCCATCAGCTAAAATGCCATCATCGTTACACATTAAGATATGCATAGTCACTCCTATAGATTCTATTTTTTATTCTTATTCATATCTCCCATACGGGTCAATTTAACATCACCCAAGCCAACTGCTCTTGTATGTACCGTATGAGACCATTCCTTATTATGACGACGGAACCATCCTAAAATATTTACTGGAACCCATGAATATACAAAAATTGGATATAACAAATAGTAGAACCAGATTTTAGGTGGCACCTTAATTTTCAATAACACAATCAATGGGAATAGATATTGTCCAATACCTATGATTTGCCATACGGACATAGGCATAATTTGGTACAAAATATTGGTGTAAATTGGTACATATGCATTGATATAAGAAAATACCAAATATACAGTCGTCAACAATAAGAAATATGGCTGACTCACTTGCAAAATACCATCTAAAATGACAATATTACCTTGCTTAATACCCGCTGCAAATAATTTAGGAATATAACGATCTGCACAATCAAATTGACCTTGTGCCCAACGCAAACGTTGTTTACAAGAAGCCATCATAGTTGTTACTTTTTCATCATACACGATAGCATCATGAGCCCATGTCGTCTTAATACCATGTGTTAATAACTTCATAGAGAACTCCATGTCCTCCGTTAAGCTTGTACAATCCCATCCGTATTCTTTAATAATAGATGTACGAATACACATACCCGTACCGCCAAGTGCCGTTGATAAACCAATACGATATTTGGCTAAATGCCACATATGGTTAACCATCCAGAACATGATTGAAAAAGTGCCCGCAACCCATGAATCTGTAGGGTTTTTGGAGTTAAGATACCCTTGAATAACAGATTCACCTTTTTCGAGGTGATCATTCATCTCTAACATAAATTGAGGGTGTACCAAATTGTCAGCATCAAAGATGAGGAATGCATCATATTTCCTATCCATTTTATCCACGCGGTCAAACATCCACCCCATGGCATACCCTTTACCAACCTCTTCTTTGTTGAAACGTTCGTGTACATTAGCTCCTGCGGCACTGGCCACTTCAGCCGTTTTATCAGTACAATTATCCGCTACAACAAAAATATCATACAAATCGTCTGGGTAATCTAAACCTTTTAAGTTTTTTACGAGCTCTCCTACTACAGCCTCTTCATTATGAGCACACACAACAATGGCGAATGAATTTTTTGGCGTATAGTTTTTATGAACTCGAGACCGCCACATACCTATAACGGCAAGTACGAAATAATAAACCGTATAAATTACGATTATTACCTGCATAGGGATCAATATCAGATCCAGTAGGTAATCCATAAGACAAACCTCCACAGTCTATTTGCGCACTATATTCAACGCCGTATTAAACAGACCAAACAACACATAACCAGTAAAAATCATAACAGCCCATGTATGCCAATCATATACCAATGCAGCAATGATGATAAGAGCAACCAATGCGATAGCAATTTTGCTAATGCGAACTGCACTGTGACCTTTAAAGTCAGGATATTTTACTTCACTAACCATTAAGATACCAACAAGAATCATGGACACAAACAAGACTAGTTGTGGGACTTGCACACCACATAAAATATAGGTAGCCGCTAAACAACCTGCTGCTGGAATAGGAAGACCTTCAAAATAGCCGTGAACTTCATCCGTTTTAATATTAAAACGAGCTAAACGAAAAGCGCCTAAAACAGCAAAGGCTAATAACGGAATATAACCGAGCCAGCCTAATCCTTGCAAATCACTAACATACAGCATATAAGCAGGGGCAACACCAAATCCGACTACATCGGATAAGGAATCTAATTCACGCCCCATAGGACCTGCTACGCCTAATGCACGTGCCACACGCCCATCTAAACCATCTGCAATCAGTGATAGTATCACACAAATAGCCGCCCCAAAGGTATTGCCCGTAGCAGACAATGTAATGCCGATAACACCAAATGCTAAATTAGAACTAGTAAATAAATTTGGAATAACTGATTTATTCATGACGGAGCCTCCCGATAATTGTATCGCCACCAGTAATATGTTGACCTTTTTCAATGCAAATCTCTACATTTTTATCCATGTAAATTTCAGTACATGAACCAAATTTAATCATACCATATAACTGGCCACGTTGTAATACACTATCAAGATCTGTCCAAGAAACGATACGACGAGCTAATAAACCTGCAATTTGTGTGACGAGTACTTCTGTTTTATCGTTTTCTATACAAATTGTATGACGTTCATTTTCAAACCCCACATCTTCTTTGAAAGCAGGTAAAAAACTCCCCATCGTATAATGACGATATGTAATTTTGCCTTCAATAGGAGCTCGATTGGCATGCACATCAAAAACAGATAAAAAGATTGTTACCTTTTTACATTCTCGATGTAAATACAAATCTTCATATACATCTTCAATTTCCATTACCTTGCCATCAGCTGGAGATAAAATAGCATCTGGGTCAGTAGGAATGTTGCGTTTTGGATTTCTAAAAAAGTTCACAAAAAATAATGCCAAAATAAATGTAATGATTGCGATACTATAATATCCAAAATACACCGCTATAATCGTAATGAAGAGCATCACTCCGATTAAAGGAAATCCTTCTTTTATTATTGGTCCTGTAGGCACAACTAAACTCCCCTATTTATTCTTAATAACAGTCCACATAAACTTTGGTATAGCCAACATTCGGCCTATACGTTTAGGTTCCAGATATAATCTATATAACCATTCTAAACGATTACGTTGCATCCAATGAGGTGCGCGTGGAATATTTCCAGCCAATACATCAAAAGACCCTCCTATACCAATGGCTACAACGCCTTGTAAAGAGGATAGTTTTTCTGAAATCCATTGTTCCTGTTTTGGCACACCTAATGCAACAAATACGAGCTTAGCACCCGAAGTTTTAATATCGTTAATAATGCGTTGTTCCTCTGCTTCATCAAAGAATCCATCATGGATGCCAGCTATATTAATAGTACCATACATTGCTTGTAAATTAGAAACTGCTTGTTGTGCTACACCAGGCGCAGCACCTAAACAATATATGGGGATTTGATTGCTTACAGCATGTTTAAACAATTCTTTGGTAATATCAACACCAGTAACGCGTTCAGGCACTCTTTCACCCATGCGTTCCGCTGCCCATAATATACCAGCTCCATCAGGAACAACTAGACTAGCGGAATTCAAGATCCCGTGTAACACGGGATCCTGATTGGCTAGCATAACCATTTCAGCATTGGCAGTTGCTACAAGATGTAGCCCTGATTGCTTCGTCATCTCTATAATTTTTGAAACTGCTTCGTCCATAGTGATGCAATCAATAGGGACGGATAATACCGAAATACGTTTACTCAAAATAATACTCCATTATAAACCACTATAGTTCGGTGCTTCTACGGTAATACTTACATCATGTGGATGACTTTCTTTCAAGCCTGCTGCCGTAATTTGAATAAATTGAGTATTTTCAATCATTTCTTTAATATTATGGCAACCACAGTATCCCATACTTGCACGTAAACCACCAACCATTTGGAAAATAGTATCTGCCAACATACCTTTATAAGGTACACGACCTTCGATACCTTCAGGAACTAATTTTTTAGCTTCTGATTGGAAATAACGATCTTTACTACCAAGTTTCATAGCCCCTAAGCTACCCATACCACGGTATACTTTATAGGAACGGCCTTGGTAAATAACAGTTTCTCCTGGGCTTTCATCAGTACCAGCAAGAATATTACCCATCATAACAACATTGGCACCAGCTGCAATCGCTTTCGCAATGTCGCCAGAGTATTTAATACCACCATCAGCGATGATTGGAATACCATAACGTCTTGCGATTTGAGCGGACTCATAGACAGCAGTGATTTGAGGTACACCAATACCAGCAATGACACGTGTTGTACAAATAGAGCCAGGTCCAATACCAATTTTAACAGCATCTGCACCAGCTTCAATAAGAGCCTCTGTACCAGCTGCCGTTGCCACATTACCAGCAATAACCGGAATATGTGGATATGCTTGTTTAATTTCTTTTAATGTACGCAATACACCTGCAGAATGACCATGAGCAGTATCGACGATGATAACATCGGCTTTAGCTGCTACGAGAGCATCTAGACGATCATACATATCTTTAGAAACACCAACAGCAGCACCAACTAATAGACGGCCGCTAGCATCCTTTGCAGAATTAGGATATTTTGTAGCTTTTTCAATATCTTTAATAGTGATTAAACCCTTTAAATTACTATCTTTATCAACTAATGGTAATTTTTCAATACGATGTTTGCTCAAAATGGATTTAGCCATTTCCAAGGAAGTACCTTCAGGAGCTGTAACTAACCCTTCACTTGTCATACATTCGCCAATTTGACGGGATAAATCAGTTTCAAAACGCATATCGCGATTTGTAATGATCCCTACTAGTTTACCATGTTCTGTAATAGGTACACCAGAGATTTTATATTTACACATCAACTCTTCTGCATCAGAGAGAAGGTTCTGAGGGCTTAGGAAAATCGGATCAACGATAACACCATGCTCAGAACGTTTAACTGTATCAACTTCATGAGCTTGTTCCTCGATGGACATATTTTTATGAATAACACCCATACCGCCTTCACGAGCCATGGCAATGGCCATACGGGACTCAGTAACAGTATCCATACCAGAACTAATCATTGGGATATTTAGTGAAATATCACGTGTTAATTGTGTCTTTAAATCTACTTGATATGGTAATACATCAGATGCTGCCGGCACTAACAATACATCATCAAAAGTCAATCCACGCATACCGAATTTATCGTCTCTCATTTGTTTTTCCTTTCTCGTATAATAAAAAACAAAACTACGACCCATTCTAGCCCAGTGGGCTAGAACGGATAATCGTAGCTTTCATTAGCGTTCAGACCGCAAAATGCCGCCTTCCATAAAATCATCTTTTTTCATATCAACAAAAATAACCTTAACTGCTTCTGCAGGAACCTTTACGATGTCTACAGTAGCCTTAGTGATAGCTTCACCTAATTGTTTCTTTTGTTCTTTTGTACGACCTTCAACGAGTTCAACATGAATTAATGGCATATGGCACCTCCATAGATACAAAAATATTGTTTTTTATATTATACGAGAATAGGCCGTTATATACAAGGGGAAAACCTAGATAAAACCTAGTATTATCGCACCTTATAGAATTATTAGCCCTACCTCTTAATTATACAATATTCTAAGAAATTTTTCACCAAATCTTTTTGATAATTCTTCTTTCATTTGAATTTCTAGTTGATTGGTGCCAAATTCTCGGATATATGACAGTACATCATTACGTGCCGTAACTAGTATATCTATATCTTTTATGATATTAGCGACCCGTAAATCAGGTAATCCTGATTGCGCAAGTCCAAACAATTGGCCAGATCCACGCAGTAATAAATCTTGTTCGGCTAATTCAAATCCATCTTGCGTGGATTCCATCAACCGCAACCGTTCTTGACTGACATCCCCCTTGGAATCGCTAACTAATATGCAATACGCCTGAATGTCACCACGTCCAACGCGACCTCGTAATTGGTGTAATTGGGATAATCCAAAACGCTCAGCCCCTTCTATGCACATAATCGTCGCATTAGGAACATTGACGCCAACCTCTATGACGGTTGTAGACACGAGCAATTGAATGCGTCCATTATGAAAAGCTTGCATCACCTCGTCCTTTTCTTTTGGATTCATACGCCCGTGAACAAGGCCCACTTCAAAACTTTTATAAAAATAGTCTTTCAATTCCAAAAAGAGTTCTTCTGCTGCTTGTAAATCAAGTTTTTCAGATTCCTCTACTAGAGGGCAAACTACATATACTTGATGTCCTGCCGCCATTTCCTTACCAAAGAACACGCGTAATCGTTCTTTATATGAGCTATCTACTACATAGGTCTTAACCGGTTTACGTCCTGGAGGCATTTCCTTAATAAGGGATACCGCTAAATCACCATATACGGATAGGGTCATCGTTCTCGGAATCGGTGTGGCCGTCATAATCAAGACATGAGGATATACGCCCTTATGTTGTAATGCGGCACGCTGATTAACACCAAAACGATGCTGTTCATCGATAATAACCAATCCTAAATTCTTGAATTGAACCTTGTCCTGAATGAGCGCATGGGTACCGATAATCAATTGAATGGTTCCATTTGCTAATTCCTCATAGATTCTATCCTTTTCTTTTTTAGGTGTGGATCCTGTAAGCAATGCAATATTAATAGGCAAAGTTTTACAAAATTCAGTTATCCCTTCATAATGTTGAGTCGCTAAGATTTCTGTAGGTGCCATGATAACAGCTTGGTATCCATTTTCTACGGCTTTTACAAGGCTCAATGTAGCTACAACAGTTTTGCCAGAGCCCACATCACCTTGTAGTAATCGTTGCATGGGCCGTTCATCTTGCATGTCTTGTGAAATTTCAGTTACAGCACGCTCCTGATCACCAGTTAATTTAAAGGGTAAATTCGATCTGCATTGTGCCATTAGTACCCCATCTGGTTCCATCTTAGGCCCTACGTGACATTGCTCTTTATTTCTAAGCAGAGCCAATCCAGACTGCATGATAAATAGTTCTTCATAGGCTAATTGATACCGTGCTTTTTCATGACGTTCACTACTTGAAGGAAAATGCATTTCCTTAAATGCATCATATCGCTTCATACTCGCATGATAATTCATGATTTCAGGTGGTAAAATTTCATCCATTGTATGATGCGCTTCGAACCAATTTCGAATCGATGCGCGCACCACATATTGAGAAACGCCATCCACCAAGGGATAAATAGGAACAATGCACGTATCTGGCATAGCATCTGGCCCGAGATTTTCTATTTGCGGAGAATTCATCTGCATAGAACCATATTGAAATTCGGCCTTACCGTACGCATAGAGGCGTTGACCTTTTTTGTAAAAGTTCTTTTTATATCCTTGATTGAATAATACAATCTTCATCGGACCAGTTCCATCTGTGATGATAACTTCTAAAATAGATAAGCGAGGCCGTGGCCGTTTTTCCGTAATGGATACGACAGTACCTACAACCCCCGCAGTAATACCAGTTTCCAATTCTTTTATGGAATAAATTTTACGTCTATCTTCATAGGAGCGTGGAAAATAAGCCAATAAATTGGATACAGTATCAATGCCTAATTTATGAAGTTGTTTTTCTCGACCTGGTCCAATTCCCTTAATAGAGGTCAGTGCTTCGTTCATTATAATGCCTCACATACAACATACTTAATGAATATAGTGAAAATATATCCATTTTTATATTTCTCTTGCCATATCTCATAGATTTCGACTACAATATTAGCTATAGTATACCAAATATTGTAGTATATTTCATAAAATATCAATGCATGTAGTAAAAACACTTGCTTAAACCTTGTCTTTATGATAATATACTTTTGTTATGTTATAGATTAAGCTTGGAGGTGGAAACTATGGCAAACCTTTGCGAAGTATGTGGCAAATCCACATCTAGCGGTATGAACGTGAGTCACTCTCACATTCGCACAAGAAAAACTTGGAAACCGAACATTCAAAGAGTACGGGCGGTTGTAGACGGTGCTACAAAAAAAATAAATGTATGCACACGCTGCCTTCGTTCTAATAAAATTACACGCGCGTAAAATAAATAGTACATGTACTCTTAAACAAAAAGACCGTTACCCAATGGTAACGGTCTTTTTGTCGCCCTATTACAGCGTAATATTTGGAATAAAGTAATCTTTAAATAATTTTATAGCATATTGATCTGTTAATCCTGCCACATAATCGACAATATCAACAGTGGAATACACACCATTTCGTTCTACATAGGTTTCTATATCACCGGGATGCTCCATAAAGTATGTAAATAAATTTTTTACTACATGAGCTGCCTTATTACGGTCAGGAATTAATGCAGGTGCTAAATATACATTTTTAAACATAAACTGTCTAAACACATTCATCGTGCTTTCAATATCAGCAGACATCTGAATCGCTGGCTTATCCAACGATTGTTCAACCATATCTTTCACCATGGCCGTAATCATACTAGACGGAGTATCGCCAAAATAAAATCGCACTTCTTCTGGTAAATCGTTAGCTTCTAACATACCAGCCCGTTGTGCATCATCATAATCGTGACACAAGTACGCAATGCGATCTACAATACGTATAATCTGCCCTTCTAATGTAGATGGTATGGTTGGTCCCGTATGACCTAAAATGCCATCTCGCACTTCTTTTGTAAGATTAAGGCCTTGTCTGTTACCATGTTTCTCTAATACTTCGACCATGCGCAAACTTTGTTCATTATGGTTAAAATGGCCCACCATATCGCGCAATGCATATTCTCCAACATGACCAAATGGGGTGTGCCCCACATCATGTCCCATCGCAATGGCTTCCACTAAATCTTCATTAAGTCTAAGAGCACGCGCAACAGTACGACCGATTTGCCCTACTTCAAGGGTATGCGTCATTCTTGTCCTATAATGGTCACCAGGTGCAATATATACTTGTGTCTTATGTTTTAAGCGACGAAAACACTTACTGTGTATAATTCTATCCCGATCCCGTTGAAATGCGGTACGTAGTGGATCTGGTTCTTCATCAATATCGCGCAATGCCATACTGCTTCTCGCCGCATAGGGAGATAAGATCATATCTTCTCGTTCTTCTATACGTTCTCTAATATTCATAGTACCTCTTTATCAAACATGTTAACAATATAATATTTAATAATAGGGAGGCTTGCGCCTCCCCTATTTATTTCCCGGCAGTCATACGGTTTTTATCTACTAATTGCATAACAAGAGATGCTGTTTCTTCAATGGATTTGTTAGAAACATCAAGCACTTGGCAATGTAGACGACGCATAATAGCTTTTGCATATTCTAATTCAGAATTAATGCGCTCAATAGAGGCATAATTAGCCTCATCTTCTAAGCCTATAGCACGCAAACGTTCACTGCGGATATTATTCAATTTATATGGGTCAATAATCAACCCTACAATTTTCTTAGGCGGAATCTTAAATAATTCCTCTGGCAATGGCACCTCAGGAACTAGTGGTAAGTTAGCCGCTTTAATTTTTTTATACGCTAAAAACATGGATAACGGCGTTTTACTTGTACGAGATACACCGATAATCACAACATCAGCCTTTTCGAAGCCTGATGGGTTTTTACCATCATCGTATTTAACTGCAAACTCAATAGCTTCTACCTTTTTAAAATACTCTTGGTCTAGCTTATGAACCATACCAGCTGTCATACGTGGCTTGGTAGATGCCACTGTACCTACAGCATCCAATACAGGGCCCATAATATCAACAGCAGGAATATTATTCTCTGCCGCTTTTTCGTGTAAATAGTTCCGCAATTCTAACGACACAATTGTATGGCAAATTACGTGATTACCATTTTTGGCATCTTCTATAATTTCATCAATTTGAGCCTTATCTTCAATATATGGGATGCGAACAATTTCAATTTGTTCCTTATCGTACTGACTTGCTGTTGCTCTCGCAACGGCCTCTGCAGTTTCGCCTAAGGAGTCAGATATCGCATAAATAATTTTTTCTGCCATTCTTTATACCTCTTGTGTACTACATTCTAAAAACGCCTTAGTCACAGTTGTTTTAGATACACGTCCTACCACCTTTAATCGTTTCTTAGGACTGTCTTGTGATTCATCGTCTTCTCTAACTATAACAGGTAAACAATCGACTTCATAGTCAATCATTTTTTGCGCCGCCACAGCTAACGAATCTGATGGTTCTACGGTGATAACTTTGCTAACGGGTGTCATAATCATTGAGATAGGCATTGTATGTGCATCGGTTTGACCTATGGAGGCACGCAATAAATCCTTGCGTGATACAACACCTTGTAAATAGGAACCTTCGCAAACCAAAATCGTACCCACGTCCTCTGTAAAAATAGTCACGATTGTATCATATAGATTGGTCTCTGGCGATACGATAACGGCTTGTGAAAGCACATCATGTACACTATAAGACCTTAAAATTTCAGCAGTTTGGTCCTTTGGCGACAAGCCAACATAGTAATATCCTACATTAGGTCTTGCTTCGAGAACACCAATCATGGTGAGCACGGCTAAATCCGAACGCAATGCAGATCGTGTCACATCCAAATGTTCCGCTATAGCACTTCCCGTAACAGGTCCTTTTTCACGTACAATATGGGCTATTGCTTCTTGTCGTTTTGAAAGTTTCACACCCGTCCCTCCTTTCACATATAAATATTATATCCTATGTATCATTTTAGAAAAAGAGGAGGCGCTCTCGCCTCCTCTTTACATCATCAAATAAAGTATATCTTTATTACCATTCAAGGTCTTCTACATCTTGACGACCACGACCTGTAAGTGCATCCATCATCATGCGTTGCTCGATTTGAGCCACCATTTTCTTAGTATTTTTAACCGCATCTGGATTAACAGAGATGGAATCAATACCACTCTTAACTAAGAATTCACAAAGTTCAGGGTAAACACTTGGTGCTTGGCCACAGATGGATACAGTTTTACCATCTTTATGAGCCACTTCGATAAGATGACGAATAGCTCTACGAACGGCTAAATTACGTTCATCATAAATGTGTTGGACTGTTTCATTATCGCGGTCACAACCTAGAACAAGCATTGTCAAATCGTTAGAACCAATGGAGTAACCATCTACGTATTTGTTGAATTGGTCAGCTAGGATAATATTTGCTGGAATTTCAGCCATGAGCCAGATTTTGAAATCTTTACCGCGTACAAGTCCTTCTTGAGCCATCAAGTTAGTTACAAGTTCAGCTTCTTCAACAGTACGGCAGAATGGAATCATAACTTGTAAATTTTTGAAACCAAATTCATTACGTACTTTTTTAATGGCTTCTAATTCTAATTTGAAAGCAGGTGTGTATTTAGGATCATAGTAACGGGAAGCACCACGCCAGCCAAGTAATGCACTGGATTCATGTGGTTCATATTTGTCGCCACCTTTAAGATCGCGGTATTCACTAGATTTAAAATCGCTTAAACGAACTACTACTTGACGAGGTGCTAGTGCTTGACACACTTTACGCATACCTTCAGCCAATGTATTAACAGCTACATCACTGCGACCTGTTTCAATAAGGTGTAATGGATGTTCATGAATGAAAGTAGTCCAAATGAACTCTTCACGCATCAAACCGATACCATCACAAGGCAATACACCGTATTTTTCAGCCAAGTCTGGATCGCCTAAATTCATGTAAATCTTAGTACCCGTTACAGGGATATATTCACTCGCTACAACAGCTTGTTCTTGTGGCGCAGCTGGTTTAACAACATCTTCTAATACGCCATCGTAAACAATACCATTAGTTGCATCAACAGTAATCATTTGGCCTTCTTTAATAGAAGTTGTAGCTTCATGGCTACGGCTCTTAGTACCAACGATACAAGGAATACCAAGTTCACGGCTAACGATGGACGCATGGCAAGTCATACCGCCAGCATCTGTAACGATAGCTTTGGCTTTTTTCATAGCTGGAACCCAGTCAGGTGCTGTCATAGCTGTAACAAGGATTTCGCCTTCTTTGAACTCATCAATATCTTCAGGATTAATGATAACATGTGCCTTACCAGCAGCTTTACCTGGAGATGCTGGTAAACCTTTAACTACGATTTCACGATCTGTAGTAGTTGCTACGCTTGTATCTGCAGTTTGTTCAGATTTATCTTTTCTGGACCATACTGTTTCTGGACGAGCTTGAAGAATCCAGATTTTACCATTTCTTTCATCTACGCCCCATTCCATATCCATGTAGCAACCATAATGTTTTTCAATAGCTTTAGCATATTCAGCTAATTCCAATACTTGTTCATCGGAAATAACTTGTTTATTAGCTTCATCAGCAGGTACGATTTCTTCTATGCAATCGCCATCAGCTTTACGTACAAGGCGAATATTTTTATCATTAATCATACGATCAGTGATAACCATTTTTTGTTTATCTACACGGAAGTTATCTGGTGTAACTGTACCTTGTACTACATATTCACCAAGGCCCCAAGAACCTTCGATTAAAATATTATTGTCATTACCTGTTACAAGGTCAACCGTAAACATAACGCCAGCAGCTTTAGAGAATACCATCATTTGAACAGCTGCACTCAATGCTACTGTCATATGGTCAAAGCCTTGTTTTACACGGTAATATGTTGCACGATCAGTAAATGTAGATGCATAACATTCTTTTACTTTTTCAATAATTGTATCGGCACCACGCACATTTAAATACGTATCTTGTTGACCAGCAAAACTAGCATCTGGTAAGTCTTCTGCAGTTGCACTAGAGCGAACAGCTACGAAAGGATCTTTTTCGCCAACCTTTTCACCTAGTTCTTCATAGGATTTGCGAATAGCTTCAGCCAATGCAGCAGGCATTTCTTCTTGGCAAATCATGCGGCGAATTTTTGTACAAACTTCACGAAGCAATGCAGAGTTTTCTACATCATCTAAATCATCTAACTCTTGACGAATACGATCTTCAAGGCCAGTTTCTTTCATAAATTCACGATACCCATATGCAGTTGTTGCAAAACCATAAGGTACAGGTACATTTGTAGAGGAAGTTAATTCACCTAAGGATGAGGATTTACCACCTACTAAATTTACGTCTTCACGTTTTAATTCATCAAACCATAATACATAAGCTGTTTCGCGATTCATGTGAGAACCTCCTGTTTGTAATTAGTGCAACACATTAAACCTTTTACATATAAATAGTATAACTTAATTTAAATTATGTCAATTTTTATGGGCATATTTTCAAATATATATCACCAAAACAAGAAGATGACCATATAAATTATAAACGGCCATCTCTAAAAACTACTATATGGATATAGTTATTTGCGTTGCATAGAATACATAACATATTAATGCAGTGCAAACGATTAATAAATACTTATTAATATTGGTTAAGCGATACAATATCATTAAGTATACTATCCAAGAATAGAAAATTAAAATATTGCCCAATAGACCGGCAATATTCCACATTATAAAACTCCAATTATCATCTAAGTAATTCAGACTCAAAAAATAAGACTGAAGATAAAATTTTATACTAGCAAATAAAAAGCAAAGCCCCATTGAATATATTGTCATTATTATAAAACGCTTTAATGATGTTGAATGCCACCATTTTAATAATAACCATAACAAGAATGCTAATATTATGGTTTTAAACATTATGTAAACATAATCTACAACAAAAACTATTATGTAATTAACATAAACTAGCTTATGATCAAGAATTGGTAAAATATGAAGAACATCAATACCAGCATTCCCCATAACGATTCGCAAGATAACCCAAGCCAGAGTATATAAACATATTGCACCGTTAAATGTAATACCTTGAATTATATCTAGTATCGTCTTTTTATTAGGATGTACTAATAATCTTATTGAATCTCGAAACATTAAATTCCTCTTTATTTAATAGTCAACTGAAAAAAGCTTCCAAAGGCTCGAAAATGATTGATATACCTACTAGCAATAACGATAAGAATATTGCTATGCCCCATTTGTTTAAATTAGTTAATCTGTATAAGAGTACAGTAAATAGAAAGTATACATAAATTTCAAATAGACCTACTAGAAAATGAACAAAATCATATATAGTTTTCCCCCAAAAAAGACTATCGATAGAAATCTTCTTAACCAAATTAAAAACTAAAATATTAGGAATAGTAACAAAAAAATTTAATGCAGATATTACTAGGGTTACCATGAAAACTTTTAAAAAGTCTACTTTAACCCAAATTCGCATAACAATCCAACATATAAATGCAATCAAAATAGAAAGAAATAATCGATAAGTAAAATCAATTAAATAGGATGATAAATTAAAACCAACAAATGTATCTAGATATGAAATATGAATACTTTGCCAAGCTTTAACATGAATTCCATTTATTAAATACAATCCACGCACTGTAATCCAACCGATACAAAATAATGTTAGTGCTGATTTTATTGTTTCATTTTTTATTAGATATGTGGCACCAGAAGATATAGGTTTAAATAGCAATAATTCTAACGATTTCTTCATGTATAATTTTTCTCCAATACTATACTCCACTTTATACTAAACAGCCTTTAATTATAAGTTTTTGGGGTTAAAAATATTAAAAATTATCTTCAGTTAAAACAATAGGGAGCTAATTATATTAGCTCCCCATTGTTTTTATATTAATATTATTGACTCAAAAAATATCAACTAATTAAATTTAATTTTTACAAATTTACGCTTACCTACTTGAACAATCATACCATCTTCAAGAACTAGGTTTTCTTCACCGTATTTTTCACCGTTTACTTTGAATGCACCAGCTTTAATGGAGCGGCGTGCTTCACCATTAGAAGCAGTCAAACCCGCATCCGTACAGAATTGTGGTACGAAAATAGCTTCGCTAGGTGTATCAATAGCATATTCAGGAATATCTGTTGGCAATGCATGTTGTTGGAATACGCGTTTAAATTCATCTTCCGCTTCTTGCGCTGATTGTTCACCATGATATAAACGAACGATAGTTTTTGCCAATTGCATTTTTACATCACGTGGGTGCAATGTGCCATTTTCTAAACGTTCTTCCATGTCGTCTTGATCTTCGATAGACATATCCGTAACGAGCATGAAGTAACGCATCATCAATTCATCAGGAATAGACATGGCTTTACCATACATATCTTTAGGTGCTTCATCGATACCGATGTAGTTACCCAAGGATTTACTCATCTTTTGAACGCCGTCAAGGCCTTCGAGCAATGGCATAGTAATAACTACTTGAGGCTCTTGTCCTGCCAATTCTTGCAAGTGACGCCCCATAAGTAAGTTGAAAGTTTGATCTGTACCACCAAATTCAACATCTGCATGCAATGCTACAGAGTCTTGACCTTGCATCAATGGATACATAAATTCATGTACACCAATAGGACGACCTTCTTTGTAACGTTTATCAAAGTCATCGCGCTCCATCATACGTGCTACTGTATAAGAACTTGCCAAGCGAAGTACATCAGCGAAGTTCATGGATTCAAGCCATTCACTATTATCGCGTACAATTGTTTTTTCAGGGTCTAATACCTTAAAGATTTGGGTCTTATAGGTTTCCGCATTTTTTAATACTTCTTCCTTAGTAAGTGGTGGGCGTGTTACGCTTTTACCAGTAGGGTCACCAATACGAGCCGTAAAACCGCCGATTACAATAACCACTTGATGGCCAAACTCTTGGAACAAGCGAAGCTTACGAAGTGGTACGGTATGACCTAAATGAATGTCAGGAGCCGTAGGATCGAGGCCCAATTTTACGATCAATGGTTTATTCTCTTTAATAGAACGTTCTATTTTTTTGACTAAGTCTTCTTCATTAATTATTCCAGATACGCCATGTGTAATTTGGCGCACTTGTTCTTGTGCTGTAATCATGGAAATCCTCCTACATAAAATCTGTTCTTTATAGTATACCATTATAAATAGGCTTTCACAATTATATATAGTGTTTGTTTTATGTCTTTTATGGTATACTATTTATAACTGCGTAATATATTTTACGTTATATTTACTTTAAAAAAGAGGTGACTCTATGGGTAATAACTCAAACATAAGAGCTCGTCGTAAACCAGCTCCTAACCCGAGCAATCCAAAGGCATCAACTAAAAAGACGATTTGGATGATTGTATTATTACTTGTTCTTATTGTAGCCGGTGGCGGTTGTGGTTTTATAAGCGCTACCATGTCTAATCTTCCAGATGTATCTAACGTACGACCATCTGCATCGTCTCAGATCTATGACGTACATGGCAATTTAATTACTACGGTTCACTCCACAGAGAATCGTTTGCCAGTCCCAATTAATGAAGTACCAAAAGAATTACAAGATGCTTTCGTAGCTACTGAAGACTCCCGTTTTTATAGCCATCACGGTATCGACCCTATCGGTATTTTACGTGCTATTTGGGTTAATGTTGTACATAGTGGTGTATCCGAAGGTGGTTCTACAATCACACAACAATTGGCTCGTAATGCATTTCTTTCCCAAGACAGAACTCTTAAACGTAAGATTTCCGAAGCTTTATTAGCACTTAAAATCGAACAGCACTATACCAAACAAGAAATTCTTGAAATGTATATGAACCAAATTTATTTTGGTCAAGGTGCTTATGGTGTTCAATCAGCAGCTCATGTTTACTTTGGTAAAGATGTACGCGATTTAACATTAGCTCAATGTGCTATGCTTGCTGGGTTACCTCAAAGTCCAAACTACTACTCCCCATTCAACAATTTAGAAGCCGGTAAAAAACGCCAGGCTGTTGTATTGGGCCAAATGGTCAAGTATGGTTATCTCACACAAGATAAAGCCGATGCAGCTCGCGAAGCAGATTTAGGTTTAGTTGCTAAGCAAGAGCAAACTCACGAAAACAACAATGCATCTTATTTTATCAATTATGTAATTGCTCAAATTTCTGAAAAATATGGTGATGATGCAATCTATAAAGATGGTCTTAAAATTTATACCACTCTCGATATGGATGCTCAAAATGCTGCAGTTGCAGCAATGCAAAATCTACCAACTATGTATACTGACCAAAATGGTCTACACCAACCACAAGGTGCTATTGTAGCAATGAATCCACATAACGGTTATATTGTTGCCATGGTCGGTGGTCGTGGAGATGATGCCTTTAACCGTGCATCACAAGCGGAACGTCAACCAGGCTCTGCTATGAAACCATTTGTTTACTTAGCTGCTATACAATCTGGTAAAACTCCAGGTTCCATTGTTGATGACAGCCCTGTTGATTTTAATGGATGGCGTCCTCAAAACTATGAACGAAACTATGAAGGCAATATTACTTACCGTTATGCATTACAACATTCTCGTAACGTACCAGCTGTAAAAATTGCTGATGAAGTGGGCATGTCTAAGATTATCGACTTAGCTAAAAAGATGGGTATTACTACCTTAACTGATGAAGATAACAACTTATCAACAGCACTCGGTGGTTTAACTCATGGTGTTTCACCATTAGAAATGGCAGAAGCCTATGGCGTACTGGCTAATGGTGGCGTCAAGGTTCAACCTACAGCAATCATAAAAATTGTGGATCGCAACGGACAAGTGGTGGAAGAAAATTCCATCCAAGAAAAACGCGTCGTTGAAGAAAAAGATGCGGCTATCATCACAGATATGTTAGAGTCTGTTATCACTGGTGGTACTGGTGGCAATGCTGCTATCGGTAGACCTGCAGCTGGTAAAACAGGCACAACAGATGATGAAAAAGATGCTTGGTTCGTTGGATATACACCTGATTTAGTTGCTGCGGTTTGGATAGGCGATGACTACGGATCTGAAACATTAGGTATTACCGGTGGTTCAACGCCGGCAGTAATGTGGAGACAATTTATGTCGGCCGCATTAGCTAATACCCCTGCTTCTGACTTTAATGTACCTGCTAGTGCTCAAGCGGCTGTCAGCGAGGGCCATTATAACCCAGTAAAAGAAGCTCCGAAAAAGGACGACAAAGACAAAAAAGATGACAAAGATAAAAAGGATGGTAAGGATAAGAATGATGCAATCTCAAAAGATGATGACTCATCATCCAAGGTAGAATCTACAGATTCCAAACCAAGTCAATCGAAGTCTAAAAAAGAGAAGAAAAAAGATCGCTAACCACTAGCGAAGCAACATACTAAGAGGCAAAACCACATGGTTTTGCCTCTTTTCTATCACAAAAAAAGAAGCAGACTCATAATTGTCTGCTTCTTATCTAGAACCATCGTAAGGATTGTATATTATTTTAACACTACATTTGTAGCACCTGCGCCACCTTCATCATAGCCAGCAGTTTCAAAATGTGCTACTTGTGGCAAGGTTCGTAAATACTGATGTACGCCTTCGCGCAATGCACCAGTCCCTTTACCATGAATGATACGAACTTGATTGATGCCGCCTAATAGGGCTTGATCAATAAATCGACCTACAGAAACAACAGCTTCATCTACGGTTTGACCGAGAATATTAATCTCTGTACGCACTTCTTTTTGACGTTGTACGGCAGAGCCACCTGCTTTCTTACGTGTTTTAGGTTGGGCCTTAAGATTATCTCGTTGAATCTTATTGGATTCTTCTCTCGTAGTAGATTGCAAGTCATTTACTTTCACAGTAGCAGATAAACCATTTATATCTACAGTCACGCGATTACCCTTAATGGATAAAACCGTGCCAAGTGAACGCAATGACGTAACATATACAACTTGACCAATAGCAACGGCATCTATAGTCAACTCTTTACGATTATCATCTATAGGGGCATCTGGTACGTGGACATTGGATATATCTTTACGGGCTGCATTGATGGCGGATTGACGCTTATCCTTATTCGTTTCAGAGAATTGAGCCTTTAACTGTTTAATGATGGCTTCCCCTTCTACGCGGAGACTACGTTTCATCGATTCCGCATCAGCTTGAGCCTTCGCTAACATCTGTTTGCGTTTTTCATTAAACTGTTTCTTTTCTCTTTCTAATTGACCGCGCATGCGACGTGTTTCATCTAATTCTTTTTTGAGTGCCCGTTCGCGTTCCGATGATTTACGTAATTGTTCATTCAAATCGGTTAGAACATTTTCCATTTCACTACTGCCAAATTTAGACTTGTAATCACGTGCACGATTGACAATATCCTTTGGTAGCCCTAAACGCGCTGCAATGCTCAATGCATGACTACTACCAGCTACGCCAATATGTAATCGATAGGTAGGCTTTAAGGTGCGCTCATCAAATTCAACATGACCATTTTCGATACCTGCCGTATGGTACGCATAATTCTTTAACTCATTATAGTGAGTACTAACCATCATGAGAGTTCCCTTTTGTCGGAAGAACTCAAGTATGGATACAGCTAAAGCACTACCTTCCTCCGGATCTGTGCCGGAGCCGAGTTCATCGAGTAGCACAAGATCATTAGGACCACAATGTTTAATAATAGAAATCACTTGTGTCATATGTGCAGAGAATGTAGACAAGCTAGCTTCAATGCTTTGTTCATCCCCAATGTCTGCAAAAATATTGTGAAAAATCGGCAATATAGAACCGTGATCAGCAGGGATGAATAAACCGCTTTGGTTCATAAGGGATAATAAGCCAAGTGTTTTTAATGACACCGTTTTACCACCCGTGTTAGAGCCAGTAATCAATAAAATTCGATAGTCCGTGCCCAAACGAATATCTGTAGGTACAACTGTATTGGCAGGAATCAACGGATGGCGAGCACGCATCAAATTGACGTCACGCCCTTCGCTCAATGTGGCTTGTACTGCCTTTTGAGCTATAGCGAGTTTTGCTTTACCATAGACAAATTCAATATGAGATACCTTTTCACAGGCATCCATCAGATCATTACTATGTTGTTTGATAAGGGCTGAAAGTTCCTTATAAATGCGTAATACCTCTTGCTCCTCACCAATTAAAGCTTCTTGCAAATCATTGTTTAGCTGTACAAGTCGCATCGGTTCAATATATAAAGTTTGCCCTGTTGCAGATCGATCGTGAATTAAACCATCAAAATATTGGCGATATTCTTGCTTAACAGGAATTACATAACGATTGTTGCGTTGCGTAATAATCGCTTCTTGGAAATATTTCTGATTATCCTTGTCATGCAATATGGCTTGAATATCGTGTTTAATACGATCTCGCGTCTTACTAATCGTATTCCGTAGGCTCGCCAATTTAGGAGATGCTGTATCGAGCAGTTCCCCTTTTTCATCAAATACACGTTTTAACCGTTGTTCCACACGGTCCATATTCGGCATGTCTTGCATCCATAAAGACAATAATGGGTATTCCATATACTTCGCTCTAAAGAACTTCGCCATACGTTTATAGGCACCTATGGTTATATAGACATCCCATATGGCTTCTCGTGAAAGCACAAAATCCTTACGACTCTTTTTACAAGATTCACGTATATCTCGAGTCCCCCCTAAAGGTTGCTCGATTTCTGTTTGCCAAGAGCGCAGTGCTTCTGCTGTTTCATCTAAAGCCTCTTGAATCTTTTCTCGATTCGTCATAGGTTCCAATGCTAAAGCCATTTCTTTAGCAATAATAGAGCTACAATGACTAGCCAACTCTTCTTTAATTTTTATAAAATCTAATACATCTTCATTAAACAATGTACTACCTCGTTCTATAAAATACCTCTAAAATAATGTCCCCGTGTAATAGATTCGCCCTGGGAATCTATTTTCTTAGGTGGTGCCTCCATCGTACCCTTTGCTATGCCAACATATTGGGATACAATATCTTTCACATAACTTGGTTTCATATGACGACCATCTACGCGTAATATGGAAATTCCTTTTTGTAATAACATAGGTACATAGGCTCGCATATCCATTTCATGACTATTCATGATGTGCATACGACAGTATGGATCCGTACGAATTGGGAATATTTCACCTTTTCTATCCTTTAACGAATACGATTCCTTAACACATGGCATAGGACAATTTACTTTACTACCTGTGCCAACAAAACTTGCAATAGCACAATATTCGGAAATCATCATTTCCGTATAGCCATGTATCATCGTCTCAATAGGAACGTGGCTATGTTTAGCTAGTTCCGTAATTTGTTTTAAGGTCAACTCTTGCGATGGATTTACACAACTCATATGTAACTGTTCCCAGAAATGCAATGTAGGTGTATTGAAAATATTAAGGCCTGTATCAGCCTCAATGGCACCTGTATATCCTAATTCACGGAGCCATAATAATGCTTGTGGCACGTGAATGGAAATACTATCTGGATGAGCCTGTACGATTGCCTCTAATGTATGTTTATATGCTTCTACTTCATCATCTTTCACAACTCGTGGTGTAGCAAAGGTGCAAATCACATCAGATTGAGCACATAAACGGGCTACCTCATCATATACAGATAACGCATATGGTGTACGACTCAGTCTATCACCACCAAAAACGATTTTCTGTGCTCCACCAGAAATTGCTGCTTTCACACCATCTATTTCATCGACACGAGCTGAAATCATAGGACAAGTATCATAGGATAACTCGTGTTGCGCCTTGAAATCATAATCTACATCGCCTGTTACTTGCAATGCTTGCCATGATTCTACATGATGTGTAATTAACGCTGTTTCTAATGCAGTTACGGCATCACGACGTAGTGCATTAAGAACGCTAGCAGGCCACATATAAGGGCCATCAGGAATATCTACATAAGAAAGCCTAAATAACGTATTACCCAACCGACCTAACTGTTCTGTTACCTTCTCTAACGATGTGGGCACTTTATTAGCAATAGCTGGCACATACTCATTTGTAACAGTCACACTAAGGCCAGAGTCTAGGATGGCAGTTAATTCAGTATTATTTGTTTCACCATTAGAACCAACACTGAGATATACAGACATATCATATTTACGGGTAAACTCTTGTAAGCCTCGTGACTTTGTATTCTTTGGTGTAGATGCTAAATATAATTGACCTACTGCTAAGCCCTCTACAGGTCGCCCTTTATACAGCGTATCGGATACACATGTCCATTCATCATCTACCGTATAATAGGTAACACTGCCATTAGATTGTAATATTTTAACTAATGAACCTTGTTCAATAGGTTCTGTTAAGGATAAGTAGACTTCCCCTTTTTTCGTATACGATTCGCCGATTGGCTTACCCTGGTGATTTGGCGCCACTACGGTCATCATTTGTCGACCTACCGTATCTTCTAAATAGGCTGTGGAAAATCCACGATTAAATCCAGAGGCTAGGGCTTTACGTTGATTTTCGTGAATTGATGCCTCATCCAATATCTCTCTATAAGTACCTATCACTTGACGAACATAGGATACCTTTTTCATACGACCTTCTACCTTAAAGGATGTAACACCAGCCGCTACGAGTTCGTTCATATGCTCACTATAATTGAGGTCCTTTGGACTTAGCAAATAAGCTTCATGTTTAGGTAACACACTTTCACCCTTAGAATCCAATAATTCATAAGGTAAGCGACAAGGTTGTGCACAAGCACCTCGGTTACCACTGCGTCCACCGATGAAAGAACTCATCAAACATTGACCTGAGTAGCACACACATAATGCACCATGTACAAATACTTCAATTTCTGCTTTACAATGTTTGCATATATGTTGAATTTCCTTAAGACTTAATTCACGAGCCAAAACAACACGTGTAAAGCCTAGGCTTTCATAAAAACGAACCGCATCAAGTGTAGCAGCCGTCATTTGTGTACTCCCATGAAGATGGATGTTTGGTGCAACACGTTTTGCAATTTCTGCAACAGCTAAGTCCTGCACGATGATGGCATCTACACCAATGGAATCTAAATCCTTAATATACTGTTCAAGGTCCTTTAGTTCCGTATCGCCAATCAAAATATTAACGGTTACATACACAGACACATCTAAAATATGTGCTAACCGTACAGCCTCACGCAATTCATCAATACCAAAATTGGCTGCATGAGCCCGTGCGTTAAAGACCTTGCCCCCTAAATATATAGCATCTGCCCCCGATTCTAAGGCGGCCATAAAATTTTCCATCGTACCCGCTGGTGCTAATAATTCCATAATAAATCCTTTCTGACTCATTACCTATACCTTCTATTATACAACAGGGGATAGATAGACATAAAAGGGTTTACCATAAGGTAAACCCTTTCACGATGATTTATCGTAATTTACAATTTTTAGTTGCTAATGCATCAATAATCGCTTGAATTGCACCATCAATGTCTTCATCATTTAATGTGCCTTCCATCGATCTAAATTGTAAGTTATAAGCTAAGCTACGATAGCCTGCTTCAATATGTTCCCCTTCGTAAACGTCGAAGATAGATACGGATTCTAAGTATTCTCCGCCATGTTCCTTAATAAGCGCTACAATGTCACCACTTGTAACGGATACTGGTGCTACAATAGCCAAGTCACGACTTGTACCTGGGAATTTACTGAATGATTGATATCTAAATGGTGGTACTGTAATGGATAATACAGCTTCCAAGTCGATTTCAAACATATACACTTTACCAGACAAATCGAAGTTTTTAACCACTTGTGGATGTAATTCACCAAATTGAGCAATTTTCACACCATTAACCAAATAATATGCACTCACTCCTGGATGATAATATGCTTCTAAAATTGGTTTGAAACTACATTTCCGATTTAATACTTCTTCATATTGATTTTTGCGAATGTTATACTGATCAATAATATTTCTAGATGGTTGAATATCATATTGAGTCAATCCTAATTTAGCTAGTAAACCGTCAACTACACCTTTTACATCATAGAAATCAGTGTCGCGTTGCGCTTGGTTCCATGCGGCCTCTGTAACCTTACCCATCATAATACCACAGGCCATAGGGCGTTCATGCGGTACTTCTGTTAATGGCAATGCCTTTGGTTCATACACATTAGCGGTTTCAAATAACCACAAATCCTTATTTTGTTGAGCAATATTGCGTTTAGCAGCTTCAATAACAGCTGGCACCAACGTAGTTCTCATATATGGGAACTCTTCAGAAATAGGATTTAAGATTGGAATTGCCGTATAACGATTATCACCTTCTGGTAACATCATATTCGTAAGGCCATCTTTGTGCATGAAACTAAATGTAATGATTTGGCTAAGACCTGCATGTGCTAAGTAATGTGTTACGTCTTTTGTTAACGATTTCTTAGGTGTCATACCGCCGGAGGATAGTATCGCTACAGGGATTGTAGGCGCAATATTATCATAGCTTACGATACGCGCAATTTCTTCCGCAATATCAGGCATACCAGTTACATCATCACGCCATGTCGGAACGAGTGCTTCAATGGTATCGCCAGATTCTGTAATGCCGAATTCGAGCTTCGTTAAAATATCTACCATTCTATCTTTTTCAATAGATGTGCCAAGATAGTCATTGATTTGTTCTGCAGTGAAAGTTACAGTACGTTGTTCTACTGGTTCTGGATATACATCAATAACGCCAACACTCACCTTACAAGAAGGACAGATTTGTTGTAACAATTGTGCAGCACGGTCGATAGCATATGCTGTATATTTATGGTTTACACCGCGTTCAAAACGACCAGATGCTTCGGAACGCATACCTAATGCTTTGGATGTACGACGAATAGATGGTCCATTAAATACAGCAGCTTCGAACAAGACGTTTGTAGTTTTATCTGTTACTTCACTAGTAAGACCACCCATAACGCCTGCTACGCCGATTGGGCCCTTTGTATCTGCAATGATAAGCATGGACTCATTGAGTTCACGTTCATTACCGTCTAGGGTAGTAAGTGTTTCACCGGCTTTTGCACGACGTGCAATAAGGGTATGGTCCGCTACACAATCATAATCATAAGCATGCATTGGTTGACCTAATTCAAGCATAACGTAGTTTGTTACGTCCACTACATTGTTAATAGGGCGAATACCGCTGTTACGCAAACGATTTTGCATCCACAATGGAGATGGTTCGATGGTAACATTCGTAACAAGACGGGATGTAAATCGCGTGCAAAGATCATGTGCTTCGATAGCTACAGATGCTTTACCTTCGATAGACTCACCATTTTCATTCACCATAATAACTGGGAATAAAGCTTTTTGATTTGTCATGATACCGAATTCACGGGACAAACCTACCATAGAGAAGCAGTCTGCACGATTAGCTGTTAATTCAAATTCATATACAGTATCATCAAGCATAAGTGCTTCTTTAATATCTAAACCAATCGGTGTACCTTCAGGGAAAATATAGATGCCTTGTGATTCTTCTGGTCTTACCAAATCAGAGGAAATACCGAATTCAGCAACGGAGCAGAACATGCCTTCTGATACAACACCACGTAATTTACCTTTTTTGATTTCTGTACCATCTGCCAAACGAGATTTATGATACGCAACTGGTACGATTTGACCAACAGCCACATTCGTAGCAGCGGTAACGATTTGCTTAGTAACTTCTTCCCCATCTTCAGATAAGCATTGTACTTGGCATACTTGTAATTTATCTGCATCTGGGTGTTTTGTAATTTCTACGATTTTACCAGTATAGATTTTTTTCAAACCTGGATCCATAGAAAGTACTTCTTCTACAGGAATACCTGCTTGTGTCAATTCATCCGCTAATTCTTGGGCAGGACGATTTAGATCAAGAGGTACGTATTCATTCATCCATTGTAAGCTTGCTTTCATTTCTACCTCCTAAAACTGTTCCAAGAAACGGATATCATCTTCAAAGAATAGACGTAAATCGCCAATACCGTATAACAACATAGCAATACGTTCTACGCCCATACCAAAGGCAAAGCCTTTCACCTTATTAGGATCATAGCCATTGAGCTCAAGCACACGAGGATGTACCATACCACAACCAAGAATTTCTAACCAACCTGTATGAGAGCATACGCGGCAGCCTTCGCCACCACACATTACACAGGAGATATCTACCTCTGCAGAAGGTTCTGTGAATGGGAAAAAGCTTGTACGGAAACGTACCTTAGTTTCATCGCCAAACATATGACGTAAGAATGTTTCAATGGTACCTTTCAAATCGGCAAAAGTGATGTGTTCATCAATAATCAAGCCTTCTACTTGATGGAACACAGGTGAATGCGTAGCATCATAGTCCCAACGATATACCTTACCAGGCGCAATCATGCGAATTGGACTATTAGGTTCATGACGCTGCATGGTACGTGCTTGTACAGGAGATGTATGAGTTCTAAGCAAGAAATTTTCTGTAATATAGAAAGAGTCTTGCATATCGCGTGCAGGATGATCTTTTGGTAGATTAAGACATTCGAAATTGTAATAGTCTTGTTCCACTTCAGGACCTTCTTCTACGGTGTAGCCCATTTTCATAAAGAAATCTTCAATCATTTCATTAACAGTAGTCAAAGGATGAATATGACCTGTTTTTGGAGCTCTACCAGGTAGAGTGATATCGATTTTTTCCTCTTCCAAGCGAGCGTTCATAGCTGCTGTTTCCATAGAGGACTTGATTTTATCGAGTTCTGCTTCTAATGCTTCTCGTACAGCATTCACAAGAGCACCCATCTTAGGGCGTTCCTCTGGGGATAGTTTACCCAAGCCTTTTAATAAAGCTGTTACTTCACCTTTTTTGCCTAAAAATTTTACGCGTACGTCTTGCAACGCTTGTTGATCAGTGGCAGCTTTGATAGCTGTTAACGCTACCTCTTTTATGCGTTGTAATTCTTGTTCCATACAACAGTCCTCCTAAATTTCAAAGTTCATCCCTCATTATATCAAATTTGGGTCATCTTCTTCAATGAATCGCCAAGGTAAATCAGGCAAAGGACGCTCTTCTAATACAAAAAAGGTTCCTCTTGCAAGATGAACAAGTTCACCTAGTTCATTGTAAATACGTGCCGTAGCCACCATAGTAGTTCGCCCATTATGTTCTACATTTGCTACACCACGCAACATAGTTCCACCTTTAACAGCTTTCACATAATTACCACTAATATCGATGGTATTTACCGATTTTCCTAAGGTAAAGCATGCAGAACCCATCACACTATCAGCAAAGCCGATACAAACGGCACCATGTAAATTACCTCTAAAATTACAATATTCTGTTTCATTGGTTTGCAAGGTCATTTCTGCATGACCAGGTTCTACTACGGTAACCTCTGAATCTTTCACCCAAGAAAAAGGATTCTGTGTACGTAATTCATTAAAATATTCCAATAATGTTGTTGCCATAATTTCCTCACTAAATTAAAAATAGTGCGTTACATCATACTTAATTGTATCATGCAACGCACTGTATGCGAATATGTCTATTACATTATATAAATGTGAGATTGCCCAAATATCCGCATCTACCAATACTATTCATAGTGTAACGCATCAATTGGATTTAATTTAGCCGCTTTTCGCGCAGGATAAATGCCAAAAACCAAACCGATAGCCATGGAGAATGCAAAGGATAACACGATAGTAGGTACCGAAATAACTGTACTCATACCAGATGCCAATCCTATCAGTTTTGACGCACCTATACCGAGGGCAATGCCTATGAGACCGCCCATAAGACTGATTACAACAGCTTCGATTAAGAATTGTGTAACAATGACAAAGTATGTAGCACCTAAGGCCTTACGAATACCAATTTCACGAGTCCGTTCGGTAACGGAAACGAGCATGATATTCATAATCCCAATGCCGCCTACAACAAGAGAAATAGCAGCTACAGCACCTAAGAACAAGGTCAAGGTTCCTGTGGTTTGCTCCATCGTTTCCATAATCGATTTCATATTCTGAATGTTGAAGTCATCAAGGTTTGTATCCTTAATGCTATGACGAACGCGCAATAGATTTTCTATATCCGATTGTAAACGGTCAATACCATTATCGTCACTAGCAACGACGTAGACCATACGAAGATAGTCAACACCTTCTACACGTTCCATAGCCGTTGTATAGGGAATAAAAATGACATCATCTTGGTCATTCCCCATAGTACCATTCCCTTTACTGTTAAGAACACCGATAACTCGGAACGGAATATTTTTAACACGAATTTCCTTACCCACTGGGTCCTCACCAGCAAATAAGTTCTTAACTACGGTTTGTCCCACAACAGCTACGCGTTCACGATTTTCTACATTCTTGCTAGATATAAATCGACCTTCAGCCATGGTCCAATTATTTACATCTTGAAAGTTACTACTTACACCACTAACAGTAGTAGTCCAGTTCTTACTTTGGTATATAGTTACATAAGAATTAGCTGTATATGGACTTGCTGCCTTGACGCCATCTAATTTGCTAATAGCTTGATAATCAGAAACCTTCAAGGATTTCATTGACCCTTGCGATGGACGCACACCCGGTGTACGTGGAGCACCAGGCATAACCATCAATAGATTGGAACCTAAACTAGAAATGGAGTTCTGAATATCCTGCTTTACACCATTCCCAATTGACACAAGGGCAATAACAGCAGCTACACCAATAATAATACCTAGCATCGTTAAAATGGATCTCATTTTATTGGCAATCAACGATGCCCAGGCCATTAAGAAACTTTCTTTATACATGTGTCACCTCCTGAACAGGAGTCATATTTAAGTTCTTCTTGTCTTCTACAATTAATCCATCCCGTAACACTACATTGCGACTTGCATAGGTTGCAATTTCAGGTTCATGAGTAACAAGAATTATGGTACGACCTTCATCATAAAGGCCTCTAAAGATGTTCATAACATCAATCGTCGATTTCGAATCCAAATTCCCTGTCGGTTCATCGGCCATGATGATAGCAGGGTCATTGGCCAATGCACGAGCAATCGCCACACGTTGACGTTGACCACCAGATAGTTCTGCCGGTAAGTGATCCATACGGTCACCCAAGCCTACAGATGTAAGCAAAGCCTCTGCACGAGCAGTACGTGTTTTTTTATCGATGCCTGCATACACCATGGGCAAGGCCACATTTTCAATAGCCGTTAATTTCGTTAATAGATTAAAGCTTTGAAATACAAAGCCAATTTCTTTGTTACGTACGTACGCTAACTCATCATCACTGAGATTAGCTACTTCATTACCATTCAAGCGATAGGATCCCGATGTAGGTCTATCTAAGCAACCTAAAATGTTCATAAAGGTAGACTTACCTGAACCAGAAGGCCCCATGATAGACACGAAATCTCCTTTTTGCACCTGTAAATCTATACCATGTAGAACGGGAACCGTTAACTTACCATTTACATAGGTCTTTGTTATACCTTGAATATCAATAACTGACTGATTCATAGTTCACCTACGCTTAAAATGGTCCATGAGAGTTATTCTTAGGGCTCGTTACATCACCACTAACAATAATTTCATCACCTTCAGAAACGCCACTTAAGATTTGAACGTTTGTATCACCCGTTACACCTGTAGATACAGCAGTTCTAACAGGTTGACCATCTTTGATGACATATACATATTCACCTTGTTTATCAGTACGTACCGCTGTTAATGGTACAACAAGGGTATTCTTAATATCATCGCCAAAAATTGTGGCACGTGCGGTCATAGATGGCAAGAAATTCGAGGAAATATCGGCTGGAATCGATACTTTCACAGTATAGTACACTACGCTATTACTTGTAACACCCATATTCCCTTTAGTGCCCTTTGCAATTTCAGATACATAGCCTGTGAAAGTTTGACCTGGTTTAGAATCAACTGTAAACTCTACCTTAGATCCATTTTTTACATTGCCAATATCAGTTTCATCAACTGTCAAATAAATTTCTAAATCAGACAAATCTGCAATAGTCGCAATGATCATCTGTGTCGAAATACCGGTACTAATCGTTTGGCCTGCCTTAAGAGGTGTCCCTACTACGGTACCCGACATAGGTGCAGTAATAGTAGCATCACTTAAGTCAGCAGATACTCTATCATATGTAGATTGAGCTTGTTCATATGCGGTCACAGCATCATCATAAGTTTGCGCTGCTACGGCATTTTGATCGATTAGCGCTTTATAACGATTCATATCTAAGCGTGCTTTATCAAGAGCAGCCTTTGCATTATCGACCTGAGCTTGTAATTGTCGTGTATCAATATAGGCGATAATTTGACCTTGCGTAACATGATCATTTTCCTTGACCAATACCTTTTCAAGTTTACCCGCTACATTAGTAGATACGTCCACATAATTAACAGGATTAATGGTACCCGTAGCACTAATACTAGTCTTTACATCGCCCTTTTCAACCCTACCTGTGGTATATTTCTGCTGGGTCTGTGCACTATCATTTGTATGAACATAATAATAGCCACCACCACCTAATAAACAGATAGCAATAACACCACCAATAATACGTTTACGGTGCTTCTGAAATAATTCTTTCATATATACTCCTTAATAAATGAGTCATTCCATTTTCTTGCATTACATTGTACTAAAAAATTATCGTTTATACAATATAATTTTACATTAATGACTCAATATAGAGATTAATTCATACTGACTTTTATCAATGCCAAACTTCATTGTTTTAGCGTTTTCATAGGGTATAGCTCGAATCTGACCATCAACATACCCAGTAATACAATTATGCTCTCCACGTACTAAGCAATCCACTGCCAATTCACTCATACGAGCAGCTAAAATGGCATCTAATGCGGATGGTGCACCGCCGCGTTGTAAATAGCCTAGAACTGTTAAACTCGGATCAAAGTATGTATGTTGTTTAATATACTCTTTAACCTCACCACTAGAGTAGGCCCCTTCAGCAACGAGTATAATACTATATTCTTTACCTAACTGATGAGTCTTATTAATATGTTCACATACCTCATCTAATGGCATTGGGTATTCAGGTACTAATACAAGCTCTGCACCACTCGCCAACCCAGCTTGTAATGCAATGTGTCCCGCATGACGCCCCATAACTTCGATTATAGCCACTCGTTCATGAGAGTTTGATGTATCGCGAATACGTCCTACCGCATCAACTACAGTATTAAGTGCGGTGTCAAAACCAATCGTATATTGAGTGCCATTCATATCGTTATCTATGGTACAAGGAATGGTTATAGTAGATTGACCGAGCCGCATCAGAGCCTCTGCACCAGCTTGTGATCCATCACCGCCAATAACGATTAAATGATCGATACCAAAATCTTGTAATATTCGATAGGCTCGTTGCTGCACATCTAAATTTTTAAACTCTGGATAGCGAGCCGTTCTAAGAATTGTACCGCCAGTGGTAATAATACCGCCCACATCACGAGCGTGTAAAGGCCTTATTTCACTATTAATAATGCCCTCAAATCCTCGTTCTATACCATATACGCTAAGGCCCTCATGGATTGCTTTTCTTGTGATGGCGCGAATGGCTGCGTTCATTCCTGGTGCGTCTCCGCCGCTTGTTAGTAATGCTATTTTTTTCATGTCTATTTCCCTTCTGCTGCTTTGGTTCAGCTTGTATGTCTTTAGACACAATTTCAGTTGTTTTGGGTTGTCTTCGCGCCTTAAATTGAACACCTATAGCATCCAATTGACGCTCAATTGCTTTCATAAAATCATAGGTACGTCCATTAGTCGTATCCAATACATAATCACACTGTTTATATACTGGCTTCCATGCCTGAATCATATTATGAACAAAGGCAGAAACATTGGTATAATCCATCGTTGGCCGTTTGCCCACACGACGATTGACGCGGCTTACAATTCGGTATTGTGCCGCTCGTATACCTATAATAAAAGAAAATTTCTTAAGCGATCTAAGCGTTCTATGCTCTATAGGAAAATTTCCACCTACACTAATAACCGCCTCGTGATATAGGGAAACTTTTTTTAGAACCTCTAATTCAGCACGACGAAATGCTTTTTCGCCAATCTTTTTATAAATTTCTGCAATGGGCAACCCAAAACGACCTTCCAATACTCGATCGGTATCCACGAATTGCCATCCTTTTAAATCTGCTAGATTACGTCCAAAATGGCTTTTTCCACTTCCCATGGACCCAATGAGAATAATATTTCGTTTTACTATCATGTTACTATTGCCCCTTATTCTTACGTTAAAATTTATTTTACTATAAAATTGGCATAAAAACAAAAATGAACATACAATAATGAGAATTATTACTCATTATTGTATGTTCATTTTCTTTACATCACTAATGGTGTAACCTTGCATGTAAAGAATATACTATCTCCTTTTGTATCAATAGAAATAATATGTATATGACAATACTTTATCTTCTGTTGCACCATATTATACCAAGATAAAAAGGACTGACTGGTTCCAACCAGAGTAAGATCTAATACATCATCATGATGAGAACTACGCGTTATAATTAAAGGTTCTCTATTTATACTTTGATATATATCATCTACCCAATATTCATGCAGCAATAAGGATGAAATCAACTCATATGTATGAGAAGATAAAAACTGCTGTTTTACTGTAGTTTCCAATTGGTAATATTCAATGTTCTCTACCACTGCTTCGCATTGCTCTGTATAGTATCTATATATCCATAATGAAGAAAAAGCAATCATAATGCTTATACTACACGCTAGGAATATCCTCCTTAGGTTTGGTGTCATGCTGTTTTGTATGTCCATCCAAATGGAATGAACAAGGTCCATCTGCTTTTTCCACTTGTTGTTTCCCATCACAAATCACCTGTTTCATATGAGCTTGAATATATTGAACATACGAATGATACGCTTCATCATTTGTTGCATCACCATCAACAGTAAATCCTCCATCAGAAAATTCTATATGTCGTAACGTAATAGTTCCTCTTGTTGACATAGCTCCATCCAATAATGTAACAAGACAATATTGATTGTCTAATTGTGCGCCATGTTGTAATAACCGCGACATGGTATCCTCCATAGCATGATATTGATCCCGTATTTGCTTGGATTGTTCATCCATCTGTATTTGTTCGTACTTCGCTACCTGTTCAGTATAAGTTTTATAAGAATAGACCCCCATACCAAGACAAAAAGCACTGAGTAATATAATCACTCCTGCAGTAGCGTATATATACAACTTATATTTACATAGCCAAATATACCATCGTAATGAACGGGGCATAAAATTTATTAATCTTTCATTACCATCCTTGTCCAATCCACCGTAACCCCCGCGTAGCCATTCCAATCGCCATATCCCAATCTAATTCACCTAATGTACAACGCGTGCGACCTCGTCCAAGAAACATCATAGGTATATATTCGGTATTTCCGTATACCTCTTGTAATGCGCTTATATCGATACGCTGCTCTTCATTTAAATCATCAATATTATAAAAATGTATACCTTGAATTTCTTCTACGCCAAATCGCTGCAACATTTCTTCCATTTCAATCAATGCGGAACTAATATCTGCACCATTTATCTTTACAATACATTCCTTCACACAAGTATCCTTCCACCAAGCCCATAAATGCATACCGGCTGGTTCTACAATACCCGTAACCGTTCCTGTTCTATGCATCAATCCATACGTAACTGGTAATGGCCAACAATCAATAGTATCGACAGGTGCACATGTATCACGTATACCTTGGCGTAGTAATTCAAGTTCATGCCGGTCTACGGCGGCTAAAAACAAATAATAATTATGTCGTGGATACTCTCTACGACAAGCATCAAGTTCAAATTCATGTTCTCCAAAATTAAATGTGTCTTCTATATTCCACTTTATAAACTCCTTTACATCAAAATCATGAGGATCAAAACTAGCCATCGTCATTTCCGTAGGTATACAAGCAACAATACTATATTCACCCTCTTCTAGATCATATGTATTAATAAATTCAGCTATATCTTCATCAATTGTGCTAGACCGTTTCATCTCCATTGCATCAGTAATAATCATTGTTTTATTTTCAATATGTGCTGTAATGGCAACAATTCTATCATCCGTAATACAAAGCCCTGTATGTATCTGTTTTTTCTCTTTCATAGTGATGTCCTCCTTAATATGGTTTTACACTAATAACCTCTAATGTATGATTTTCTTTTTCTTTTACATATATGTGAACACGACTTGATACACCATCTAATACAGCACAACTCATCACATGTTTTGGATTAGTAACCTTTGGATCTGCCTTAATATATATATAGATAGTATCGTTTTTTTCCACATCAATAGCCTCGCTATAATCCCAACGGCCACCGTTATTGCAATACGTAACGAACCATCGTGCACCACGCTCTGCTGCATAATGAGATGCAATAAGTCTCATTTCATCCGTTGTATTACTTAGTGACAGGGTCGCAAGCCTATTCATTCCTAAAATAAGTACTAATAAAATGAGCATAATATATATGGCTACATAGCTAACCATGCCAGAAGAATAGTCAGAGATACTTCGTTTTTTTAAACCAATCTGAATGTGTTGATACCGCCGTTGCCACCTCATAATTTGCTATGCCTCCATACCCTTTTGCATACTCTGTTTGACTATTAAACCGGTTATTTATAGACCATTTAAAAGTAACCAATCTATTAGGATTCATAGAAAATGGTTTGGTAGCATCTAGTTTACGCTTATCATCAGTACCTATGATGCGGCTTCCACTCAAGGGTTGTAAGCTACCATCACTTAATTTTCTATATAAGGCCCTTCTAGTAACGGTAAACGCGGTACGGCTTGTATCATTGATAGATAACAGGTCTCCCTGATCATTGATGGATACCATAGAATGATTCCAAATAATATGAGATACGATAGCCCGTCTTGTATAACGGCCATCCTCTAACATAGCCAGGCTATCATCAATTCGCTCGGTCCATATATAACACGTCATACATATTGTCATGATTACGAGAATCACGAAAGAACTAATCAAAACGCTAATAAGTAGAGATGGTAATATAAATCCATTGAATGATTTTATCCTATGATTTTCAATGATGACTCGAGCCAAGAAACGTAGATATCTCATAAACAGTAACTCCATTATCAACAGCTTGTACGATAAATCGTAGTATAGATACACCATTTACCACTTCTTCTGTAACACTTTGTGTAAATGTTATATTGGATAAATTATGTCCATTCGATGATGAGATAGTACCTGTTGTTGGTATACCACCAGAATCATATACCGCTTTCCCTGCTTCTATATAAGATAATGAATCCTGCAATATATAGTCATGAGTATATGTAGTCTTTACTATTGATAAGGTACTACTCAAGACATAAAGTATGATTGGCAATATGAGTAATACTAAAGTTACTGCCATAAGTGCATCACCATATAAAAATCCAGATTGTTCTGTTCGTAATCTATGTTTGTAGTTTGAATACATTCTTATTTGTACACATGTCATAATCACAATGATTCCCACCGAATACGCCCTGTTTGTACAGAGATCCATATGCGATTTATCGCACCGGTTTGTAAGTCTTGTAAAATAAATTCTGTCCCATCATAAGGCAATCCATAAGCAGAAAAATAAACGCGCTTCATAGTATGAGCACTTTCTATATGTTCTGGTAATTCTATCTCTACATGATGCTGCATAAGCCCTTCTTGAATTGAATAAGAATGTTTCTTTAAAATAAACTCACCCTGTGCCATCCGATCATCCCGGTGTCCTAGCATAGCCCATAGTTGAACCTTCTTAATAGCTAATACGACTTCTTCAGTACTTCTATTCAACTCATGACGTGATGGTATGGTAACGATACTACTTAGGCCTATACCAATCAAGGATAGTAGAATGGTAATCGCCACAAGCCACTCTACTAATATAGAGCCATTACAATAATGTGTTTTATCACCGACCAATATATCGCCTCCCATACATTAGCAAAATGCAAAGCACTCCATGCACCAATGCATAAGAAAGGGCCAAAAGGAATATACCGTCTACCTGTATTACGAATACTATATAAGCTGGCGAGATAGAGGATACTAGCAAAACAAGAAACGTAAATCATAACAATAATTTGTATATTTGTTAGCCATATGGATATAGCACTCATCCATTTAATATCGCCCCAACCAAGACCACCTCGACTCAATATGCGTAATGCAATACTGATACTAGCAATGATCAAAACATGTACACAGGTGTCGAAAACTGCATGCTGTTCAACGATGCTATAAAGGATACCTATAATCGTAAGAGCGATAGCACCCTCATCGGGTAATATGAAATATAGCTTATCAATGGTAGCACCTATTACGAGAAATAGTGAAAAGAAGCTATAACATATAATTTCAAATAGTGTGTAATGCCTATACATTAATGGAATTACAATTGACAATATCCATATAACTAAACAGATATATTCCTTTCTCCCTTTCATTGCAAAATCCTTTATGTTTCAGGGGCCGTAACGACTACAGACTTACCGGCATTACCAGCAACTTGTTCATAGGTAATAACATATTCCTTACCTTTTGTAGTTTTAACATGCTCCGTTAAGTAACCTTCTTGATATAATTTTTCTACTGTTGGTGGCGTATCTAAACTTTTATCAATCATGTAGAGTTGTGTCGCATTACGTATGATTTGCATATCTGCCACTTGTTTAGCATTCTTTGCCTTATCGGCAGCGGACATAAATTGAGGCATTGCAATAGCTGCCAAAATAGCAATAACCGCTACCACCACCATAAGTTCTACCAATGTGAATCCACCTTGTTTAGTTCGTTGCATGCGACGCAAACTAATATATCTAAAAAACGATCGTTCTAATTGAGTTAGTAGTTCTCTACAATACATAAGCATTTTAAAAAGTCTCCTTTCATTGACCACCTAGAGATGATATTGATGTAAATAATGGATACATGACGGATATAACGAGGATTGCAATGCCAACGCCCATAATGGTGAGGAGTATAGGTTCCATAAGGCGCTCCATTCTTGCTATATATTGTGTTAACAACGATTCATAATAGTGACTACAATGATTCAACATGGCTACCAATTCACCACTTTCTTCTCCAACAGCGACCATTTGCCATATAAATGGGTTCCCTACAGACGATGATTTTAAACTTTCACAAAAAGAATGGCCTTTACAAAGCATGTCATAAACTTGATTACTACAGGATTCACCATACGAATTTCGCCATATATGCTTTGTAATATCTATAGTATTGATAATTGAAATTCCCGAATCTAGCAATAATGACCAAATATGTAAAATATTCGTGTAATATAGAGATGTTAAAAATGTATTATGTTGAGCCAACTGCCATAACCATCTATCAAATCTATATCTAATTGCAGATTGTTTAAAAGCATATATGAGTATTCCAATAAAAACCACATGCCCACTAACATACAGTAATGGATGTTCTCGAAGGGAAGTTCCTAATACAAATAAACCTTTTGTCATCCATGGTAATTCTATATGCATAGTAGCAAATACGCGAGTGAACGATGGAATAATAAATAATATAGTAACCAAGAAAAATACATTCATAAGCACCAGTAAGAATAGAGGATATGAAATAGCACTTACTATCTTTTGTTGGTATTTTCGTTCTCGTTCATAATAAGAAGCTATATACTGCAAAGCTTCCCCAACATTCCCTGACATTTCACCACTTTCAAGCAATGCCAAGGCTATAGGAGGAAAGCCCTTTTCTCGAAGAGCCTCTGATAAAGGTTGGCCTCGTTGTATACCCTCGTATAAAGAGCGATATAACATCGTTTTCGAGCCATCCATTAAAAGTTCTAGCGAACGCCTAAGGGAAATACCTGATTGTAGCAGTAATCCCAGTTGATATGCTGTGGTGCTCACTTGTTTATGATTCCAACGTACCGATTTGCTAGAGGATCTAGCTATACTACAAATGACATATCCTTCTAACTTGAGTTTAGTGCTAACCTCATCCTCAGAATCGGCCCATAATAAGCCTTGTATTCTTTTCTTGTCTGTTGTTATCGCTGTATATTCATAAGCATTCATGTAATTCCTCTATGATAATTGTTGTTCCAATAAAGCATGTAATTGGTGAACTGATCCATATTGCGTTTTTACATCACGCACTGCCATTTCTAATGTCTTCATGGGGGCCTGCGTTTCTTGGATTGAAACAATTTGAGGTTCCTTTCGATTTCTAATTAGATTTGCCACTGCATTCGTATTTAACAGAATATCCCGTATTGTTATAAATGAGGTTTCCCATCGTAACAAACGTTGACATATGACCGCACGCAATACTTGTGATACTTGACTGCGCACTTCATCTTGTTGTTCACCAGGAAATAAAGATATCATGCGTTGCACGGCCATAACTGCTCGTTGTGTATGCATGGTTGCAAGCACAAGATGACCTGTTTCCGCAGCATGTAATGCGGCCTCTAACGTATCTCGGTCTCTCAATTCTCCTACCATAATGACATCTGGATCCTCTCGTAAGGCATCACGTATCCCATGCGCCATCGAATCCACATCAATTCCGAGTTGGCGCTGATGAATAATTGACTGCAATGGTATGAACTCATATTCCACAGGATCTTCTAGCGTTATTATGTGTTTATTCATAGTTTTATTTATATATTCTATGCAACAAGCTAAGGTATATGATTTGCCACTACCTGTAGGGCCTGTAACAAGGACTAACCCATCATGATATTCACAAATTTGTTTTAATACATCACTATCTTTAGATGTATCAAGCGATAAATTAGCATGACAGAGTAGTCTCAATGTGCCACAAATTCTATGATTAGCCCTATAAATATGAGCCCGAATTCGAATGCCATTGCTGGTGAAAGCATTATCTACAGAGTGCCATTCATCATGTGTGACGCCACATCGTTGTAATACATCTTTAATCATATCCACACTGCAAATACTTGAAATAGATTCCAACCCATTAGCAGCTCGAATATAAATCGGTGTTCCCACCTCTAAATGTATATCAGTAGCACTATGCTCTAAGGATAGGGAAATTACATCTTCTATTGTTATCATCGAGTCGGTTGTCACTACACAATCACAATAAGATGCCTGCACGATGTACCTCCTCTACTGTTGTAATGCCCGAATTAATAGCAGTCTGCGCCGAATCTTGCAATGAAACATATAGATATGTATCAACATGATTCCAATCAATATCACTAGATGGTATCTCTACATATTCAAACAAACCTAATCGTCCTTGATAAGAATTTGTAGTGCTATTAATACGTCTTACAAGACGCTGCGATAGTGAGCCAATTAACGTAGCATGTAATAAATATGGTTCAACTCCCATATCAATAAGGCGTCCAATAACACCTAGTGCGGTATTCGTATGAACCGTGGTAATTACACGATGTCCGGTTAAAGCGGCTTTTACAGCTAGCTGTGCCGTCTCATGGTCTCGTATTTCACCAATCATAATAGAGTCAGGATCTTGCCGTAATACAGTGCGTAACCCTTTCGAAAAGGTAAATCCAATCTTTTCATTAATCCCTATTTGAATAGCTCCATCAATGGCCGCTTCTACAGGATCCTCTAAACATATAAGTTTTGTTTCTTTTAAATTCAACATGCGTAACATGGCATATAAGGTAGCCGTTTTACCACTTCCCGTAGGTCCACAAATGGTAATGAGACCATAGGGTCGTTTTAGTAATGCGGTAATCTTCTCCTGTAAATCGACTGACATACCCAGTTCTAATAAATTTTTATGCACCCCTTCATTTCCCATTAGACGACACACAATGGCCTCACCATATAGACTAGGCAAACTAGATACACGCATGGTGACAGCATACGATTTAGCTGTCCATTCCCATCGCCCATCTTGAGGCAATCTCTTTTCGCTAATATCCATGCCACTAAATACCTTGATGCGGTTCACAATCATATCCGCATCAGTAGCATCGATAAACATATAATCCGTTAATAATCCATCAATTCTCAATCGCACTTGTACACCATCCGGAATAGGATCAAAATGTATATCACTAGCACTAATCGTAATGGCATACGTGATGATTGAATCCAATGCAACATCTACATACAATGCCACCCCCTCCTTCATACCTTGCGGTGTGTTTATACATCACCTTTGCTCATTGCACTATGTAATTCTGTATAATAAGAAAAACTCCTCTTTATTTCTAAAAAATCCACAATGCGTGTACAGGTACGCAAAAAACAACAAAAAAAGAGACTCTCTTGAGTTTTCACTACTCAAAAGAGTCTCTTATCTAGTATGTTATTCTAAAACAGAATGTATTGTTCTATTTTTTCAAATTATAGAATACTGCATCACCTTTATATTGTGCAGTTTCATATAACATTTCTTCAATGCGAAGCAATTGATTATATTTAGCAACACGTTCAGAACGAGCAGGAGCACCTGTTTTAATTTGGCCCGCATTAACAGCTACTGCAATATCTGCAATAAATGTATCTTCTGTTTCGCCGGAGCGATGAGATACTACGCATGTATAGCCAGCGCGTTTTGCTGTTTCCATAGCGTCAAAGGCTTCTGTTAATGTACCAATTTGATTTACTTTTACAAGAATGGAATTAGCTACGCCAAGGTCGATACCCTTTTCAAGGCGTTTTGTATTAGTAACGAATAAATCATCACCTACAAGTTGAACACGCTTACCAAGGCGTTTGGTTAATACTTTCCATCCATCCCAATCTTCTTCTGCAAGGCCATCTTCGATAGATGCGATAGGATATTTATCGACTAAGTATTCATAGAAGTCAACCATTTCGCTAGCGCTCAATACTTTGCCTTCGCCTTCTAGATGATATTTACCATCTTTATAGATTTCACTAGAAGCTACATCAAGAGCTAATTTAAAATCTGTACCAAGTTCATAACCTGCACGTTTAATAGCTTCGCAGATTACTTCCAAAGCTTCTTCATTAGATGCCAAGTTTGGTGCAAAACCGCCTTCATCGCCTACAGCAGTGCTGAGACCTTTATCGTGAAGCACGGATTTCAATGTATGATATACTTCTGCACAGCTACGCAATGCATCGCTAAATGTTTTGGCCCCTACTGGCATAATCATAAACTCTTGAAGGTCTACGTTATTATCAGCATGAGCACCACCATTTAGAATGTTCATCATAGGAACAGGAAGTTCTTTAGCATTAAAACCACCTAGATATAAGAACAAAGGCAAATCTAAAGATTCAGCAGCAGCACGTGCTACAGCCATAGATACACCTAAAATTGCATTAGCACCCAAGTTAGCTTTGTTATCTGTGCCATCAAGTTTAAGCATTAAATTATCAATCGCCACTTGTTCAGTCGCATCATAGCCGATAATAGCTGGGCCAATTTTAGCATTTACATTGTCTACAGCTTGTAAAACACCTTTGCCACCATAGCGTTTTTTATCGCCATCGCGAAGTTCTACTGCTTCAAACATCCCCGTAGATGCACCAGAAGGAACTGCAGCTGTTGCAATTGTACCATCTTCCAAACATACTTCTACTTCTACTGTAGGATTACCACGAGAATCCAAAATTTCACGAGCTACGACTTGTTCAATTACTGCCATAATACTACCTCTTATTTATATACTAAATTAATCTAATAACAAACTTTCACCGGTCATATTACTTGGCTTATCAATATGAGCCAACGCTAACATTGTCGGTGCAATATCACATAATTTACCTGATTTAAGTTGTTTATGTATATCTTGAGCTCCCACTAAAATCAATGGCACAACATTCGTTGTATGGGCTGTATGAGGTTTTCCAGTCTCATGATTGACCATTTGCTCTGCATTACCATGATCGGCGGTAACTAAAAGCTGTCCTCCAACCTCTAATATAGCCTTTGCAATACGTTCTAATCCTGCATCCACAGTTTGAATTGCTTTCACTGCAGCTTTAAAATCTCCTGTATGACCTACCATATCTGGATTTGCATAATTTAAAATAATCATATCGTATTGACCACTATGAATAGCGTCAACTACCTTATCAGTTACCTCAGGAGCACTCATTTCAGGTTGCAAATCGTAGGTTGCCACTGCTGGAGAAGGCACAAGAATGCGGTCTTCACCTTCAAAGGGAACCTCATTACCGCCATTAAAGAAATATGTTACATGTGCGTATTTCTCGGTTTCAGCAATACGTAATTGACGATAGCCTCCATCAGCAAGGACTTCACCTAATGTATGATGTAACGTATCCTTTTCATAGACGATATGAACAGGTAATCCATCTTCATATTTGGTCATTGTCGCCATAAAGATAGATATAGGTTCTCGTTTAAAACCTTCAAAATCAGGCAATATTAAAGCCTTCGTCAATTCACGAGCTCTATCAGGCCTAAAGTTACAGAATATAACGGCATCTCCATCAGAAATCATCCCGTTTGGATCGATAACTGTAGGCACTACAAATTCATCATTAACGCCATCATTATAGGATTGTGTAACGGCGTCACACGCAGAATTAGCCTTATTACCAACACCATTGACAATAGCATTATAGGCTAATTCCTCACGGTCCCACCGGTTATCGCGATCCATCCCATAGTAACGGCCACTTACAGTAGCAATTTTCCCACAGTTTATATCGGACATAAAGGATTCTAAATCCTTAAGATAGGTTAATGCTGATTGTGGTGGCACATCGCGTCCATCGAGAAGCGCATGCACATATACCTCTTTAATGCCTTCATGTTTAGCACCAGCAATTACGGCCTTAATATGCTCTAAAGAACAATGTACATTGCCATCAGATACAAGGCCAATAATTTGTAATTTACCATGCTTAGCATGCTTGTATAACTCTTGTATTACAGGCTTTTGAAAAAACTCGCCACTCTCTACATCCTTCGTAATACGCGTTAAGTCTTGATATACAATACGGCCGGAACCAAGGTTGAGATGTCCAACTTCTGAATTACCCATTTGCCCTTCTGGCAAACCGACTGCAAGACCTGAAGCTTGTAATGTTGTATGAGGATACGTATCCCACAAATAATTAAAATAACTTGGTTTTGCTTGTACTACGGCATTCGTCGTATCTGTTTGGTCCCCCATACCAAAGCCATCTAGGATGACTAGCATTACGGGTGCCTGTAATTTTGCCATATTTATACCTCTAGTATGTTATTTACTTACGTCTTGAGCCGCCATTATGATTTCATTAAATTCATCCACGATTAACGAAGCGCCTCCAACGAGGGCTCCATCAATATTAGGCTCACTTAAAATTTCACGCGCATTATTAGCCTTTACACTACCACCATATTGAATTCGAACTGATTCAGCTACAGCAGAGGTATATAGTTCCGCTATATAATCACGTATGGATTTACATACTTCCTCTGCTTGATCAGCAGTCGCAGTCTTGCCCGTACCAATAGCCCAAATTGGTTCATAAGCGATAATCAATTGTTCCACTTGATCCGCTGGAATATCTTGTAATGCACATTGTAATTGTCCGTGAATGAAAGAAATCGTTTCATTTGCCTCTCTCTGAGCAAGGCTTTCACCAACACAGACAATAGGTTGCAAATTATGATGAAATGCACTCTTAATCTTTTCATTAACCATAGCATCTGTTTCACCATAGTACTCACGGCGTTCGGAATGGCCAATAATGACATAGGACACACCGAGTTCCGTTAACATCAACGGAGAAACTTCGCCAGTAAATGCACCGGCATCATGATAATCCATATTTTGAGCCCCTACGCCAACCTGTGTATCTCGTGTTAAGGACACAGCTCTCTCAAGCGCAGTAAAGGGCGGACAAACTACTACTTCACAGTCCAAGTTTTTATCACCTAGAAAACTAGTAAATGCTTCAATCAAGATAGAACCAGATGCAATGGTTCCGTTCATCTTCCAGTTTCCTGCAATAATTTGTTTTCTCATATTAGGCCTCTGTTAAAGCAGCAATACCTGGCAAAACCTTACCTTCCAATAATTCAAGGGATGCACCGCCACCAGTCGAAATATGGCTGATTTTATCTGCTAAGCCGCTTTTTTCAATAGCAGCTACAGAATCACCACCACCAACGATAGTCATAGCATCAGATTCTGCAACGGCTTTAGCTACTGCATTCGTACCAGCTGCAAAATTATCCATTTCAAATACGCCCATTGGGCCATTCCAAATAATAGTTTTCATATTAGCTAATGCTTCTGTATATAGGTCACGTGTTTTAGGACCGATATCCAAAATCATCCAACCATCTTCGATGTTATCGACATCCACGATTTTTGTGTTCGCATCATTGCTGAAAGCATCTGCTACTACAGCATCGATAGGTGTCAATAATCTAGCACCTGCAACGCGTGCCTCCATAACTAAATCTGTAGCGATAGCATCTTGACCATCTTCATATAAGGAACTACCGATGTTACAGCCTTGAGCCTTAATGAAAGCATTCGCCATACCGCCGCCGATAATCATAACATCTACCTTAGGTAATAGATTGGAAATAACAGAAATCTTATCTGTTACCTTAGCACCACCGATAATGGCAGCCATAGGTGTTTTTGGATGTACTACAGCTGCACTTAGTGCATCAATTTCTTTTTTTAGCAAGAAACCTGCACCCATAGGGATGTAATCAGCAATGCCAACCACAGATGCTGCATTACGATGAGATACACCAAATGCATCATTGATAGCTACATCAGCAAGAGAGGCTAATTGTTTAGCAAACTCAGGATCGTTTTTAGTTTCTTCGTTATGGTAACGCAAGTTTTCAAGCATCAACACATCGCCAGGTTGTAATGCTTCAACAGCTGCCTCAACCTTAGGACCAACACAATCATCGACAAACGCAACTGGTTTGTTGATAAGCTCAGATAAACGTTTAGCACAAGGAGCCAATGTCATATCCGGTTTACGTTCACCCTTTGGACGACCAAAGTGAGATGCAAGAATTACCTTAGCATTGTGGTCGATTAAATATTTGATTGTATCTAGTGCACCACGAATACGAGTGTCATCAGTGATAACACCATCCTTCATAGGCACATTGAAATCCACGCGTACAAAAACGCGTTTATTATCTACATTCATATCTAAAATGGTTAATTTCATCCTAGAATTTCCTCCCATTATAGACCTTTACTAGCTACGAAAGCTGCCATATCGATAAGGCGTTCAGAATAGCCCCATTCATTATCGTACCAAGAAACAACTTTCACCATGTTACCATCCATAACCATTGTCAAATCAGCATCAACAATGGAACTACGAGGATCAGAACTAAAGTCACAGGATACCAATGGCACATCGGATACACCAAGAATACCTTTTAATTCACCAGCTGCTGCTTTGCGGAATGCTTCGTTGATTTCTTCTTTTGTAGCAGGTTTTTCAAGTTCGCAAACAAGATCTGTAGCGGATACATCTGGTGTAGGAACGCGCAATGCAAAACCATCTAATTTACCTTTTAATTGAGGCAATACTTTAGCAACAGCCTTTGCTGCACCAGTTGTTGTAGGAATGATAGACATAGCTGCTGCACGAGCACGGCGTGGGTCTTTATGACGTGCATCAAGAATTTTTTGGTCATTTGTATAAGAATGAATTGTAGTCATCATACCACGTTTGATACCAAATTCATCGCATAATACTTTAGCAAATGGAGCCAAGCAGTTAGTTGTACAAGATGCATTAGAGATAATGTGATGTTTTGCAGGATCGTACATATCTTGGTTAACGCCCATAACCATTGTTAAGTCTTCATTTTTACCAGGTGCAGAAATCAATACTTTCTTAACAGTAGGTTGATTCAAATGAACCTTTGCTTCTTCTGCATCGCGGTATTTACCAGTACATTCCATAACGATTTCTACGCCTTCTTCAGACCAAGGCAATTTAGAAGCATCACGGTCATGGAATACGCGGATTTTTTTGCCATCTACATAAATATTTTCATCGTCAAATGTTACTTCATTAGGGATTGTGCCATGTACGGAATCGTATTTTAACAATAATGCAGTACCCTCATTATCACCAGTCGCATTAATAGCTACTACTTCAACATCTGGATTATTAATTGCCGCACGTACTACACATTTACCAATACGACCGAAACCATTAATACCAACTTTAACTGCCATTGTTTTGTCCTCCTCAAAAGAACTATATAATACTAAAAATAATAAACTAAATTATAACGCAGGAATATTTAGTAATTGGCGCATACCTTCTGCGGCTTGCTCATCAATGATTAATATTCCTTTGTGACAAGCTCTCATAACACCAATAATAGCACTTGATTTTTCTTGTCCGCCAGCCACAGCAATTACATTTGGAATTTTTGCAACATCGGGAAGTGATAACCCAATATTATTAGTGGAATAAATCAACTTACCGTCTATATCGCAATATTGACCAAGAGCTTCTCCAACAGCATGATTATCTACTAACTGCTTACGCACATCATCAGATATATGACGTTGATCCGCCATTCTCATAGCTGTACCTATACCAAACAATAATACGTCAGTCCTACTAATAAGATCTCCAATCTCCTTTATTTGAGGTTCACAAGTCATAAGCATATGCAATGAGTCTTGTGAAAGTCCATCAGGTAAATGAAGCATTTTATAGGAACCACTAAGTCGTTCAGCAAGGACTGAAGCAATTACATTAGCTTGATATTCTACAACCTCACCCACGCCACCACGAGCAGGTACAACAATAGGATTAAAAGGTAATGCAGGCATCTCCTCAGCTACTGCAGCCATTGTACTGCCACCGCTAATAGCGACAACTGAGTTAGGTTCTAATAATTCCTGTAACAATTTGGCCGCTGCAAAGCCAAGCTTTTTAACCATCAATGTACCTTCTGTAGGAGTGATGATAACCCTATCAATATGAAGTGCTTCTGTCAATCGATGTTCTAGTTCGTTTATACGATCTAGTTCATTTAAAAAATTTCGTAACTTCGGAACAATTGTATGTCCCTCGTCAGTGAGAAAAATCCCTGGTTTATAAATGTCTACAAGACCATTAGCACGCATTAACTCAATATGACTTCGTACGGTTCGCTCTGGAAGCTCCGTCGCAGTAGCCAATGTTCTACGGCCTATAGGCTCTTCATAAACAAGGTGGTTTAATATTTTGTATCGCTCCTTCAATACGCTAACTATTTCAGGAACAATACGTTCACATATCATTAGAAACTCGTTCATCGGGTCCCTCCTTTACCCGTTGGGATTATATGAATCGTTTTTCGTCCCATGTGAACAAAATTCGTCCCACCTAAAATAAAAAAATACTTCCTCATATTTATTTTATACCCTATATGCATTTTATTCAAGTAAAAAACGCCCTAATTGGGCGTTTTTTACAAATGGCTATTTTTTTACTTATTAGAATATTCTTCAAATGGTTTCAAGTCCATCGGAGTCAAAACTTTTGTACCTTCAGTTGCTACATTATTATTTATTGGCTCACACACGGGTATATCAGATTGACAATATCTACACTTTATAGCTTCTTGCCGAATAAACTCGCCACAAAATGGGCATTTTTTTAAATCATTATTTTTCTTCATAGCATTATCATTATCAGTAAGCGCAATTGAATGAATTAATGCTATAATCCATAAAAAATTACCATAAATAAGCCATCCCCCAAAAGAACGCCCTTTATTATTTGCAATAATAGCTGGAATCATAGCAATTATCCCCAATATGATAGACAAAGCTAAAGGTCTATCTCCTGGTGGAAATACACAAACGATATAAGCCATAGAAATAAAAACCGAAAATATATACCCAAAAAAATATTTCATAATTACATAACTCCCCAAAATTATCTATTTAGTACCGAAAATACGGTCCCCTGCATCACCTAAACCAGGCAAGATATAGCCATGTTCATTCAATGTTTCATCAAGAGCGGCTACATAAATAGGTACATCAGGATGTTCCTTATTAACAACTTCTACACCTTCAGGTGCTGCTACAAGGCACATCAATTTAATACTCTTTGCACCTTTCTCTTTCAATAACGTAATCGCTGCAGATGCACTACCACCAGTAGCTAACATTGGATCGGTAACGATGAAATCGCGTTCGCCTACATCACTAGGTAATTTGCAATAATATTCTACTGGTTTTAATGTTTCTGGATCACGATATAAACCGACATGACCAACCTTAGCTGTTGGAATCAAGCTAAGCATGCCATTTACCATGCCAAGACCAGCACGAAGAATCGGAATAATGCCTAATTTTTTGCCGGCAATGCGTTTACCTGTCATCTTAGTCAATGGTGTTTGCACTTCTACATCTTCTAATGGCAAATTACGTGTAATTTCATAGCCCATCAACAATGTAATTTCATCTAATAATTCGCGGAAATCTTTTGAACCTGTTTGTACATCACGCATCAATGTAACCTTATGATGAATCAATGGATGTGTCATAACATTAACGTTCATGATTATGCCCCCTATAAAAACAATCCGAATCCGAAATCATTATTTCGGCCTTTTACTATTCATACATACTCTATCACATATTTACAAATCCTGCCATATAAATATGACCACTACAACATAAAAAGGGTGAGCAAAAAAACTCTTACTCACCCTTTTGGGTTCTTACTATACCAATACCTATAAATTATAAGTTAGGATATAAAGGATATTTTTCACATAATGCAGCTACGCGTTTTGCAGCATCTTGATGTTTTGCTGTATCTTCTGGGTTTTGAAGTACTGTAGCAATGATATCTGCAATTTCTTTCATATCGTCTTCTTTAAGACCACGTGTAGTCAATGCAGGTGTACCTAAACGAACACCACTAGTTACAAATGGGCTAGCTGGATCGAATGGAATTGTATTTTTATTAGCTGTGATACCGATTTCATCGAGAAGATGTTCTGCTTCTTTACCAGTCAAACCTGTATTGCGCACATCGACAAGCATAACATGTGTATCTGTACCACCAGAAACGATAGTCAAACCTTTAGCTATCAATTCAGCAGCCAATACTTTTGCATTTTTAATAACTTGTTCAGCGTATACTTTAAATTCTGGTTGTAATGCTTCACCTAATGCAACAGCTTTTGCAGCAATAACATGCATCAAAGGACCACCTTGGATACCAGGGAATACAGCTTTATCAATAGCTTTTGCATATTCTTCTTTGCACAAAATCATACCGCCACGAGGGCCACGCAATGTTTTATGTGTTGTAGTTGTAACGATATCTGCATATTCTACTGGATTTGGATGTAAACCAGCAGCTACAAGGCCCGCAAAGTGAGCCATATCTACCATAAAAATCGCGCCTACTTCATGAGCTACATCAGCCATTTTCTTGAAGTCGATTTGACGGCTGTAAGCACTGCCCCCAGCAATAATCAATTTAGGTTTTGCTTCTAACACGATTTTGCGGAATTCATCATAGTCGATTTGTTGAGTTTCTGCATTAACACCGTAAGGAACAACATTGAAATATGTGCCAGATACGTTTACAGGAGAACCATGTGTTAAGTGACCACCATGGGACAAGTTCATACCAACAATAGTGTCACCAGGTTTTAACATAGCAAAATATACAGCAAAGTTAGCTTGAGACCCAGAATGTGGTTGTACATTTGCATGTTCTGCACCAAATAAACGTTTAGCGCGTTCAATAGCCAATGTTTCTACTACGTCCACATGTTCGCAACCACCATAATAACGTTTGCCAGGGTAGCCTTCAGCGTATTTGTTAGTCAATACACTACCTTGAGCTTCCATAACGGCTTGGGATACGATATTTTCAGAAGCGATCATTTCTAATTTATCGCGTTGACGCATTAATTCTTGATCGATAACTGCTTTAACATTAGGGTCTTGTTTTGCTAAGAAACTCATGGGAATCCTCCTTGAAACATATGTAAATATAATGTGATAACTAATTGAATAAAGATGTATTATTTTTCAAGAGCAGAAATTTTTTCTACACGACGCGCGTGACGTCCGCCTTCAAATTCTGTGTTAAGCCAAATCGTAACAATATCCTTTGCAAGGCCCGGTCCAATAACGCGTTCCCCCATCGTAAGAATATTGGCGTTATTATGTTCGCGACTTGCATGTGCGGAAAATGTATCATGACAAAGCGCTGCACGTACACCTGCAATTTTGTTGGCTGCAATACCAATCCCAATGCCTGTACCACAGATTAAGATGCCTCGATCTGCTGCACCATCTACAACGGCATGTGCCACTGGTTCAGCAATATCCGGATAATCACAAGATTCTGTACTATGTGTACCAAAATCTTCCACTTCATGGCCTAATGTAGACAATAATTCCTTAATTTCTTGTTTTAAATGTAATCCACCATGATCACAACCAATAGCAATTTTCATAGCTCTATCTCCTATTCTTTTGATGCTACTAATCCAGCTTTCACCAAATTATAAATTTGCTCAGCACATTGATTATACACGTCTTGATTTGAACCGAAAGGATCTACCACATCTCCTGCACCATGCCCCCATTCAGCAAGGGTTTTAATTTTAGCTACTTCAAAAGGAAATTGACGAAGTAACACAGATTTATGATCTTGTGTCATACCAATAATCAAATCCGCTGAATTGACAAGCTCCATTGTAAGAGGTCTTGATTCATGGCCAGAAATATCGGCAATAGATTGAATCGCAATCACAGCTTCTTCTGTAGGCTTGGCACCATAAGCAGCAAATAATCCAGCAGAAACTACATTCACATCTAGACCAAGCTCTGTTGCCAAGGTTCGCGTAATACCTTCTGCCATTGGGCTACGACAGGTATTACCAGTACATACATACAAAATATTCATAATGACATCCTTACCGCCACAATTTCTGTGGCTATTTATACATTATAGCAAATACATCCAATATGTAAAGACATTTTTCTATTATGAATGGACATAATAAATATTACCTAATTGCTTATAAATAGATAATATGACCAGCACACGCCTTTTCCATGCGATTCATAACCGCTACGCCGAGGCCTGTATTCTCAACACCTTCTGCTAAAATATAGTCTACATCACATTCATTAAAATGATGTAATGTCTTATAAAAATCGTGAGCTAAGGCAACCGCATCACCACTATGTCCATATACATGAAATTCACCGTGTACACTATCTTTTAACAAATCATATGTTTCTTGACTAACCAAAAATGCACCACGATTAGTGCCCTGTTCATGAATTACATTATTGAAAGCTTCTGCCACATCCTTGGGATTACCTATAAATGCACGCATAGGTGCATCGGGAGCATAATGCTTATACTTCATACCCGGAGCCTTTGGCGCTTCATTTTGAGACGACAAAAACGGATCATAAGACACATTATCTACAACTTGTTCTAACATTTCTTTTGTAATTCCACCGGGCCGTAAGATGGTCACTCCATCATCTCTCACCTCTACAACCGTTGATTCCACACCAATTGTACAGATTCCAGCATCCACAATATATGGGATACGTCCATTCATATCATCATAAACGGATTGTGCCGTAGTCGGGCTTGGACGGCCTGAAATATTAGCACTAGGCGCTGCGATTGGCACACCGGCCAATTCTAATATGTTACGGCATACAGCATGATCTGGACATCGTAATGCCACGCGAGCTAACCCACCAGTTGCACGGTCAGGCACGAGATCGGATTTAGGCAATGTAATTGTTAAAGGACCCGGCCAAAAAGCCTCAATCAAGGCCTTTGCTGTTTCAGGTATTTCTTTCACAAGCGGTTTAATGCTTTCCGCATTGGGTACATGTAATATCAATGGATTATCTGAAGGACGACCTTTAGCAGCATAGATTTTATCCATTGCATCTGCATCGAGGCCATTAGCACCAAGGCCATATACGGTTTCCGTAGGAATTGCTACAACATCACCATGACGCAACGCATGTGCAACTAATTGAAGATTATCTCTTGTAAGTTCGGTAATGATTTTAGTCTCCACATTCTCACCCCTTCACGCGAGCCGTCACAACTCGATTAATGCCCGCTAAATCTGCTGCAAAAGATATATCTACATAGGAGCCAACAGACTCCAGTAAAGATTTTACATCTTCAGCCTGATCATATCCTACCTCAAAGGCCACAAGTCCATACGGTTTAAGATATTTTACGCACTCCATAGCTAACTGACGATAAAAATCAAGGCCATCTTCACCACCAAATAATGCAATATGAGGCTCATTAAGTACATCAGGAGACAGGATTTTCTTATCCTCTAATCGAATATACGGCGGATTAGATACAATCACATCAAACAACTCATTATGATCTTCTAAATAAGAAAACATATCCGATTCGTGAAATTCGCTACGATTCTCTAGCTTAAATGCTTCTTGATTCTTTGTGGCTATTTCAAGTGCATCACGAGAAATATCAAGGCCCATCCCCGTTGCTGTAGGCAGATAATGCAAGAGGCTTAGTAAAATAGTACCAGGGCCCGTACACATATCAAGAATTCGAATAGAATCTTGTTGATGATACGTATGTAACACATATTCAACTAATGTTTCTGTATCGGGACGAGGAATGAGGACCTTATCATTTACAGCAAATGTCAATCCCATAAAGTCTTTTGTTCCCGTTAAAGATGCTACAGAATGTCCTTTAGCCCGTTCAATGACAAGCGGTCTAAATCTATCCAGCTCTTCTTGCTCTAATGGTTGATCATAATTCGTATATAGATATATACGATTCTTCCCTAAAACGTGAGAAAGCAGTACTTCCCCATCAAGACGAGGTGTATCCATCCCCTTGCTTTGAAAGTACTGCTCTGTCCACTGGAGAATACGACCAATCGTCCAAATCTCCTTATACATTTGTATTAGCCTCCTGCATTTTAGCTGCTTGATCAGCGGCATTTAAGGCTTGAATAATTTCATCGAGATCACCATTTAAAATGGCATCCAATTTATACAATGTTAAATTGATACGATGATCTGTTACACGACCTTGTGGATAGTTATAGGTACGAATACGTTCACTACGATCACCGGTACCAACTTGGCTCTTGCGGTCTGCGGCCATGCTAGCTGTAGCCTCTTGTTCGGCTTTATCTTGCAATTTTGCACGCAATACGCGCATCGCTTTTTCTCTGTTTTGTAGCTGAGAACGTTGATCCTGACAAGCTACGACAATACCTGTTGGTAAGTGGGTAATACGGACAGCAGATTCCGTTTTATTAATATGCTGACCACCGGCACCACTGGCGCGATATGTATCGATTTTCAAATCCTTATCATTGATTTCAATATCAACATCTTCCATTTCAGGAAGTACTGCCACAGTAACCGTAGATGTATGTACACGGCCTTGTGTTTCTGTAGCTGGAACCCGTTGTACACGATGTACACCAGATTCAAATTTCATCTTGGAATATACATTCTCACCATCTACAGAGAATACAACCTCTTTAAAACCGCCTAGTTCAGGTTCATTAGCATCGATAATTTCACAACGCCACCCTTGGCTTTCAGCATATTTTGTATACATACGGAATAAGTCGCCTGCGAACAATGCCGCTTCATCACCACCAGCGCCACCGCGAATTTCGATGATAATATTTTTATCATCGTTAGGGTCTTTTGGTAATAAAAGAATTTGTAATTTTTCTTCTAATTCCTCTTTTTGAGGTTTTAATTCTTTCAATTCTTCTTGAGCCATTTCACGGAATTCTTCATCCATCGATTTGTCTTCAATGACTTCCATGGCTTCATCAATACCAGCTAACACCTTTTTATATTCTCTAAAAGCTTCTACAGTTTCAGATAATTGGGCATGTTGACGTGTTAGTTTACGCCATTCATCTTGACGCGCAATGACTTCAGGGTCACTGATGCGTTGCTCTAGATCCATAAATTTATCTTCAATAACTTGTAATTTATCTACTAACATATATAACCTCAATCTTAATATGTTTCATCTTCATAAGCATCTTCTTCTGGAGGACGTACCTCTTCTAGAGCACGAATAGCCACTTCGATTTGATCTGCTTCTGGTTCACGGGTCGTCATATATTGCAACGCCAAGCCCGGTTTAACGAGAGATTTTACAAAGGAGCTTTCACTACGTCCTGCAAAACGAATAAATTCATAGGCAATACCTGCTACGACGGGCATCAGTAAAACACGTGACACAATGCGCTCTAGCAAGTTAGGCCAACCTAAAAAGGCAAATACAAATATACTAACTACCATTACAATGAGTAGAAAATTAGTCCCGCATCTCGGATGTAAACGAGATTGAGCACGCACATTTTCTACGGTCAAAGGTAGATCATTTTCATAAGCATGAATGGTTTTATGCTCTGCTCCATGGTATTGGAATACACGTTGTATATCCTTGGTTTGACCAATACCCCATATATATAGCAAAAACAAAGCCAATCGAATAGCACCTTCAACAAGGTTCAAAATAAAGTGATTATCTTGAATACCAGGAATAAATTTAACTACAAATGTAGGAAGGGCTACAAATAAAGCGATTGCAAATAGTGTGGAAAATACCATGGTAATGGCAATTTCACTATTCGACATTTCTTCCTCTTCATCACCAGCCGCTTTCGCAGAGAAGGACAAGGCCTTCATACCGATAACAAGAGATTCATATAAGGCAACACAGCCTCGTAAAAAAGGTTTCTTTAATATAGGATATCGCTCTTGAATGGACGTGGTGGCTTCCTTTTGCACCACGATAGAACCGGAAGGCTCACGTACAGCTGTCGCCGTATATCCTGGGCCACGCATCATGACGCCTTCAATGACAGCTTGTCCACCAACGAACTTCTTAATACGTTCTTTTGCCAAAGGATTTCCTTTCATAAACAAATAGAGGCAGAGCCCAAAGCCCTGCCAATAGTTGTTTCGCTACATAAACTATTATTTACCGTAACGTTTGTTAAATTGTTCGATACGACCACGAGCTTGAGCCGCACGTTGTTGACCAGTGAAGAACGGATGGCATTTGGAGCAAACGTCTACACGAAGGTCTTCTTTTACAGAGCCAGTTTTGAATGTGTTACCACAACCGCAAGTAACTGTAGCTTCTTTATAGTCTGGATGAATACCTTGTTTCATTCTATACACCTCTTTCCAGCAATCAATATTATTCTTATAGATTATAGCACGATAATGCGTACAAATCAAGAAACTACTCTTTAGAAGCCTGTTTTTCTTCAATTGCTTCCGCTAAGATAGTTTCTAAATCACTTTCATTCAAAAGATCGCGTAATGCAATCAATTCTTCCAAGGAAAGAGTAATCCCTTTTTTCATACTTGTATATTCGCTATCCCAAGCACGAAGATCAAATTTAGGATTATATTTCCCCCAGCTTGTGCATGTAAGTTGTTTTTTCCAGCCATCTTTATCTTCTGATAATGTGCCGATAACTTTGAAAATTTCGAAATTAATAACAGCCATTGTTACCTCCCTCCTCACCTAATTACAGTGTACACTATGTGTCAAATTATGTAGTTCTAAATCGATACGATATATTGTAAACCAAATTACCTATATTGACAATTATTTTTTATAGTCACTGTAGTCTTCAATATCGATGGATGTCGTCGGAGGCATTACGTCAGCACCCAAAGAATTCATATTTTCTTGCCATGATGCTCGTGCAGATTTGATAGTCTCTTTATACGCTTCATCAATATTTTTGGCCGCATTAACTAGTAGCGATTCATCATTTACATCGAGTACACGGCGACGTACACTGCTAAGCATATAGCCGAAGGATTCTTCTGTTTGAACGAGCATAGAAATCTCTTGCATTAAGGTTTGCCCAATTGTGCTAGAAAAATATGTATACCACATATATGCCAATTCTACATCAGGGAACATCCAATATACACCCGTACTAGGTGCTTCTGTACCCATAGACACCTCTACATGGTCACTATAGCGGGTAAAAGCTAAGTAATACGCTCCATTTTCACGAAGTGCCGCACGTCCTAGTTCTGAAACACGACTATCTATACAATAAATGCCATCCTGACCTAAAGCTACATCAGTTTGACCGCCAGGCAATAAAATAGAGCGTAAAGACAAACCGTAGTTTAATACAGTAAATACCGGTAATTGAGCAAAGACGCCATGAGGCAATGGAATATAATTAATAGCTTTCCAGTCATCACCAACTCGTTCACGAAGGCCTACACGCATCTTTTTAACATCATATTTACCATAAATGATTTCATAAGCCCCAAGGGGAGTCCATTCACGAATAGATTCAACACGTTTTTGGTTCAAAAAGAATTGTAATGCCATATTATTCAATCCCAATTGATTTTGTGCCATCGTTGCTGGTAAGAACAATTGAGCAGTCCCTTCTGGAACCAAATTATGCAAACCATTAGCTACCTCTTCTACAATATCTTCAGAGGATTGGAACATACCAACCGTACCTGTAAAGATATGGTCAAAATAGCTACGATGAGGCCATTGATTAATAATCTGAGCCATTGGATACAATCGAGAGATAATGCTATAGCATACAGGAGATGCTGTATAGAGGACAACCTTTTTATCCTCATAAGATTGTAAAATTTCATCTATCATGCCAGCGTATTCTTCTACATACGCATATAAGACGAGCTCTCCTGTTTTACTATGACTTTCTATACTTTCACGAACAGGCGTTTCCCATATAGTTCCTACGTCAAGACCATCTAGAATTCCAGTATCACTAATAAAATCAAAGAGTTCTACCGTAAATGAAGGGCCGTACAATGCACGAAATGTATTTACATCATATGGAATAGGTCCAAAGGATTCCACCGTAGATTTCTCAGCTAATCCATATAAGTCCTCTGGTGTAACACCCCATTCACGAGAATTCGCATTGCTAGAAAGCAATTGATCTAATACTTTAAAACGCATTAATTCGTTGACGATATCAATACCTTCTATGCCATATTGAGCACAAAGGGCAATTAGTTCTTCATTATTCTTTTTCATATTAAACCTTTCCTGCTGACGGACAAAGATGATGTAAAAAACAAGTTTCACATAGAGGCTTACGAGCTTTACAAACACGTCGTCCATGATAAATCAGCCAATGATGAGCTGCAGACCACTTCTCTTTTGGTATAGCCTTTTGCAATTTTTGTTCCATTTCTTCTGGCGTCTTTGCAATACCTAATTTCAATCGGTTTGCTACACGGAACACATGTGTATCCACCGCAATAGCTGGTGTTCCAAATAATACGGATACCACAACGTTTGCCGTTTTTCGACCTACACCGGGTAATTCAACGAGCTGATCAAATTCACGTGGCACTTCTCCATGATATTGTTCTACCAATATATGACAAGTGGCAATCAAATTCTTCGCCTTCGATTTATACAAACCACAATCCTTGATAAGAGCTTCTAGTTTTGTAACACCAACCTCTAGCATCTTAGCCGGATGATTTAATGCAGGGAACAATCGTTTTGTAACAATGTTAACCCTCTCATCTGTGCACTGTGCAGATAACACAACAGCGACTAATAATTCAAATTCATTTGTGTATTCAAGAGCAGGTTTAGCATCAAAATAATGCTCTTCTAATAATGCTAATTGTTCTGCTTTAATTGCTTTCGTAACACGCACGATAAACTCCTTTCTCACCTGTGAAAGTACGAACTCGTACAATTTATATCTTACCATACGTATTCATTAAGTTCTATGTTATAATAAATTATGTTATTCTAATATAGAATACAGGAGGCAATTATGACCAATATTAACGATACATTAAAACGTATAAATGAACTAGCAGCTAAGAAAAAATCAGGTCAAGAACTAACACCTGAAGAATTAGCCGAAAAGAAAGAACTATATAACATCTATTTAGGCTTTATTAAAGGACAAATCACAGACACCTTAGATCGCGTTGAATTTGTTGATCCTAAAACAGGTGAACGAACAGCACCTAAAAAAGCGCTTGAAAACTTAGCGTTAGAGGCAGATAAAGAAATTAAAGAACGTAAGGACATTCACTAACACTAAAAGGCACTTCAATTTGAAGTGCCTTTTTAAATTCATTTCTTTATAATTTGCCTAATCGTTTCATTGCATCATAGATTTTTCCAGCTAATCCCTTCATTTGGAATTTAGGAATACCACATGCAGCGATACGAATACCATTGCCTAACGCAATGCAATAAATATGTTCTTTTTTTAGTTCTTCACAAATAGCGGTACCAGAATCAGTTGGTATAGTAATAAAGAAACCACCTCGATATGGCAACATAGGTAAGCCCACTTGTGCTGCCTCTTGTTTAAAGATATCTGCACGATCGCGAATCAATTGATAGTAACAATTACGTTCGTCCTCATAAGCCTTAAATTTATCAGGGTCAGAAACGATATTCGCCATAGCGCGCATTGCTGGACGACAAATATTAGACCAGGTTGCACGACTAGTCGATTTATTCACTTCTAAGAATTCATCGGCGATTTCTTCATCAGAAGAAATACCAATCATAGCGCCAACACGTTGACCATACATTGTAAAGCCCTTAGATAAGCTATAACATACACAAACTAGGATTTCCTTTGGTAAGTGCCCCATCTTTTTAAAGAATGCGCGGACTTCTTCTTTTTCACCAGAATAATCCAAATAAGCCACATCGATACCAATGATGACGTTATTGCGACCAATAGCAACTAATTCTTTCAAGAAACTAAGAATAGAATCCCAGTCCTTATCCTCTACAGAATATCCTGTAGGATTATTACCTGGTGTATTAAATAAGATAACAACATTTGTTTGTTTAGCAGCTAATTCCTTAACACGATGTTGGAATGCATCATGATTAAAGTTATTATGTTCATCAAATAAAGAGTATGTAACAAGTGTACGTCCATTATCACTACAAATAATACGATATGCACCCCAGTACCAATCTGCAGTTAATACTTCATCTCCAGGTTCAGTATAGTTATGTACCAAATGATGAATACCACCTGTACCACCAGTGGTTGCGATGCTACGAATAAAGCCATCAGGACGAGAGTCACCAAAGCATTCTTTTTCAGCACATTCCAAATATTGTGGAATCCCTGCAATAGGGGCATATCCAATATGTTCGGTGTCAGATAAATTTAAATATTCTTCTTTTACAGTTTTTAAGAATACTAAATTACCTTCTTCATCATAAATAGCACCCAAAGTACCATTTACTACATTTTCACGACCATTTAATTTTGTATCTTCTGCCGCCTGTCCTGCAGTTACAAAGATTACATCTTTTAATTTTTTTCCTCTTGCGTGTTTCGCTGCTACACTTGTCATCGCATACACCATCCTAACTAAAAAGAACTATTACAACAATATCATACCTAAAGTTAAGCATTTATACAATGAGTATTCATGAAAAATATTGTATACATGAGTGAATACAAAAAACCACCCATCAAAGATGAGTGGTTTCAATTGCATATATGACGATTAGAATGTATAACCTACACCAGCATGTAAGCCTTTGGAAGTCTTGTCATTATCGTTTACGCTATATTTGTCATAACCATAATAAACATTCAAATCAATGTTAGGTTTAACTTCATATTGAGCACCTACTTGATAGGATTGTTTAATATCGTTGCCCCAACCAGCTTTAGCAAAGCCATTCACTTTGTCAGTCAAAGGCACGTGACCAATTACACCAGCTTGAACACCTAACTCAGTGTCATGTGTACGGATAGCTGTACCAGCACCGTAAATATTTACATTAGGATGTACTTTGTAAACATAAGCCAATTGGTGATCTTTAATATCGCCATTTTTAGCATTTACTTTGTTATAAGAGTATTGAAGAGCAGATTTATTGCTTAAATCATGTTCTAAAGATACACCAAAGCCATCATTGTTAGTGCCACCGCTATTAGATACGCGTTGATTGAACGCATAATCAGCTTGAATTTTTGTGGAATTATCACTGATTTTAGTTACAGGCACGGATGCAGCGAATGCACTGCCAGTAATCACTGTTGCAGCTAAAGATAATAATACTAATTTTTTCATTTGTACCTCCTATACACACATAGATATGTGTCTTAATAAGTTACTTTTATTCTAATATTGTATAAGTATATATATTAAATATTAGCGTTTCATGAATACAGGGATATCAGGGATGCTGCTTGTAGGAGCAGATGTGTTTGTTGCTGGACGTGCAGCAGTTGTTGTTTTACCGAATTCTGGAACATTCTTAGTACTGGAGTTAAAACCAGTTGCAACAACTGTAACTTGAACGCTATCGCCTAAGCTTTCATCAATAACAGAACCGAAGATGATATTTGCATCAGGATCTGCTGCATCAGAAATAATTTCAGCTGCTTCGTTAATTTCGAACAAGCTCAAGTTTGCACTACCGGAAATATTAAGCAAGATGCCTTTAGCACCATCGATGGAAGTTTCCAACAATGGGCTGTTGATAGCCATCTTAGCAGCGTCTGCAGCGCGGTTTTCACCAGTAGCTAAACCAATACCCATCAAAGCTTCGCCTTGTTCAGTCATGATAGTCTTAACGTCTGCAAAGTCAAGGTTGATTAAACCAGGAATTTGGATCAAATCGGAAATGCCTTTGATACCTTGGCGAAGAACATCATCAGCTTTACCAAATGCATCAGACAAGGAGCATTTTTTATCTACAACTTGTAACAATTTGTCATTAGGAATAACGATAATTGTATCAACTTTTTGAGTCAAGAATTCAATGCCTTTTTCTGCTGCAGCACGACGACGTTTACCTTCAAATGCAAAAGGTTTTGTTACAACGCCTACAGTCAATGCGCCTACTTCTTTAGCGCATTCAGCAACTACAGGAGCAGCACCAGTACCTGTACCACCACCCATACCAGCAGTTACGAATACCATATCAGCACCTTCAAGAGCTTTAATGATATCTTCGCGACTTTCTTGAGCAGCTGCTTCACCGATTTGTGGATTAGCACCAGCACCAAGACCTTTAGTAACTTTTTCACCGATTTGAATAGTTACATCAGCCTTGGACAATTCAAGTACTTGGCTTTCAGTGTTAACGGATAAGAATTGAACCCCATTTAGTTCACTTTCAACCATGCGGTTAACAGCGTTATTACCGCCACCACCGACACCGATAACTTTAATATTTGCAAAATCAGACATCGAACTTCCTCCTCTTATCGTTATCTATTTCTGTCAATATAAATACGAATACATCTATTTATATACTGAGTTAATTATAACAATTACATTTATTTTACACTAAAATTTAAAAACTTTCCACTACAACTATAATCGAATCTTGATAATTAGAAACGTTTAGTCATAATGTTCTTTCGAATAGCAGCTAAATTAATAAAAACTCGTAACCCAAAACCAATCAAGGCAACGTAGTATAAATTAATCCCAATTAAATCGCCAATATATACTAATACAACAGCAAGTATTACATTTGAGAAGAATCCACTGATAAAATTACTTAAATCAAATAGTCTCTCTAATGCGGCACGACTGCCACCAAATACCGCATCTAATGCAGCTAGCACAGCTACAGAAGTATAATTAGCATAGCTTGCTGGAATATGTAATGGTGTAAACCATCCTACCACAACACCTACTATGAGTCCAATGATAGCAAAGATATAAATATTCATTCTTTACCTCCTAACTCATTTGATTGTAAATGCTCTTCTCTATAAGAACCGGTAAATGCCGGAATGGCAATGGATGGCTCCTCTTTTATGGTCACCTTAATGCCCCAATGTTTTAAAGAGTCTACAATACCTCCACGCATAGTGAGGGCTGAATTCAATGTTTTAGGATCCCCTATGGCCTTAACTGTAAATGGAGCGCCATACACCTTACCATTCACGGTAATCGTAGGACCTGAACAACGGATTTCAGATGTACCAATCAAACGTTGATCATTGATTGCCAATGCTTCAGCACCACCAGCTCGTAATTCATTGACGATACGTAAAATATCTTCATCATGAATTACATATAGGTTAGGATTTTCGCCCCCTTGAATTGGTTTAGTACTATCCTCTATTAGAACGGTCACCCCAGGTCCTTTGACATTAGTCAATGCGGCTTTGCGAAGTAATGTTTCATCTGCACTAGAACCAGAACCACTGGCTTTTAATTGCTCAATTTGCTTTAGTAAAGCATCCTTTTCATGTTCTGCATCTTTTAACTGAGCCACCAAATCACCAGTTCGTTGTAGCCGTATATTCTCTTGAATATTATCTTGTGTCATCTTGTACTGAGTAATGACCATGAATCCCAATACAAAGCTGACAAGACCAATAGCCCATCGTTCGTGTTTCACAACATCATCCACCCTTTTTGTGCTTATAATTAATCTTGTTTTGATTTTGATACATTAGCACTTTGTTTTGATGTATCTTTTTTCTCAGATTGGCTAGTGTCTGACTTAGATTTATTAGATTTTGGTTGCACCGTTACCTTATCAGTTTTAATGAAAGGAGATGACGGATTAACATCTATATATTGAACATTACCTTGACTCTTAGGTAAATCTTTTAGCATAGACGCTGTTAAATCAGCTTTGCTTTTCAAATCTTCGCCATCGCCTAGTCGAATCTGTATACCTGATACGGTATACGCCATCATATTATTAGGATCACCAATATTAATTTCTGCAATTTGCTTAAATGTATCATCATCTAAAGCACGCAGATAATCAAGAGCCTGTACAATCGGCTTATCGGTAACCATATCACCTAGCAGTATATTACCACCCTTAACACCAGAAATCATAGGCACCGTCGTGTCTTCAATGACACTATCAGATGCAATCACTTGCCCATTCTTATCCAAGGTTAAATACCCAAATTGAGCTGGTATCACAGCAATAGCCTTACGCTCGACTACACGAACCACCATTGTTAACGGCAATTCGTAACCAATTTGAGCGTCTTCAATACGAAGATCCTTTGATAATCGATGTCGCAAGTTTTCTCTATTGATACGAAGTACATTGACTGGTTCCCCAATATCACCAGCAACCTCTACATCCTGTACAGTAACCTTATCAGATCCAATAACTTTAATAGAACCAAGCGGAATAGGTAGATTAAATAAGCCTAACAACACTATGGCTACAACACCACCTATTTTTAGAAATTTCTTTCTAACCTCCGCTTTCTCTTGTTTACGTTTACGAGCTAATTCACGCTCACTGTTATGTATTGAATCTCCATCATCCTTGTGGATTGGCTCAGTCTCAGGATGAAGAAAGTCGGGTCTATGATGCTCCGTATCTATCTGATTTGAGTTGGGTGGATGTTGCTTAAAATCATCCATAACTACTCTCCTTACATACTACAGCATTTAAAACTTCCCATAACCTGCTGTTAATAAGATTTTTTCACATAATTCAGGAAAATCTATGCCCACCTCTTTAGCAGCCTTTGGCACCAAAGAAGTAGCCGTCATACCTGGAATAGTATTGTATTCCAATACATACATATTATCTTTATCATCAGTCATGACATCAACACGAATTGCCCCACTCGCTTGTACTTCACGATATACAAGTTCACCAATAGCTTGCATCTCTTTTGTCATATCTGCACTGATTGGAGCCGGTACTAAATAATCAGTAGCACCTGCTGTATATTTACTAGCGTAATCATATTCACCAGAATGTGGTCTAATTTCAATGATAGCCAATGCCTTACCATCCAATACAGAAACGGTAAATTCACGACCATTTAAATATTGTTCCACCACAAGAATTGGGTCATAGGTAAGCGCCTCTGTAACAGCCTTAGCCAATTGATCTTCTTCTTTTACAATGGTAACGCCAATACTTGAACCTTGTGTTGCTGGTTTCAATACAACCGGCAAGGAGAATTTAGATTCAATATCTTTAATGATATCTTCTTTAGACTGTAAATTACCATTGTAAGAAATAGATTCAGCCGTAGGAATGTGAGCACCTTTAAATACATCTTTACTTACTTTTTTATTCATTCCTACAGAATGTGCCATGATACCGGATCCAGTATATGGAATTTCAGCCATTTCTAATGCACCTTGCAAGGCACCATCTTCACCATAACGTCCGTGAATCGCATTAAATACAACATCGCCCTTAAGGTTTTCAATGTCTTGTAATACAGTACGAGGATTTAGTTCTAATGTGGAAACGTGATACCCCTTGCTAATCAAAGCCTCTGCGATGGCTGCGCCAGTTCTACGAGATACTTCAGCCTCAGCAGATGGACCACCCATTAATACGATGATATGTTTATCTTTCATTGTAAACCTTCTTCCAATAACGCTAATAACTTTGGACCATATTGATTAATCGAACCTGCCCCCATAGTAATAACCAAATCATTTGGTCGTACCACCTTCGCAAGGACTGCTGGCAAATCATTTACATTTTCCACATAATTTACATGTTGATGCGTTACTTCACTAATAATATTCGGAATTGTATGACCATCAATGCCGCTAATTGGATCTTCTCCAGAGCTGTATATATCTGTCATATAAATTTCGTCTGCACTGGTGAAAGCCGTAGCAAACTCGTCTTTCAATAAGGATGTACGAGAATAGCGATGAGGTTGGAACACACAGATAACACGGTGTTTTTCTAATTCCTTAGCGGCTTTTAAAGTTGCTTTGATTTCTGTTGGATGATGAGCATAATCATCGACTACCCATACACCAGCTACGTGGCCCTTTGTTTCAAAACGACGTTTAGCGCCGATAAATTTACCTAATGCTTTCACAATGGATGGAACCGGAACGTGACAACATTCGTGGGCCACAATAAAAGATGCTAAAGAATTTAGCACATTATGATTACCTGGCACACGTAAGGACACTCTGCTCAATGTTTCACCTTTACGAACTACATCGTAAACTAAAGAACTATCTTCATAGTGGATATTTTTTGCTACATAATCATTAGACTCTTCTAAACCATATGTGATAAATTGACGTTCCACTTTACTCATAACATAACGAATGTTATCATTGTCGCCGCAAACAACTGCTTTACCATCAACAGGTAATGTTTCAACGAATTGACAGAATGCATTCAATAGATTTTCCATCGTCTTATAATGATCCATATGATCATCTTCGATGTTCGTAATAACAATCGTCTTAGGTCTTAATTTTAAGAATGAACCATCACTTTCATCGGCTTCAACAACAGAGTATTCACCCTTACCTAAACAACTACTCCCCTTGAGGTAATCAACTTCGCCACCGATAATAACAGTTGGTTCCATTTGTCCTTCTACGAGAATTTGACCAATCATTGATGTAGTAGATGTTTTACCATGAGCACCGGCTACGGCAATGCCATTTGTAACATCCAATACGGCTTTTACAATGTCAGAGCGATGTAAAATAGTGATACCTTGTTCCTTTGCTGCTACGATTTCCGGATTATCTTCACGAATAGCTGTGGAACGAACTACAGCATCTACACCTTGTACATAATCAGCATTATGACCGATATGAACGGTAGCCCCCATTTTTCTAAAACGTTCAATTACATCAGATTCTTTAACATCAGAACCAGATACTTCATATCCTTTTTGAATTAAAATATTCGCAATAGCGCGCATACCAGATCCACCTATACCGATGAGATGAATCTTATGGATACCTTCTAACATAATTACTCTCCTTAACTATTTCGCAATAGATAACGCTAATTCAGCAATATCATGAGCTGCCTTCGGTTTTCCTAAACGCAACGCACTGGCCCCCATTTGAGCCAATAATTCACGATTTGCCATAAACATTTCGATTTCACCAATTAAATCATGGCTCGTCAAAACCTTATCTACAATCATATGCGCAGCCCCTTCTTGTACGAAAATGCGCGCATTATACGTTTGATGATCTTCTGCAGCATAAGGATATGGCACCAATATAGATGGAATACCACGTACTGCCAATTCAGCCAGTCCGATAGCACCAGATCTAAATACAGCCAAATCCGTAGCGGCTAGCGCCTTTGGCATATCATGTAAATATGGCAAAATCAACGATGATTCTCCCAAACCAGTACCATCGTCAATACCTAGTTGCTCTAATACAGTGTTATATTCCCCATTCCCTGTAATGTGTACCAACTTAATGCCCGGTTTACCTTGAAAATGTTTATGTACATCTATCATAGCCGTATTAATCGTACGTGCCCCACGAGAACCACCAGCGATGAGGACTGTAAAAATATCATCAGACAGTCCAAAAAATTGGCGGCCTTCTGCACGAGAATCTACAAGTACATCAGGGCGCACTGGATTGCCCGTATATACGACACGTTTCGCCTTACCAAACGATTTGGCTGCTTCATTATAACCAACGGCGACTATATCAACAAAACGGCTCAAGATTTTATTCGTAATACCAGCAATAACATTTTGCTCTTGAATTAATGTAGGAATATTGCGTAATGCTGCAGCCATTAAAATAGGACCACATACATAACCACCTGTGCCAATAACAACATCTGGTTTAAATTCTGAAATAATTAAATTGGCCTTTATAAGAGAAAATGCCGTTTTCCCCATTGTTACCAATGTACCTAATGAAAGTTTTCGTTGCAGACCTTGTACAGGTAATGTAACAAAATCAATGTTCTCCTTCGGTACCAAATCAGCTTCTAAACCATGTTCTGTTCCCACATAGAGGACCTTAGCATCAGGTTGCTGTTTCATGATTTCCTTATATATCGTAATAGCCGGGTAAATATGACCACCCGTACCACCGCCAGAAATGATGATTCGTTTCACGCCCTTAGCCCCTTTCCTCTAATTCTCTAACACAGTTTTTAAAATCTTCGCCCCGCTCTTCAAAGCAACTATACCAATCAAAGCTAGAACATGCTGGTGAAAGCAATACTATATCTCCAGCTTTTGCTAATTGATAACCCAATGCAACAGCCTCTTTCATAGACTGTGCACGATGAATATGTTGAACACCCATTTTTACAGCAACGGATTCAAATCGATCTGCTGCTTCCCCCATAAAAATGACCTCTTTAGTATGTGCTTTCACAATATTCATAAAGTCTTCTAAAGGCGTCATCTTATCATGACCACCAGCCAATAAAATGACTGGTTTATCAAAGGCATCTAAAGCTTTTACTACAGAGTCTGTATTAGTAGCCTTAGAATCATTATAAAATGTAACATCATGGAATGTTGTAACCCGTTCCAATCTGTGTTCTACACCATGAAACTGTTCAATGATATGTTTAATATGCTCTACCTCTACACCTAAAGCATATGTTAAGGCAATTACAGCCAATATATTTTCAATATTGTGAGAGCCCTTAATGTGGATATGTTCTGTATCAATAACCGGAGTAGCTTTACCATCTAATACGGCATAGCATGTATTCCCTTCAAAATACGCACCGCTATCAACCTTATGATGTTGGCTAATGCTGAGAACCTTACTATGTGCATCTTTTTTCATAGCCCGAACAATAGGATCATCATCATTGAGGACAACAAAATTCTCAGGATTTTGATTCATAAAAATACGAGCCTTCGCAGCTGCATAGTTTTCCATCGTCTTATGACGTGCTAAATGATCAGGCGTTACATTTAATACAATAGCGCCTAATGGGCAAAAGGATTTAATCGTTTCTAATTGATAACTAGAGAGTTCAGCTACTAGATAGCCACCTTCTGGCATATGATACGCGGCTTCACTTAGGGAGTCGCCAATATTTCCGCCCACTTTAACAGGAAGTCCAGTAGATTCCATAACTTGCGTTAATAGGGTGGTTGTAGTGGTTTTACCATTTGTGCCAGTAACACCTAAAATAGGAGATTTGCAAACATCATAAGCAAGCTCTACTTCACTTACTACATCAATCTTACGATGCAAAGCCTCTTGTACGATTGGAATGGATAAGGCAATGCCCGGAGAAATGATGATACGATCTACACCATCAAGTAAGTTATTATCTTGTCGCCCCGTAATGATAGTTACACCAGCGTCTTCCAGTCGTTTACGCGTAGATGGTTCAAACTCTACTGGTTTATAATCATTTAAAACTACATTTGCATGTAACTGTGCCAATACCCATGCGGCACCAATTCCACTGGAACCAGCACCAAGAACAAGAATATTTTTCTCTCCATAATCCATTTGTATCACCTAAATCACTAAGCACGAAAAATTTTTATCTCATCTTATAAGAATACCATTAAACGCCGTTCAAGTTAAGTATTTTCACGTACTTAACTATCAATTTGCAAAGATACGTTTCTGATATCAAATTGTTACAGTTGCAAGTATAACCCCTAAAATGGCTAGAACAGCACCACCGAACCAGAAACGATTAACTACAGTTTGTTCAGACCAACCGGATAACTCAAAATGATGATGAATTGGACTCATCTTAAATACGCGCACGCCTCGTGTTTTAAAGGAAATGACTTGAATGATAACAGACAAGGCTTCCATTACGAAAATACCGCCAATCACTACGAGTAATAATTCTGTTTTAGTTAAAATAGCCATGCCTGCAAAGGCGCCGCCAAGAGCCAAGGAGCCTGTATCGCCCATAAATACCTTAGCTGGATTAATATTAAATACCAAAAAGCCTAGACATACGGCTGTTACAATGGACCCAAAAAAGGCTACGCTTTCAGCAGCTACAGAACTTTCAGTGGAGTATATCATCAAACCGATTACAGAAAACGCAATCGCTGCTACAGCGGATGTACCAGATGCTAAACCATCGAGACCATCTGTAAGATTAACCGCATTAGTAGCGCCTACAATGATCAAGAAAGCTAAAATATAATAGGCAAAGCCTAATTGGATATGTGCATCTACAACAGGAATCCATAATGTTGTAGGAATGACCATAATTTCAGTAATAAAGTAACAGAATATAGCCGCTAAAATAAATTGACCTAATAATTTTTGTTTTGCAGTTAAACCAAGATTACGTTTTTTAACAGCTTTTACAAAGTCATCAAAGAATCCGAGTAAACAATGCCCAAGTGTAAGGAATAACAACATACCTGTAGCCACATTCCATGGTGCAAAAATAGCCACACCGATTGTAAGAGCTACCATCATAAATGCACCACCCATAGTCGGTGTGCCAGCCTTAGCTTGATGGCTTTCAGGACCTTCCTCACGTATACTTTGTTGAGCATGCAATGATTTAAGCATAGGAATACCAATTTTGCCCAATACTAATGTAATTATAAATGTCACTACAAATGCTAATAGAATGTGGTAAATCATATTACTCCCCTATTCTCTAATAACGGCCAATACGGCTAGAAGAATCTAGCCGTTATAACCTCTATTCACGTTCTTTTAATTCCTCTACAACACGTTCCATTCGAAGACCTCTGGAACCTTTTACCAAAATAACATCGCCTTTTTCACGAATATCATTGTAGGCATTTGCCATTTCGAGATGACTATTACAACGATGTACCTCTAAACCTGCTAATTTCGCTTCTTTAGCAATGAAATTTGCCGCCTCACCAAAGGTAAATACAACGCTATATCCTTCTTCGGCCAATAATCTGCCAACTTGTCGATGGCCTTCCTCCGTAAAATCACCTAGTTCAAGCATATCGCCGAGCATAGCAATTTTACGTTTACCTTCTAATTGACCCAATGCTTTGATGGACTCACTCATAGAAGAAGGATTGGCATTATACGCATCATTGAGAATAACAATGTCTTCAAATGCCACAATTTCTTGACGCATAGGTGTGCCTGTAAAATCACTAAGACCTTTTTTAATCTTACTAGATTTAACGCCTAACACACGACCTGCAGCAATAGTAGCTAACGCATCATACACATTATGCTCACCAATCATAGGCAAAAATACGTCAAATACTTCGTCATAACATTTGCAGGTAAACTTAATGCCATCCTTTTTATAGTGTAAATGACTGCCAATTACCGTAGCATTGCTATGAATACCGTAAGTAACAGTTTTTCCTTTTGCAATGGAACTCATGGCCTTTACGAAATAATCATCTTCATTTAGAATGGCCACACTATCGGGGCCTAAACATCTAATCAATTCACCCTTTGCCTCAGCAATGGCTTCTTGAGAACCCAACAATTCAATATGACTAGTTCCTACATTTGTAATGATGCCAATTGTCGGTTCTGCAATAAGGGCTAATTCTTCAATTTGACCTAATCCACGCATCCCCATTTCTACAACACAGGCTTCGTGTTCTGGTGAAAGTTGCAACAATGTTTTTGGTAAACCAATTTCATTATTAAAATTCTTTTCTGTTTTTAATACATTAAACTCAGTACTAAGAACCGCAGCTACCATTTCTTTTGTCGTCGTCTTACCTGATGAGCCAGTAATGGCTACTACAGGAATTTGATAGCGTCGTCTGTGAAAGTTCGCCAAGTCTTGGTATGCCTTTAGCGTGTTTTCCACTTCAACACAAATAATACCGTCTACACTGCGTCCCTTTTCAACGATTGCTGCTGTTGCCCCTTTTTCAATGGCCGTATTAATAAAATCATGACCATCAAATGTATCGCCTCGCAAGGCTACAAATACATATCCCGCCTCAATCGTACGCGTATCTGTAGATATATCTTTAAATTGTAAACTTACATCGCCCTTACATGTGCCACTAGTAGCATCAATTATTTCTTGTAATGTAAATTCTGCCATATTAGATCTCCTTAAGAGCTTTTCGAGCCTCTTCTCGGTCATCAAAATGAATTGTTTCATTTTTTAATATTTGATAATTTTCATGACCTTTACCAGCGATAATAACGATATCACCTGCTTTTGCATCATGAATTGCATGATTAATTGCTTCTCTACGATCGACAATTACCTCATAAGAAGTACCATCGCGAAGTGCTTCTTTTACACCCACTTCAACATCCTTAACAATTTGTACAGGATCTTCGGTACGCGGATTATCGGATGTTACATAAATCTTATCACCGTACTCTGCTGCAATACGGCCCATAATTGGACGTTTTGTAGCATCGCGGTCGCCACCGCAGCCAAATACGATGATGATACGATTTTCTTTAATTGCCTTTGCAGTTTCTAAAATATTTTGCAACCCATCCGGTGTATGAGCATAATCGACAACAACGGCAAAATCTTGCCCTTCTTCGATTAATTCAAAACGTCCAGGAACGGAGCTAAAGGTTTTTAACGCCGTATCAATGGCCTCCATAGAGATGCCTTCTTGTAAACAAGCTCCAATAGCAGCCAATGTATTATACACATTAAATAGTCCTGTTGTATTCATCGATACAGGGTAGCTTTCACCCTTATAATTCACAGTATACTGGCTATTCTTAGTAGACATATGAACATCTGATGCATTCAATGTGCCCTTGCCTAATGTACTATACGTAATCGTTGGGGCCGTAGTTTTTTCCATAACGCGATGACCATAGGAATCATCGATATTAATAACAGCACCTTTATTATCTTTTTCTTGATTAGCTGCACTAACTTGTTCAAACAATTTACATTTAGCAGCCAAGTAATTTTCAAATGTTTTGTGGAAATCCAAATGATCTTGCGTCAAATTCGTAAATACGGCCGTATCAAATTCAACACCGCTAACACGGCCGAGCGCCAATGCATGAGAAGATACTTCCATTACACAGTATTCCACATTTTCTTGAACCATTTGATGCAAAATATGCTGTAAATCAACAACATCTGGTGTCGTATTATGAATTGGATAACTCGTATCACCAATCATAATATGGACAGTACCAATAACCCCCACCTTGTGACCTTGAGCCTTAAGGATATGACGAATCATATGGGTCGTAGTCGTCTTACCATTTGTGCCTGTAACACCGACCATACGCATGCGATTAGCTGGGTAATCAAAGAAGTATGGAACACACGCCATCATAGCTTGACGTGTATCAGAAACGGTGATAACACACACATCATCAGGTACAGTAACCGGTTTTGATACGATAACGGCAACAGCACCAGCAGCAACCGCTTTATCGATGTAATTGTGACCATCAACTGTAGCCCCATCAAGAGCGATGAACAAGCTATTTGGTTTTACTGCTCTGGAATCAGCTGTTATATCTTGAATAGATACATTTTGATCACCTTGTACTTGTTGTGCATCTAACGTACTTATAATATCTTTTAAGGTTTTCATACTACATTCTCCTCTATATACGCAAATTAAAGCAGCCCATAAGAGCTGCTTTTGCCTGCTAATCTATAATTTGCTGTTTCGTTTGTACATTGCGTTCTGAAGTCGTACTTTTAGTGCTATACACAAAGGAATCAGGCAAAACCATCCCTAATTGTTCTTCCGCAATTTTTTGAATGCGTACTGGAGATTTTAAGGATGCCACCTCTACATCAAGGGTATCATTATCCTTTGCTAATTGTACTACAGTTTGTTGTGTTTTAACTACTTCATAACCTAATTTTGTAGTATATGCGTTCATAGCCATCATAATCATCAAAAAACCAACAAGGATTGCTATACCTTGAATGATTTGTCTCATCAATGGACTAATATCAAAAACAACACTAGCTTTCGCTTTTCTCGCTTGTACACCTAGCAACACATCACGTTTAACGTGGCCCACAACAGCCTTTCTCGCTAACATTAAAATAACCCCTTCCAATACTACAATTTAATCCCTACTCTAAGTTTTGCACTTCTAGAACGAGGATTCATTTCTACTTCCCCTGCACTAGGCTCAATGGCCTTATTTTTAGCCTTAAGAACAGCCTTATGATGACATACACATACTGGTAATTCTGGCGGACAAATACAAGCTGTACTTAGCTCTTTAAATGTTTGTTTTGTGATGCGATCCTCTAAGGAATGGAATGTAATAACACCAATTCTCCCCTTTGGCTTCAACATACTCACAGCATCTACAAAACTATCATGCAAAATAGCAAGTTCTCGATTCACTTCAATGCGTATCGCTTGAAATGTACGTTTTGCAGGATGTGGACCATCCTGTCTTGCTTTTGCTGGTATAGCTTTTTTTATAATTGACACCAGTTCGCCAGTAGTAGTAATTCTCTTTTCATTACGGGCTGCCACGATAAATTCAACAATACGTTTAGCCCAGCGTTCTTCACCGTAATCACGGATAATCTGTAATAATTTATCAGATTCATATTCATTCACGACGATTTCCGCAGTAATAGGTGCCTCTTTATCCATACGCATATCAAGAGGCCCATCATTCATATACGAAAAACCGCGTTCCGGTGTATCCAGCTGATAACTAGAAACTCCTAAATCGAATATAAATCCATCAACTTCATAAATACCTTGCTCTTCTAAAGCATGTTTTAAATCTGAAAAATTCGTAGGTATCGTCATAACCTGACAAGTTAAATCAGACAAGCGTTGTCTCGCTACCGCTAAGGCATCTTCATCTTGATCTAAACCGATAATCATGCCTTGTGAACTCAATCGTTCACCTACAGCATGAGCGTGACCAGCGCCACCTAAGGTACAGTCAACATAGATACCATCAGGATTGGTAACAACAGAATCCACCGTTTCATTCAACAGCACACTGACATGATTAAATTCCACGATAGCCTCCTACAACACAATGCCTTCTAATCCTTCAGCCAAGGACTCTACGCTGTCAGCCACTTCCGCATCATATGCATCAAAGCGTTCGCGGCTCCAAATTTCAACCTTATCACCAGTACCAATAATAACCGCATCCTTTTGTAGCTCAGCATGCTCACGAAGGGCGCTTGGCACCAAGATTCGGCCTTGTTTATCAAATTCAAGTTCTGCGGCACTACCAAAGTAAAACCGTTTGATAGCACGCGCATTTGCTTTATTAGATGGTAATGATTGTAATGTTTTTGAAAGTTGCTCCCAACTTTCGGCAGTATATATAGCGATGCAGTTATCGAGACCTTTTGAAAGTACACAGTGATCACCTAGTTGTTCACGTATTTTGGCAGGTATAATCAACCGTCCTTTTGCATCTATAGTGTGATTATATTCACCCATGAACATCTAACATCACCGCCTTACAATCCTCATTCACCACTATATGGTAAATTTTACCACAATCCCCCACTCGTTACAATAAATAAAACATAAAAATTGGTGAAATTATGAATTTTCCTTCATCTTCAAATCAAAAGAAAACCGCGTAGCACGAGTGTACTACGCGGTTATACATACCTTAGATAGACAGGTATTCAGTGCCTACCTTTTGGGAGGTATCTTATTTAGTTGTCTTTTTAGCTACTTGAGGATTAGCAGCTAATACTTTTTCAAGCACTTCTTTAATTTCTTTATTTTGTGCTTCTAAGCTAGCAACCTTATCTTCTAGAACTTTTACAGTTGCAGGAGATGCTGGTTTGGAAGGTGCTGTAGGAGCGGAGCCAATACCGATAGTTACACCAGCATTTGCCATTACACCATTATCACCATCATAAGCAGCACCAGCGTGGAATAACAAATCAGGATTTGCATAATGAGCAACACCTAATGCAGTTGCTGTTTTACCTTTGTATGTACCAACAGCTGCCATGATTTGAGCTTTTTGGCCTTCATGGTATTCAATAGGTTTCAATGCTGCCAATGCGGCTGCAGATGCACCTACTGTTTTAACTTCACGTTCTACACTGCTAATGCGACGAGAGTTATCTTGAATTTGTGCTGTATGTTGTTCAATAGTTTCATGATCTTGCATTGTTAATGCACTTGCACGCAAGCTGTAATTTGCAGCTTCAGCTAATGTACTAATATCTGCAGTATTCTTGTTAACTTGTAAGCCCATTACATTGATACGTTCATTGTTTTCCAATGCAATCGCACCTACTGCCTTAGTTAATTTAGTATTGTCATTAACTTGATTTGTTACAGTAGCAATGCTTTGTGTATTTGTATTAACTTGTTTAGATACTTCTGTTACACGGTTATTAACAGTGTTAATATTAGTAGCATTTGCTTTCACAGATTCAGTAATACCAACAATAGCATTTGCATTAGTGGTTACACGGCTATCAATGTTTTTAATATTTTCTGTATTCACGCTAATATTCTTAGCATTTACATTGATATTATTGATATTCGTAGTAACTTGATTGGATACTTTAGCAATGTTAGTAGTATTTGCTGTTACTTGATTATTTACTTTTGTAATATTGTTTGTATTTTCAATAACGGATGCATTGATAGAGGCAATATTGTTAGTATTTTTGTTAACTTGAGCAGATACACTATTAATTGCTGCAGTATGTTCATCAACCTTGTTGATTACTTTTTGAACTGTTACATTAGTATTTTGAATTGCTTCAGCATTTTGTTTGATAGCAGCTTTGTTAATATTGATATTTTCAGTATTGTGTTTAATTCTATCAGTATTAACTTCTACTTGGCTTTGAACATTTTTAATGCGTTCTTCGTTAGCGTTAGCTTTGATTGTATTCGCATTAACTTGTTCTTTCACCTTAGATACATCAGCACTTACATTTTGCAAGTCTTTAATTGCTTGTGTATTTTTGCCAACTTGATCTTTCAAGCCAGATACATCTGTTTGGATGCCGTTGATAATCTTAATATTGTTTTCAACCTTAGCATTCACAGTTGTTACATCAGATTTAATGCTAGTTACATCAGATTTGATGCTAGTCACATCATTCTTAATATTTGTAACTTGATTATTGATAGTCTTCACATCATTCTTGATGTTTTCAACATTGTTGTTCACAATATTAATCTTCGCATCAACCTTCGCATTGATGTTAGTAATATCATTCTTCACGATAGTTACATCAGCTTTGATATTGTTAACATTCTTTTCAACGTTTACTACATTAGCTTTAATATTGTTAATGTTAGAAGTGTTGTTTTGAATATTTACAGTATTAGCATTGATTACACTATTTTGAGCTTTAATGTTGTTTGTAATATTTTCAACTTTCTTTTCAACATTAACGATTGTAGTGTTGCCTTTACCTACTTGACCTTTCAAGGATTCAATAGCTTTCGCATTAGAATCAACTTTACCATTCAAGTTACCAATAGCTGCTACATTTGCATCGATACGAGTGGAGTTAGCATTTACCTTAGCAGAAACATCTGCGATGTTTGCTGTGTTACCTGCTACTTGTTTAGTTACACTAGCAATAGCTGTTGTATTATTAGTTACATCAGTGCGAATTGCTTTAATATCTGCTGTATTCACATCAACTTTACTATTAATATTAGCTACATTATTTTGAATAGCTGTAATAGATTTGCTATTGTTTTCAATAGCTTTTGCATTCGCATCAACTTTTACATTTACATTATTGATCTTACTATCAATCTTCGTATTGTTTTCAACAATCTTCGCATCGATATTTTTATCAACTTTGTTAATAATAGTTGTGTTGTTGTTATTAATTGCAGTTTCAATATTCTTGTTGATTACTGTGTTGTTATTAGAAATTGCGGTGTTGATATCGTTTCTAATCACTGTATTATTGGCTTCAATCTTAGTATTGATTGTATTTTCTACATTTGTGATTGTTGTACCAATTTTACCATTCAATTTCTTGATAGCATCTTCATTAGCAGAGATACGTTCAGAATGATGAATAATGTTGCCATCAATGTAATCAAGACGTTGATCATGACGGTCTACACGTTTAGTAAGACCTGCTACATCACCTTTAACACCATCAATCTTAACATTTACATCACCAATCTTCGTATTAATTGTGTTGTTAATTTGTTTGTTGTTTTCATTGATTTTTACATCAATATTTTTATCAACCTTGTTAAGAATTGTAGTGTTATTTTCAGTAATCTTGTTATCGATAGACTTATTAATAACTACATTATTTTCATTAATTTTGTTAGTAATAGTGTTTTCGATATTTGTGATTTGAGTACCAATATGGCCTTTTAATTCATCAATAGCTTTAGTATTGGATTTCACACCATCTTCTACAACACTGATACGTGTAGAATGATCTGCGATGTTATCTTGTAAGTAATCCAAACGTTGATCATGACGGTCTACACGTTTAGTAAGACCTGCTACATCACCTTTAACACCATCAACTTTTACATTTACATTGTTAATAGCTGTTGTATTCTTTGCAATATTAGTTGCATTAGCATCAACTTTTACATTTGTTGCATCAATACGTTTGCTATTATCTACGATAGCTTGTGCATTAACAGCGATATTCTTAGTATTGTTTGCAATGTTAGTAATATTGTTTTCTACCTTAACATTCGTTTCGTTGATGCGTTTGCTATTATCTACAATAGCTTGTGCGTTTACAGCGATGTTCTTAGTATTGTTTGTGATGTTAGTAGTGTTATTTTCTACCTTACCATTGATATTAGTGATTTGAGTTTTAATATCGTTGATAACTGTAGAGGATTGACCTACTTTGCCTTTCAATTCATCAATAGCTTTAGCGTTGATATTGATATTCTTAGTATTATTTTCAATAGCAACCTTGTTGTCGCCGATAAACTTACGGTTTTCAAGAGCAATTGTGCCAGCTACATTAATATCTTTTGTATTTTGATCTACCCGTTTAGTTAAGCCATCTAAATCGCCTTTAATACCATCAACTTTTACATTCACATTATTAATAGCTGTTGTATTAGCATCTACTTTAACATTTGTTTCATTGATACGTTTACTATTATCTACGATAGCCGCTGCATTAGCATCTACTTTAACGTTTGTTTCGTTGATACGTTTACTATTATCTACGATAGCTTGTGCATTAACAGCGATGTTCTTAGTATTGTTCGCAATGTTAGTAGTGTTATTTTCTACCTTAACATTTGTTTCATTGATGCGTTTGCTATTATCTACGATAGCTTGTGCATTAACAGCGATGTTCTTAGTATTGTTCGCAATGTTAGTAGTGTTATTTTCTACCTTAACATTTGTTTCATTGATGCGTTTGCTATTATCTACGATAGCTTGTGCATTAACAGCGATGTTCTTAGTATTATTTGTGATGTTAGTAGTGTTATTTTCTACCTTACCATTGATATTAGTGATTTGGTTTTTAATATCGTTGATAACAGTAGAGGATTGACCTACTTGACCTTTCAATTCATCGATAGCTTTAGCATTGATATTGATATTCTTAGTATTGCTTGCAATGTTAGTAGTATTAACCTTTACATTATCTTCAACAGCACTAATGCGGGTAGAGTGATCTACAATATTGCCTTCTAAGTAATCTAAACGTTGATCATGACGATCTACACGACCTTTGAGACCATCCAAGTCGCCTTTAAGACCATTTAAATCACCTTTAACACCATCAATCTTAACATTTACTTCCCCAATCTTAGTATTGATTGTATTGTTGATTTGTTTGTTATTTTCGTTGATTTTTACATCGATGTTTTTGTCAACCTTATTAAGGATTGTTGTGTTATTTTCATTGATTTTAACATCGATATTTTTATCAACTTTATTAAGAATTGTAGTATTGTTGTTAGTGATTGCAGTATTGATATCATTTCTAATCACTGTATTGTTAGCTTCAATCTTAGCATTGATTGTATTTTCCACATTAGTGATTGTAGTGCCAATTTGACCTTTTAATTTCTTGATATCATCTTCATTAGCACTAATACGTGTGGAGTTATCTTCAATATTGCCTTGCAAGTAGTCTAAACGTTCGTCATGACGATCTACGCGTTTAGTAAGACCAGCTACATCACCTTTAACACCATCTACACGGACATTAACATTATTGATTGCTGTTGTATTAGCATCAATTTTCTTGTTAACATCAACGATATTAGCATCGATTTTCTTACTCAAGTCGATAACATTATTATCAATCTTTGTGTTGATTTCAGTTACTTTGTTATCAATCTTAGTATTGATTTCATTAACTTTATTATCTACCTTTGTATTGATAGTTACATCATTCTTATCAATCTTAGCATTAATTTCGTTAACCTTGTTATCAATCTTAGTATTGATTTCGTTTACTTTATTATCAACTTTTTTGTTGATAGTAATATTATTATTATCAATTTTTGTATTGATAACATTTACATTGTTATCGATTTTCTTGTTAATAATATTTACATTATTATCAATATTTGCATTGATTTCAGTTACTTTGTTATCAATTTTTTGATCAATAGCAATTACTTTATTGTCAATCTTAGTATTGATTTCTGTAACCTTATTATCAATCTTAGTATTGATTTCATTAACTTTATTATCTACTTTTGTATTGATAGCAATGTCATTTTGATCAATCTTTTTATTGATGTTTGTAATATCATTTTTAATATTGTTAATATCTACTTGAACGTTGCCAATATTTTGACCAACTTTACCCTTCAAATCAGCAATATCCTTTGTATTGATATTGACTTGATTTGTAGTATTGCTCAAATCAGTCTTGATATTCTTAACATCATTTTCTACAGCTTGTAAACGACCTTCATGGTTGCTCATAGCTTCAAGTACGTTGTTAATACGGTTGTTGTTACTATTAACTGTATTAGTTAAGTTTGTAATAGCTGTCGCATTTTTATTAATGTTTGTAGTATTATTCGCAATATTTACTTCATTAGCAGCAATGCGTTTGCTATTATCTACAATTTTAGTTGTATTGCCATCAACCTTAGTGTTTACATTGTTAATTGTAGTGTTAACATTATTAATCTTAGCATCAACATCAGCATTCACTTTATTGATAATAGTTGTGTTGTTAGCATTAATTTCATTTTTGATTGTCTTATTGATTTCGACATTATTTTGTTTAATGCTATTATCAATGTTAGCGTTAATAACTGTGTTATTAGCGTTGATTTTATTATCAATATTAGTGTTTACTGTATTGATAATATTTGTTTTACTATTATCAATTTTAATGTCTACATCTTTATTGATTTGATTAATAATCTTAGTGTTGTTTTCATTAATCTTATTATCAATTGTTGTGTTGATGTTGTTGATAGTAGTACCAACTTTACCTTTCAACTCTTCGATAGCTTTTTTATTATCATTGATGTCTTTTTTGTTATCGCCGATAAGTTTACGGTTTTCTATCGCAATAGTATTGTTGAAAGTGATATTTTTAGTGTTTTCGTTAACTTGTTTAGACAAGTCAGCAATAGACTTGCTGTTATTGTTAACGTTAACAGTCAAGTTATTGATAGCTTTACTATTAGCATCTACCTTAACATCTACCTTGTTAATATTCGCTTGTAATTCGTTTTTAACATTAGCAATATTTTGATTGATTTTTACATTATTTTCGTCAATCTTATTAACAATTGTTTTGTTAATTTCAACATTATTCGCTTCAATGCTATTTTTGATATTATTGTTAATAACAGTGTTATTAGCATTAATTTCATTCTTAATAGTCTTGTTGATTTCTACATTGTTAGCATTGATTTCGTTTTTAATGTTGTTATTAATAACAGTATTGTTGTTTTGAATACTTTCATTAATAGTTTTGTTTACTGTATTGATGATAGACGTATTATTCTTTTCAATCTTAGCATCAATATTTTGGTCTACTTTATTAATGATTGTTGTATTGTTATTTTCAATCTTAGCATCAATATTTTGATTTACTTGATTAATAATCGTTGTATTGTTATTTTCAATCTTATTATTAATCGTTTGATCAATATTTTGATTTACTTGATTGATGATCGTAGTGTTATTATTTTGAATTTCTTTTTTGATGTTGTTATTTACTTGATTAATAATATTCTTATTATTTTCTTCAATTTTAACATCAATTTTTGCGTTTACAGTATTGTTTACTTGATTAATAACATTGTTAGTAACCTTGTTGATAACATTTTTAGTTACATTATTTGTAACTTTGTTTTCAATGTTTTTCACACTGTTATTAAGTGTATCAACTTTTACATTAAGATTATTAATCGCTAATGTATTTTTAGATACCTTATCAGCTAAACAATAGAATTTACTATTAAGGCAGTTAACATTACCTTTCAATACGCTAATATTGTAAGTATTTTGGTTAACTTGATTTTTAATATTAGTTAAATCAACAATAACCTTACCAGAGCCTTGTTTTTGAGATTGTTGGCCCCATTGTTGTTGGTCTTGTTGTTGCCATTGTTGACCTTGTTGTTGATTTTGTTGGCTTTGTTGCCATTGTTGTTGATCTTGTTGATCTTGTTGATGTAAATCAATTGGTTGTTGTTCAACTGCTTGACTACCTTGGCCAGGTGTTAACCATTTTTGACTACCAATAAGATCAGTTCTATACCAATCTGCAGGTGTGGATGCAGAAGCAATGCCTCCACCCAAACTGGCACTTAACAAAATTGCAGCTACAATTGTAGTTGCTGTTTTTTGATGCGACTTAGCTAACTCAGATGTTACTACATATGCATTCTTAGTCGCACTCCATACTACTTTGAATACCTTATTCATATTAAGTTCCCTCCCAACTTATGCGGCTCTCACCCCGCACAGATGAAATAAATGAAAAATACCGGAATATACTTCACTAAATATTCACAATATCTAATTAAATACTAGCACAAGATATTTTAAAATTAAAGCGTTTTTTTAATAAGTTAAACTTATGCTTCATATTTTACTCATCGTTTTATATGGCAATAATCTTGAAAAAGCCTTGTTTATCAAATTTTTCCGATATAGAAATTTTCCTCTTCATTTTATATTTAATTAATATTTTTACTTGTATTTTTATTTACACAGATAAAAAAGGCCTATCAATGTATATGTATACATTAATAGGCCTTATATATTTTACCGTTTATTAATCTAATTAGAATTTAGATTCGATAGCACCTTGCAAATCACCTTTTGGTAAGAAACCAATTTTACGATCTACTACTTCGCCATCTTTCAAAATTACAAATGTAGGTAATACTTCTACTTGTAAATCACGTGCCAAGCTTGGTTCTTCATCAGCATTTACTTTTACAAAGTTTGCTTTACCTTCTAGTTCACCAGCGATTTCTTCAATAACTGGCATCATACGTACACAGTAACCGCACCATGGTGCCCAGAAATCAATAACTGTTACGCCACCTTGATTAAGAAGATCTTGATATTCTGCTGTTTTTAACTCTTTTAATTCGCTCATTATTTCCTCCTAAGGCAATTGAACTAATACACAATCTTGAATGTAATCCAAACCTACCTCTTTAGCCTTAGCTAAAACTGCTGGTTTATCCGCACCTGGTTGTAACCAAATCATCTTAATGCCCAATTGTTTACATTCATCAATTGCTGCAAGCCCAGCTGCTTCTGGTACAACAAAATCAACAACGCTAGGAACAACTGGCAACGAAGATAGACTTGGATAACAAGTATCGCCATCGATACTCGTTACATTTGGATTAACCGGATAGACTTCATATCCATGCTCTTTTAAGCACTTATAAATCTTATACCCAAACTTATCGGTTTTATGAGTGGCACCTATTACAGCCCAAACTTTTTCAGCTAACGCATCTTTAATAGTCATTCTTACCACCTCTTATATACTATTATATATCAATATCGAAAATTGTCAATATATTATATCGATTTTTTTAAAACAATATGTTCACAGCCTAACTCTTCGGTTCGTGCTGTATATGTTAATAATGATGCTAGAGAAATACTCGGTGCATCACATTGAGGTATCAATCCCGCCAATACAGCTAATTCTCCCAAAATACGTTCTGCAGTCCACCCCATATCTCTCAATTCTTTTACAGTTATACTTTTCTGCCGTTTTGAAAGCCTATGTCCATCGTTATCTATGAGCAGCGGTGCATGGCCATAGCAAGGAGGCTCAGCATGTAACGTGCGGTACAAATACATTTGTTGAGCCGTAGTTTCCAGTAAATCGTGCCCCCGAATGATTTCAGTAATCCCCATTGCTATATCATCTAGTACGACCGCTAAATTATAGGCATACATGCCATCCCCACGGCGCAATACAAAATCATCAACACCATGGCGCAATACAAAATGCTGCAGACCTTGGTATATATCGTTGAAATCCATAGTAGAATCAGTCACCTTAATACGCATTGACGGATTTTTTTCTAATCTTTTCAATTTCACTGTGGCACTATTTAAACTACGACAATGTCCATCATAATGATGAACGACTTCACCTCGATGAGGTGCAGAAGCAATGGATTGCAAGCGAGTACGATTACAAAAACATGGATAGATTAGACCTGTATTCTCTAATCGTTGTAAGACCTCATCATACATTGGCAACCGTTCACTTTGCCAATACGATAGTTCCGGTCCACCCACACGAGGGCCCTCATCCCATTCAAAGCCAAGCCATTCTAAATCATCTAGCAAGGCTTCGCCAAAAGAACGCTTAGAGCGCTGCATATCGATATCTTCCATGCGTACCACATAGGTACCATGTTGGTTACGGGTCGATATATACGACAAAAGGGCGATCCACACATTCCCTAGGTGGATATACCCCGTTGGGCTAGGTGCGAATCGTCCTTTCATAAATAGTATCTCCTTATATGCACTCTAATAATATACTATATATTAATACATTATTATATTAACACATGGTGAGGATAGCCTCAGTTTACAAACTATACATTAGCCAAGGGATACAATGCTATCAAAGACACCAGCATCTTTGATTTTTTGTTCGTTACCCATAGAGCAAATATGATTATCCTTTAACACAGGTTCTACCACATCTGCAAGAGCTACGATATCTTCTGGCTTACAGGCAATGACTTGTTTTCTAAATGCTACCTTATCTTGGATATTGGCACCACTAAAGTATAGCCCCATGGCACGAGGGCCACGCAATGCAGGTGTCATTGGTAAATCAAGACCACTCATAGTGCCGATAATATATTTACGCATTTCTCGATCTGTTAATGTAAATTGACGTAAGTATTCAGGTAACTCTTTATATACATTAAGTGTTTCCACAAGATTTGGATCTCGATAGCTACAGAAAATCATATTACCATCGTCGTAGAAGTTAGCAAATGCGCCATAGGCCCCACCTTGTACACGAATGCGAATCCATAAGTATTCATAACGCAAGATTGTTTCTAATACGCTCATAGCACCAACATGAGTAAATCCATGATCAATGAAATTACCACCTTGTGCCACATATTGAACCTTACCAGCTGTGACAATACCTTCATTGCTCGTTGTATGTTCTATGGATAATACATTATTTGGCAATTCCTCTGCATTCCAAGTACTGAGCAATGGTTCCATTAACTCTGTAAATGGTACTAATTCTTGTTCTTCACCTACGAACATGATTTCTACATTGTTAGAACGGAAAATTTTGCGAGCTACATCAGCTAATTTTTCTGGCAATAATGGTAATGCTGCAGGATTAGTAGCTAATTCGCTGATTTTTTGATAATACCCTAAGTTACCGTCATCGCGGAATTTACCAACCTTTGATACCTTAGCCATTACGCGTTGACTAACGATGGTGTTTCCTCTACGGAACGCCTCATTATCCCAAATAGCTTTGCCTTCTTGTACAAGTTCTGTTAAACGCGTTACATCGGTGTATTGAGCATCGTGAATAACTTCATTTACGATATTACACAATTCAGGTAATTTAGCATGCAATACCTTACTACGTACAACCATGAGCGGTACGAATTCATCTCGTTGTCCTGCTTTACTAATGCCTGTAATATCAGCACTCAAACCACCAAGATTTAGATTGATTAATTTTGCCAAATCTTCATAAGAACGTTTGGATGTATCTACGCGGCCGATGATATCACTTAAGATATCTGCATAGAATAATTCGTCCTCAGTGAGGCAATCCAGCTTAAAATAGTAAGCCACATAGTTGATGCCCTTTGTGAAAGTAGGAACAAAATGAAGTTTTGTATGACCAATCGTACTTTCACGACGTTCCACATCTTCCACTTCTGGACTCAAATCAGATAATTCTAAAAGTGGAATAGTAGCTAGCGCTTCTTCACTATCTGGTGTCTCTTGACGAAGTTTAAGGCGTTTTGTTTGTTCAACGATACCTTCTAGCTCATCTTGTGACATAGAAGCTTTGATGGCTGCTAATTGTTCCTTAACATCTGCATCCTTTTTATCTTGCAATCCTTGTTCAGGATACAAGGATACGAGAGACTTATGATGATTATCCAATAAGGAGTGACGAATCAAATCCTCAAAGTAAGAACCTTGAAGGCCTTTGCGAATATTAACTAACGCCTCTTCATAATGTAACAACTCAATTGGATCCTTACCGTATAACCAATTGTCCATCATGCGGATAACATAAGCTAAACCGATTGGACGACCACCAAAGTCGCTTTCACGAAGGGTAAACTCAATGCTATTAAGAGAAGCCTCTAATAATTCCTTGTCGATACCATCCTTACAAAATTGTTGTAATGTAGATTCAACAATCTCTTGTAATTGGCCTTGTTTATCCATATTAGAACCGCTAGCTTGAACAACCCAAATTGGTTGACGGATGCTATCTAGGTAATAGCCAGATACATCAGAACCAATGCCGGCTTTCACCAATGCTTGTTTTAAAGGTGCTGCAGGAGATGTTAACAAGGCATGTGTTAATACCTCAAAAGCAAGGCTTTGTTCTGGTGTTACATCTGGCAATACATAGGAGAATGCATGTAACGTACGATTATCCGTACTTTCATCAGAGCCTATACTATAAGGATATGTAATCACTTTACCTTCCTTAAACGGAGCCTGCTCAGTCACCTCAGTATCGATTTCAATAGCATCGAAATGGCTCAAATATTCATCGTTGATAAAGCGCAATTGTTCTTCGATATCCATTGTGCCATATAGGAAAATATAGCTGTTGGATGGGTGATAGTACACATCGTAGAATTTCTTAAATTTTTCATAGGTCAAGTCCGTAATATTATCTGGATTACCACCGGAGTCAACACCATATGTTGTATCAGGGAACAAGGAATGCATCAATTCGCGTTCTAGTACGGAATCTGGAGAGGAATAAACCCCTTTCATCTCGTTGAATACAACGCCCTTATACGTTAACTCATCATCAACAGAATCAAGCTCATAATGCCAACCTTCTTGCATCATGATTTCTGGATCCTTTGCTGCCCGTGGATAGAAAACAGCATCGAGGTATACATCCATTAAATTGTGGAAATCCTTGTCATTCTTACTTGCTACAGGATACATCGTTTTATCCGGATAGGTCATAGCATTTAAGAATGTATTCAAAGAACCTTTTACAAGTTCTACAAATGGTTCTTTTAATGGAAATTTACGAGAACCACAAAGCACGGAGTGCTCCATGATATGAGCGACACCTGTGCTATCTTGAGGAGTCGTTCTAAAGGCAATATTAAATACTTTATTAGTGTCTGGTGAGTCAATATAAATAAGACGAGCACCAGATTTTTCATGTTTCATTTCATAGGCTGTACCATTGATTTCATCAATACGTTCTATGCGATCAAGGCGAAAATCAGAATATATTTTATTCAGTTCCATAGATACCCTTCTTTCTAATTTGTTTATAATGTATATATATATGTAAAATCTTAATCTATTATTGACTATTTATTATACCACATTACGAAGATTTACACGAATTTTCAAGAATTATTATCAAATTACAAAGATTATCTATAACTTATTCTTATTTATGAGATATAAATATCGCATATAATAACAAAATAAATCAGGACACCCTTATAGGAGTGTCCTGATTTTATTATTTATCTTGTTTGATTTGCCACTTTTGATTGCGTCGACTTGTCAAAAGCCCTTCGAGAACAACCTCAAATTGGCGAAAACTCATTGTATAGGGAGCATACATATCTGGTACTACCTTATAAGATATGGTCACCTCTGACGCATCATAATTATAAAATATACCATGTAAATTGCTCACTGTTGTATAGCCTGTCTGTGCTTGCTCTAATGTGGGAATAGGTTGTGTTTTTAAATTCGCTAATAAATCGCTAATAAAACCTTCCTTACGCCCTTGATCATCGAGCATTTCATCCATAAATGTGCGTAGACTATCCATCATGTATGTTAGCCTCGTTCGTTTAACAAAAGACCATTATGAATAACACGAACTGCATCTTTTACGCGGTTTTGTGCAACCAAGCAAGAAATACTGATTTCAGAAGTACTGATGATTTCAATATTGATGCCTTCTTTACTAAGGATATCAAACATTTGAGCAGCTACGCCAGGTTGACCCAACATACCAGCGCCAATGATAGATACTTTTGCCATATTTTCATCAATATTAACAGCTTCGATATCAACAGTTTGTTGTAATTCTTTCAACACTTCACGTGCCAATACCACATCATCAAGAGCAATTGTAAAGATAAGGTCAGTTTTAGGTTCACCTACGGAACGAATAGATTGAACAATCATATCCACATCAACATTTTTTTCTGCTAATGCTTTGAATACTTTTGCTGCAATACCAGGTTTATTTTCAACGCCCACAAGAGCTACTTTTGCTGTATTTGTATCATCGGCTACGCCTGTAATTACGTGTTTATTAGATTCCACGGTATAATCCTCCCGAATAATTGTGCCTGTATTATTACTGAATGTAGAACGAACATGAATTGGTACACCATAACGGAAACCCATTTCAACAGCACGCGGTTGCATTACGCCTGCACCTAAACGTGCCATTTCAAGCATTTCGCCATACGTAACTTCTTCTAGTTTAAAAGCTTCCTTTGCTACGCGAGGGTCAGTAGAGTATACACCTTCTACATCTGTAAAGATTTCACATACATCGGCGTTCATAGCGCCTGCTAAAGCAACCGCTGTTGTATCAGAACCACCACGGCCTAATGTTACCATGTCACCGTATTCGGTAATACCTTGGAAACCAGCAACAACAACGATATTGCCTGCATCCAATGCTTCGAATACACGATTAGGATCTACACCTAAAATACGACCCTTATTAAAGTTATCACTACTTGTAATACCTGCTTGATCACCAGTTAAAGAAACAGCCTTTTGACCGCGTTCATTAAACGCCATAGCCATCAATGCAATCGTTACTTGTTCGCCAGTAGACAACAAGCGGTCCATTTCACGACCATATGGTTTAGATGTTACTTGTTTTGCCAAAGCTACCAAGTCATCTGTTGTATCCCCCATAGCAGATACAACTATTACAATGCGATCGTCCTCTTTCTTTTCATGAAGGACACGATCAACGATATTAAATATTTTTTCAGGTGTTGCAACAGAACTGCCACCAAACTTTTTGACGATTAATGCCACTATTATCCCTCATTTATCATTGTACTAAAAAATAACATGCATATACTTTACCACAAAACAAACCGCACTGTAAAGGGATATACAGGTATTTTTCCACCATAAAAGAACAAATTTCTTTTTATAGCGGACACATATTATATTTATAATCAATCGTTAATGTTCGTAACTTGTCATACGCTCCATACAAAAAAGACCAGCCCTAAGGCTGGCCTTTTACAGTTGAATACAATCTATTATTCAACTACGATAGCTTTTTCAGATTCCCATAAACCATGGATGTTGCAGTAAGATACAGCAATCAATTTACCAGATTTTTTCAAGGATACTGCCAATGTACCTGCGGAAACTGCATGTACAGGACCTTCGTTTGCTGTTGCACCGTCACCATGTACGTTGAAGGATAATTCGCCAACTTCATAAGGCAATTGAGTACCTTCAGCTACGAAGTACAATTTAATCCATTCAATGTGATGTTCTACAGTGTTTGGATGAGCAATGTCTTTACCAACGGATAATTTTACGTCGAATGCTTCACCTGCTTTTACTTTGTCAGCAGCTTCGATAACAGGAACGTGTTTTTCAGTAGCGAAATCGCCAGATTTAATGTAATCATGTACAGCCATAGTTAACCTCCTGGTTATAGTTATATACATACTTAATGTCTAAGAATATTAGCACCTTGTGCCTATGACTATATTATACATTTTCGATATAGTTTAGGCAAGGACTTTTTCGAAAATTTTCTATATTTAAAACTCAATTCCTTTTGCCGCTTTTATGCCTTTTTCGTAAGCGTGTTTTACTACGTTCATTTCGGTCACTGTATCAGCGATGTCGATGATTTCAGGTTTTGCATAGCGGCCTGTTAGGATAACATGTAGTCGTTCTGGTTTTTGTTTAAGCATATCTACAACGGAGTTAACATCGATGAGTTCATAGTTAATGGCATTGTTAATTTCGTCCATAACGATGAGATCCCATTTGTCGGAGTTGACTTCTTCTACTAGTGTTTTCCATGCTTCTTGAGCTGCTGCTTTGTGTTTTTCTAGTTCTTCTACAGTAACCTTATCTCTGTTGTAGTAAATAAAGCCTTTCCCCATGGATTTAATGGTAACCGCATCCCCCAGTTTTTTCAGACCTTCTAGTTCACCGTAACCATGACCACTTTTGATGAATTGTAAAATCAAAACTTTCAAGCCTTGTCCTACGGCGCGTAAAACAACACCTAAAGAGGCTGTTGTTTTTCCTTTCCCATTACCTGTATTTACGAGAATTAAACCACGTTCGCTCATTTCTATACTCCTATTATCTATGTCACACTATGTAGGGCTGCATCTATAGTTAATATAACAATTAAATACCAATATAATAGATTTATTTAGTATGACCAAAGGCTTCGCACACATCTACAAAATGCTTAGCTCCTTCAAGAGAACCAGCAAAGTTAAGATGTAGATAGGATGCTAAGACATTATCGGTAGCATACCCACCATCATAGGACTGCGGTTTGCGGCCCCCTTCTAAGTGAAAGGCCCAAGGGAAATCTTCAATGGTTGGTTCCATGGTGGAGAAATGGAATTCATGACCATGCAAAGCTGTTCCTGTATTGCCAAGTAATGTATTGCGTTTAGCCGTTGCCGTTACATATCCTACCTTTTGCAGTTTTTGTTGCATTACACAATTGGCAGGCACAACACCAACTGTATCAAACACATTACCACCAAAATCGTGAATGTGTTCACAAAGGTACATAAGGCCACCACATTCCGCATAAATAGGCATATGACGTTGATTGGCTTTACGGATTGATTCCTTCATGGCCGTATTTTCGGATAATGCCTGCAAGAACATTTCAGGGAAACCACCGCCAAATACGAGGCCATCTACATCAGGAATAACATTATCTTTTAATGGGCTAAAGTAAACTAGTTCAGCACCTTGTGCTTCAAGGGCAGACAAGCTGGCTGGATAGTAGAACGAAAAGGCTTCATCATAGGCAACGCCAATTTTTGTTCGTTTGGTAACCCCCTTGGTTGCATCAATCGGTGCCAGCATAGGTGCTGCACTAGCCGCTACCTTATAGAGTACCTCTAAATCTACCATAGATTCCACGGCATGCTGAATCGTTGCAATAGCCTCTGTAGGATCAACTTCTGTAACCGGTGTCAAACCAAGATGACGTTCAGGAGAATGCATGCGATCATCACGGCGTATAGCACCAATAACAGGAACGCCAATTTTTTCCATACCTTCGCGGACCATACGTTCATGATTATCAGAACCTAAACGATTCAAAATGACGCCTTTAAAATCCACATCCTTATCATAATCTCTAAAGCCCATGGCAATGGCTGCTGCACTTTCACCCATAGCCTTACAATCAATGACAAGTACAACAGGTGCGCCTAATTGCTTAGCGATTTGAGCAGTGCTACTCACACCTTCTCGACCACCATCATACAGCCCCATAACGCCTTCAATAATAGCCAGATCTGCATCGCCTGCCATGGATGCAAAAAATGTTGGCAATGTATCCGGGGGAACTAACCAAGAATCTAAATTGTAACTTTCACGGCCCGATGCAATTTTATGAAAGCCCGGATCGATATAATCCGGGCCCACTTTAAAGGATTGCACCCCATGGCCACTTGCTCGATACGCTGCGAGAAGGCCCGCAACAATAGTCGTTTTGCCGACACCGGAATTGGTACCAGCTATAACAACACGTGGAATGGGTACAGTATTCATATGTATTACCTCTTATTAATACTATCTATACGGCTTTCACTAAAATCATTCAGACATCAGAGTATAGTCAATTAACGATCTTTACGTTTTGCCAAAATTGTGGACAAATAGTTTAATTTCTTGTCCTTAGGCATATTATCAAGACCTACGAAAACTTGTTCATCAGGCAAGCCAACGCGAGAAATCATAACCGCGTCGTCAGCCATATTGTGTTTCAACAATACTTCTTGCACTTCATCAAAGTTTTTATACACCTTCATGATAACTGCATCATCGGCAACAGCCATAACAGCATCAATTTTTTCCTTAGGTGCAGTGGCTGGAACGATAGCCAAAACCTCTTCTTTTTCTACGATTGGATAGCCAAGATGGGACCCAATGGCACAGAATGCAGTGATACCAGGAATTGTTTCAATTTCAAAGCCTGTATTTTCAATCAAACGATATACGTACATATATGTACTATAGAACATTGGATCGCCAAGTGTTAAGAAAACAACATTTTTACCTTGTTCTAAATAAGATACGATAACTCGCTTAGCCTCTTCCCAACCTTCTTGTTGTGTAGCATCATCGAGCACCATTGGGAATACAACTGGAACGATTTCAGTATGTTCTTGAATGTATGGTTTTGCAATATTAAGGGCTACAGAACCATCTTTCTTTTCTGTTTTAGGTGTAATGATAACGTCTGCTTCGCCTACAATACGCGCAGCTTTCACAGTCATTAATTCAGAGTCCCCAGGACCAACACCTATGCCATATAATTTACCTTTCATGATGATTCTCCTATTCTATATTTCAATATGATTAACATTACTATTATACCTAATTTATTAAATATATTCAAAATGTTTGTGATAGTCTCACCTTATTTTATATTAGGTATCGCTGGTCGATGACTGCTCCGTTTACCATATATATCATCGATACAATCTTGAATATGTTGGCAATAGATATCTTGAATTTCTGTATATTCACCGAGGGCATGATGCATTTCTTCTACTTCATAACCAGCCTCTTTCAATACATTGACTACACTATCCTCTTCATCGCCAAATAAATCATTAAGCGCATGATCGCCAAGTACAAGGAGCAATGGGTGCACATAAATCTTATTAGGTTTCTTACCATCAAGCCATTCCCAAGGTACGGCCACATCCTCTACATAAGGAGCATTTTCCAAAGTGGCTACACGAACATGATTAAGGCCACTGCGAATCAATTGATATTGCAAATAACCATATGCAGAATTACCAGAGCCTAAACCACCATGACCAACTAATAATAAACCATCTTCATTACTGACGGATAAGGATGTAACAAATGTGTCGATTAAAATTTGATAATCATTCGGGTGTTCTTCTTGGCCCATATAGTATACCAATGGTCTGCCAACTCGCAATGTATTAAGTTCTTGTGCCCGTTCGTGATTTAAAATATTATGTTTCAACTTATCAAACTCTTCACCACCAGTGAAGTGCAATGGTTGTACATAAATATCTGTATATCCTTCACCAATGAGAGCATCTAATGCGCCTTGCTCTGTAGGAATTTCAATACCACGGTCTCGTAAACGCTTTACAATGATACGCGATGAAAAGGCTAAACGCACTTCATAATCTGTATATTTCTCTTTAATACGGTTTACAACAGCATCAATTTGATGTTCACGAGCGGAATCAACTGTTGAGCCAAAGGCCACTACTAATATAGCTTGTTTCATAACGGTCTCCTTATCAAATATAATTCACTATTCATCATACCACATGCATTGCTATAGTTGGATACCATCCCCCGTATAAAGGTAATATTATAATTAACTTTCATACCCATATAGATGGATAACAAAAAGCATCCGCCTCTAAAGGTGGATGCTTTTTGAAGATAGTGTGTATTTATGAGAGAGTTTATATACAACCTTACCAGAAGTAATTAAGAAATCATTCCTTGTGCTTCTATACGGGAAGGTCGAATAACAGTTTGATATGATTCGCGTTGAGAGCTACGTTTTCTATCAGACATACGAATCGCTTGACCTAAATGTTTCAAGAATAAATCTTGTACATATGGATTTTCACCTAGTCCTTCATTCCAAATATCTACGTTGTACCCTTGTTCTGTCAAAAGTGCATAAATAGAATCGGAACGATCACCGCCAAGATAATCCATTAAATGAGTAGAACCAATCAAAGCCAATGGTACAACGAGTACATCTTTATGACCCATTCTATCTACCAATGTTAAGGCCTGCTTAAATGTAGGGAAACCATTTGTAGTAAATACAGCTACATTAGGAGCAGAACCATACATAGCTTTCAATTGTAATGTGGAGAATTCCAATTGATTTTGACCATTTGCCATTAATAAAACGGATTTATTAAGAGATTTAGTATTAATATGACGCATGATGCCATCTAATGTAGCTTCATAATCATCAGCGTAATTTTTAACACCTAATGATGTTAATAAGGGTTTACCAATATTAACTTGAGAGAAATTATATTCACTGCTATGTAAGAACTTAAGTGCTTGCTTACGCATTTGTTGATAGCATTGATCCGCTACAAGAGTAATCGGTTGAATATATACCTCATCAATTCCCTTGCGGCTAAATTCTTGCATGACGTCGGTGAAAGAAGCAATCGTATCATCATATTTTTCATTCCACTTTTCCACTAATGCATCAGACAAAAATACGCGTCGAACCTCTACATCTCTGTATAAGGAACGAACTTTAGACTCTATAGTGCCAATGGATGTTTCCACTGCTTCTTTATAAATTGATCCAAAGGATGCAATGATTATACCTTTCATATGTGACCTCCATATACCCATATATATGAAATAATTTTCATAAATGAAAATTATTATCAACTACTATGTACTAATATATGTACTAATAATACAAGATTGGCGTATGAAAGTCAATGAGAAATATTATCATATAATTATTCACTATATATATTAGATTGTATTTAGGCGTTCACTCAGACTTACTTCACGTCGATTAAATAAGGAAAAATTAGGTGACTTAGCTTTCCAATATCCAGTAATTCGATCTCTCAACCAATCTTTTTCTTCACTTATTATATCGTCAGTACAAATGAAATTTATTTCACCAGGTAGGTTATCCCATAAAACTATATAATACACATGATTTAATATTATTACCTTCAATGCGATATCTACATCAATATTATTTCCACACCAATTAATAAATTTATCATTAACATTTTGTATATCTATTATAGGAGAATTTATTTGATGGGTAATCAATGTATATTTTGATGTAGCTGCCAAAAACTCTTCTTTGGTAAGCATTCTAAGATCTAAAGATGCATAATCCTCTATATTTTCAAACACTAAAGGACAGTTCATAAATTGCAACACAAAATCAGAGAATTCAATATAAATAATTCCATCACTAATTTCCTTTGTATAGGATAATATTTCAGTATTGTTTTCAATCAAATCCAACGTATAAATATTTTCTACAGTTTTATCTATACTACTTTTTAAAATTTTAACAGTTTCATTAGTAAAATTACTCTTTATCATTATTTACGACTCCTTATGATCAGAAAGGTGCAAATATCTCACTATGCTCCAACAGACTTCTTTCTCTTTACGAGTTTATAGCAACCACAAATCTATATGTCGCTATAAGTATAACTAGTAATTTTAAAACAAATGGCATCTCACTTTGTATCGACCACCCCACAAAAATAATATAAGCAAGTATGATGACTGCCCATTTGAACTTATTTTTATGGGCTATATTGATTCCCAGTAATTTACCATGCAGTCCTAATAGAATAATAGAATATATAAAAATACTTTTCTTTTTGATCCACATATTCTTAATGCTCGATTATATATAAGCTTATACAGTTTTCTTCTTCTATATACAGGTATTAAGAAAATACAAGCATATAAAAATGCAGGAAACATACCTTCTAAAACTGCTATAGAGAACTCATAATTAACATCTTGCAAACTACCTATAAAGAAGCCGACCAGTAAAATTAACGATGAAACCCATCTAAAACGTTGGTCATTTAAAAATCTTAATAATTGTTTCTCCACAGAAAATAAAATCCTCTCTATTAATTTAACATCTTATATAATTAATCATTTTAACAAAACAAAATGATAAATCCTATCATAAATATCGAATTACTTATAATTATACCGTCATAACCAATAAGAATATTTTTATAAAACATAAGATTATTCCTCATTTATTATGATTTTTTATAAAAAACGGTCGTATTATTTATACGTGTACAGGTATGGGGTTTATTGACATACATACCCTAGGTTGCTACGATAGATTATAGATAATATTGTTATGTCTGCATAGTCAGATGATGTTGTTTAATGAGGTGATTCACTTATGATTAGTGTAAAAAAACAAGCATTAACTGTTTCTGCTGCATTGGCGGCTTTCGCATTGACATTTGGTGCTCCTGTACTTGGTCACGCTGCATACCAATTAAATCCTGAAGTAAAAGACGCTACTCCAGCATTAAAAGAAGCTTCTGCAATCGGTGTTCGTACACACAATACTGAAGCTTTACAAAACTTGCCAAACAAAGATGCTATGGTTGTTATGAGCTTTGGTACAACTTATAAAGATACTCGTGCGAAAACAATCGATGCAACTGTAGATGCTATTAAAGCAGCTCATCCAAACACAAAAGTAATTACAGCTTTCACAAGCCATATTATTCGTGATCGTATCCAACAAAAAGAAGGTATTACTTACCCAACTCCTGAAGAAGCATTGGCTGAACTTAAAAAAGACGGTTACACTCGCGTTGCATTAGCATCCCTTGATGTAATTCCTGGTATGGAATACAACTACGATGCAGCAGTATATAATTTGTACAAAGATAATTTCAAAAAAATGACACTTGGTACATCTCTTATGTACTGGATGGGTCAAGAAAACCAAACTGACCAAGTTATTGAAACATTAAAAGCTGTTCAATCTCAATTCCCTAAATTAGGCAAAGAAGACGGTCTTCTTATCATGGCTCATGGTACTCCAGATCCTTCCAATGCTTACTATTCTGTAATTCAAGACCGTATCCATACTCTTGGTATGAAAAATGTATTCGTCTACACAGTAGAAGGTACTCCAAATCTTGAACAAGTTATCCCTCAATTAAAATTACATGGTATTAAGCACGTTACATTGATGCCATTCATGATGGTTGCAGGCGACCATGCAAACAATGACATGGCTGGTAATGAACCAGATTCCCATAAATCCATTCTTGAAAAAGAAGGCTTCAAAGTTGACACTTACATCCATGGCTTAGGTGAAAATCCTAACATCCGTAAATTATTCGTTGAACGTGCTAACGAATCCTGGGACGCATTACAAAAATAATCAATCTACAATTTAACTAGTATCGTTATATAACGTACATAGGAGTACATCATGAAAAAACTACTACTCTGTAGTCTTGCTTTGGTCATGATTGTACTAGCAATAGCTGGGTGTGGTAAATCCACATCCAGCTCTTCTGCTACTACAAAGGAACTCACATTTAATGGTGAAACCTATACTGTACCAAAGGATCCACAACGCATCGCCGTTCTTTCAAATTCTGTATTGTCCATGCTATACGCAGTAGATGGCAAGGCTATCTCCCGAGCTAGCACAACAGATAAACTAGCGCCAGAATTAGAAGCATTACCTGCATTAGGTCAAACGGCTAACATCAATATGGAACAATTGTTAGGTTTAAAACCAGATGTGGTATTGGGTTTGGAAAACCAACATAAAAAATATGAATCCCAATTACAATCTAACAATATTCCAGCCGTACTTTTCAATTACGATGGCATTAAGGATAATGTGCCAATGCTAACATTCCTTGGAGAGTTAACAAACCATCAAGATAAGGCTAAATCCGTTATTGCCACCTATGAAAGTAATATTCAAAAGGTTAAGGATGCCATTAAAAACCAACAACCTGCACGTATTGCTGTATTGCGTGCTACCGGTAAAGGTGTGACAGCTGAAACCGACGAAGCGGTAACTGCATCTATGGTCAAAGAATTAGGTATGACAAATGTTGTAACATCTCACCTAGATGGTACAACCAAAGATAAAACGGTACCGTATTCTCTTGAAACATTAACTGCTAATAACCCTGATATTATCTTCGTCGTTACCATGGGTAAAGAAGAAGAAATTACAAAGGCCATGAAGAAAGCTATGACAGATAATCCTGCATGGGCTAATCTTAAGGCTGTACAAAACAACCGTGTCATCTACTTACCATCTAAACTATTCCTACTTAACCCAGGTCTACAAACACCTGAGGCTATGGCTCGTTTAGTGAAAGAAGCATATGGCATTGATGTTACATTTTAACATATCCTAACATACTAAAGAGGGCATTCCCCATTTCGGGAATGCCCTCTTTCACTATTAGTCTAGCTATCTACTCAACTAAACCTTTTACGCGTACATATTGTTTATCATCAAAGGTATCGATTTGTACATCTACAGAGAATACATCTCTAAATAGTTCATCCGATACGATTTCTTTCGTGTCTCCAGCTGTCACTAAATGACCATCTTTTATAACAGCCATATAATGAGAATATTGTACGGCTTGCGTCAATTCATGGAGTACCATCAATACGGTTAACCCTTGTTCATCGTTTAATCGTTTTAACAATTCCATGATTTCTAGTTGATGGTTAATATCTAAGTATGTTGTTGGTTCGTCTAACACTAATAATTTTGGTTGTTGTGCTAAGGCCATAGCAATCCATACCCGTTGCCGTTCACCACCCGATAAGGATGGAATTAATTGATTCCGTAAATGATTCGTTTTGGTAATTCCTAATGCATAGTCAACGATTTCTCGGTCCTCTTTGGCCGTATTCTTCCACCAGGTTTGGTATGGATAGCGTCCACAATATACCAATTCTTCTACGGTCATATCCTTTGGCATATTAGGCACCTGTGGCAGAAACGCCATTTGACGTGCCAATTCATTTTGTGAATACGACTGTAATGGTTTACCTAAAATAGTCACACATTCACGAGGACTATGAATATATCCAATCATAGACCGTAAGAGTGTACTTTTACCACAACCGTTAGGCCCGATTAAAGTCGTTATTTTACCTACAGGGACAGATACATTAATATCATGTAAAATATGACGATTTCCGAGAGTGACAGATAACTGGTTTACATCAATAGCCGTATTCATTAGTTATCCCTCCTCAGTAGATATAAGAAGAATGGCGCCCCGAAGAATGCCATGATAATGCCAACCGGTACCTCAATTGGACTCCACATAACACGCCCTACCGTATCACTAACAACGAGGACAAGTGCCCCTAATAATGCAGAGCCTGGGAGTAAATACGCATAATCATTACCGATGATAAGTCGTAACATATGCGGTATAACGAGGCCTACGAAACCGATTAAGCCCGCAATACTAACGGCACCTGCTGCTAATAGAGCCGCAACAGCAGTCATAATAAACCGCGTTTGTTCTACCTTAAGGCCTAGCCCCTTTGCTGTTTCATCACCTAAACTTAAAATAGTAAGACGTTTGGCACCTAAACAGGCAAAAATAAGACCGACTAACGCGTATGGGAACAGAACCTCTACTTGAGGCCAACTGCGTGCAGCCAAGCCCCCTACCATCCAAAGTAAGGCTCCTTGCACACGATCTCCATAGAATACAAGCAGTGCAGAAATACCAGAGCCTAAAAAAGCAGCCACCGCAACACCAGCCAAGATGATACGGCTTGGGCGTACACCATTCTTCCAAGCAAGAGCATATACCATCAACGCCGCAGCCATAGCACCTATAAAGGCGACGAGAGGCACAATATGATCATAGCCAGGGAAAAGAATAAATATAATAACACCGGCAAGTCCGGCACCAGATGACACCCCAACAATTTGAGGATCTGCTAAAGGGTTCTTCATAACCGCCTGTAAAATGGCACCCGATACGGCTAAACAAGCACCTACCAATGCGGCAACAATATTACGAGGCAACCTAATATTCCAAATGATTTGCGATGCTGTATCTGTTAGCTCACTAGCCCACAATGTGTGCCAAATCTCCGATAGTGACACCGGTGTGGAGCCCCAAATCAGTGAGATAATCATGCTAGCTATGACAGCAATAACCAAGACAATAATAACTGATATACGAAATAGTTTTCGTTCATTCAGAGAGTCCACAGTAACCTCTCCTTTCACCAATACATGGTACTATCAGCACCCGTATTATACATATAAACCTCATAATAGATACAGTAAAACCCGAATCGCCAGCAGTATGCAACGATTCGGGTTACTTATTATTTAGATTCTTTGCCTTCTACGAAGAGCATATCGTTGCGTTTTACATCTGTGTAAAGTAATGCATTACATACGGATGCTGCAATTGGGCTACCACCCTTGTTACCTTTTACAGTGATATAAGGAACTGGGGATACTTCCATCAAATAATCTTTGGATTCAGCAGCGCCAACAAAGCCTACAGGAATACCGATGATAAGAGCTGGTTTAATACCTTCTTCAAGAGCAAGACGCAATACTTCGTACAATGCAGTTGGTGCATTACCGATAGCAACGATTTGGCCTTCTAATTGTTTGCCAAATGTGCGCATAGCAGCGATAGAACGTGTTACGCCCAATTCTTTAGCCATTTTAGCTACATTTTCATCTTTGATTAAGCAATGTACTTCATTACCACGAAGTTTAAGAGCTGGTTTAGAAATACCTGTGCGAACCATTTCTACGTCAGTGTAAATATCTGCACCATTGTCTAATGCTTCTATACCTTTTTGAACAGCATCAGGGCTCATTTTTACGAGTTGAGCATATTCAACGTCACCAGATGCGTGAACTGTACGAGATACAACGCGTACTTCATCATCGGTTAAACCTAAATCCTTTACATAATCGTAAATGATTTCCATACTTTTATCTTCAATGGCTTTAGGATTTTTAACGTAATCCATTAGTGTCCTCCCATAATTTGAAAAATTCATCATTCGATGATACCACAGGGCATTCTAGTTTCACCCGTGGACGATCGATAACAATAACGTGGATGCCAAGGTCGATGGCAGCCTGTAATTTCGTATCAGCACCACCTACGAGGCCAGAGTTTTTCATAACCACAACGCTCGCCTTTGTATCGTGGAACATAATACGGTTCATATCGTAAGAAAATGGACCTTGTACGGCAACGATACGCTTAGGGCTCACATTGAGGTCCTCCATCATTTGCAACACCTCAGCAGTTGGCAAAATGCGTGTCCATACTTCGCAGTCTTGTAAAGCTTCAGATTTAGCAAAGATGTGCATCGTTTTACTACCAGTAGTCAAATACACATGTTTGTTGTTTTCCTTTGCTAATGTACCTGCCAAATTAGCTGCTTCTATTTCATCCACTACGATATGCAACTTATCATAGTCTGGCAATGGTACCTCTTTTCGTTCAAACCGAACAAAAGGAATACCCACCACCTTGGCTGCATCTTGAGCCGTTGCGGTCACAATAGCCGCATATGGATGGCTTGCATCAATGAGTAGGCGCACATTATGCTCCTTAATCAACTGTTGCATAGCCTCTTGATCGAGGCGCCCCGTATGAACCGTAATACCGTCATGGGCAGCTAGTTCCGCCCCATATTGGCTCACGACAGTCACGAGAACCTCTTCACCGGTTCGTTCTTGGATATCTACCGCTAAGGTTCGACCATCCAAGGTACCAGCGATGACCCAAATCATAATTTGTAACCTCGAGGTGTAATCATGCGACCATTTTCAACATAGGTTTGGCTGTTACCAATGATAACAAGTGTTTGCATATCTACTTCTTCTTTTGTGAAGTTTTCAAGATCAGAAATCACCATATGTTGACCTGGACGACCTGCTTTTTGCACGATGCCTACAGGTGTTTTAGGGTCGCGGTATTTAAGAACGATTTCACGTACTTCATCTAAATGAGTTACGCGTTTTTTACTGCGTGGGTTATACAAGGAAATAACCATGTCCCCTTGTGCACAGAGGTCAGCACGTTTTTTAATTAGATCCCAAGGTGTCATCAAATCGCTAAGGGAAATAACGGCAAAGTCATGCATCAAAGGTGCGCCCAATACAGATGCTGCTACGTTTACAGCACTAAGACCTGGCACGATGTCCACGGAAGGGCGTTTGTCTGCTGGTACTTTGTTTGCTAATTCTAACACAAGGCCAGCCATGCCGTACACGCCGGAGTCACCAGAGGATACAACTACTACTTGGTGACCTTCTACAGCCAAATCGACGGCTTGTTGACAACGATCCACTTCTTGCATCATCGCTGTACCTACCGTTTGTTTACCTGCGATAAGGTCTTTAATCAAATCAAGATATGTTAAATAACCGACTACACGGTCTGCCGCTAAAATCGCTTCCCGTGCTTGTGGTGTCATAAATTCAGCGTCCCCAGGTCCAATGCCGATTACTTTGATGTTACCTGTGCAATGGCTACCGTTGTTTTGGGATACACCGTTTTGTGCTGTATTAATGTTTGGCTCTTGGCCGCTAGTAATGCTGTTGTCTCGCATACGTTTCCTACTCCTATTGTTCCTTTTACAAATGTGGATTCTTTTAAATCCTGTTCTTCTATAACGGGTGCTATCTCTTCTTGTGTGTAGAAATGAATAGCCCACCCTAATTCGTTTACGGCCTCTAATAGACCGACTTCATCTTGTTTCACGATAACCGATGCGGCTGTGACGATGCTTTTTGGTGAAAGCTTATGCGCCTGCAGAGATTGTGTAATGGCATCGAGTATGAGTTCCTTTGGCGTATCTCGGCGACAACCAATCCCCATCGTATACGTACGAGGGCGTAAGATGAGTTGCTCTGTATACTCAGGAATCATCTTATCTGTTATCACTACACGACGAACACCATCAGTCTCAGGCAATGTAAATACATCTACCACCTGAACCGTGCCATGCGTACCGATATGTGCTGTAGCAGATTGCGCTAAATGCTGTGCATTGACCAATGTGTTATCGATATAATAATTAACCGTTTCACCTGCGACGACAGCTGAGTTCACATCCACTAAGGTTTGGAAATCGTCGACCAACAGATGCTCGTGGCGCGCCAACACGTCAGGCGCTGGCAATCCATTAACATCCGTCGCCGTTGTAATAACCGGGTCCGCATCGATGGCCAGCGAAATGGACTGCGTCCATTCGTTGGCGCCCCCAAGGTGACCGGATAATAAACTGATGACATGATGACCGGCCTCATCCATTACGACGATGGCAGGATCCTTGGATTTATGTTCAATATACGGTGCAATCATGCGTACTACAATACCGAGTGCCATAATACATAATACTTGGTCATAATCCTTAAAAATCTGCCCTATATGATGTTTGAGAGAATCAAAATAGATAGCCTCACCACCAGAGGGACGGTTTTCTTTTTCATAACAATCCGCATGAGGGGCCACCAAAGATTTGATGCGTTGCCCCAGCCTAGCACCGCGTTCAGACACAGAAAGAATAGCTGTCCTATTCTTCTTTGCTCCTGTCATAGGTGAATCAGATTCTAGTTCTTTCATCACACTAGTCCTTAGCACTACGATACATGTGAGCAAAGCCCTTATCGTAAAGCTTAGATAATTCGTATTCGCTATCTAGTACATGACTAACAACGATCATAGCTTGACGTAATACGCCTTCTTCAGCCACGATATCCGCAATGGTTTCCAATGTACCGCGGATGATGCGTTGGTCTGGCCAAGACGCTTTCACTACGATAGCTACAGGTGTTGTTTTATCATAACCGCCTTCGATGAGTTCAGCTACTACCTTATCTAGCATTTGAACGCTAAGGAAGATACACATGGTCGCTTCATGAGCCGCCAACATGCGCAATTTTTCCTTTGGAGGCATTGGTGTACGGCCTTCCATGCGTGTAATAATGACGGTTTGAGATACATTTGGCAATGTGTACTCTTGTTTTAAGGCTGCTGCTGTAGCGAGGAACGAACTTACACCAGGCACCACTTCATAGGTAATACCCATGCCAGCCAAGGCATCCATTTGTTCTTGAATAGCACCATAAATAGCAGGGTCACCGGTATGTAAACGGACAACCTTTTTGCCATCTGCCACGGCAGCTTTCATAACAGCCAATACCTCATCAAGGTTCATAGTGGCACTGTTATGAATTTCACAACCTGGTTTACAAGCCTCTAAAATAGCAGGGTTTACCAAGGAACCCGCATAGATGACAACGTCGGCCTCTTGCACTAAACGATACCCTTTTCGCGTAATAAGCTCTGGATCCCCAGGGCCTGCGCCTATGATATGTACGTCAACCATATTACTCTCCTTCTGCGATACGCGTTGCAGATACAATAAAAATTGGACTCAATGGGTCCAACAAATGATATGGACCAGCCTTACGATAGCGGCTAATAGACATTTGGTAACCTTCATAGGTGAAAGGACGACCTTTCAACTCTTTTAAAATGGTATAACCCGTTTCCATCGTTACCGCCGTTACAACGAGGCGACCGCCTACCTTTAACAATCGTTGTACTTCATCCATAATGCCCGTCATACCGCCAGCACTGCCGCCGATAATAACCGCATCAAGCTCAGGTAAATCTTCCATACCTTCTGGAGCCTTGGATTTTATGACAGTCATATTATTTACATTGAATTTCTTCATATTTTCATGAATCAACTCAATGCCTTTATCAAAACGTTCAATAGCATATACATGACCTTTAGGAGCCGCTAATGCAGCTTCGATAGAAATCGAACCTGTACCAGCCCCCACATCAAGGACGATGCTATCTTCTTCGATGCGTGCCTCATTCATAACGGCTTTGCGAATCTCGCATTTCGTCATAGGCACGTCACCACGTATAAATTCCTCATCTGGAATTCCGAAAAAATGTCTCATCCTAGTACCACCATGACAGAATGTCCAAAGCCTTCGAGCTCAGTTAACACCTCTAGGGTAGAGTCTACGATTTTTTCATCATCGTAACTCAAGCGCTCTAAGGCTGCTGCTCTCGTTTCTTTTGGCCATCCTGCATCTATTAAAATACGCGCAATATGCGCTGGATTATATTCAGGATCCGTTAAGAATCCCATCTTTTTCCCCGCTTCATATACGAGTCTTTCAGGAGCTGGTTGGCGTCCGTGAAAGCTCATTAAATCCGCATCATGCCACACTTCGTTAAGGCGTGCAAAGGCAAATGTCATGGAACTAATGCCTGGCACCACTTCAATGCGTGTGGTAGGAAATTTCTTTTTCAAATACGGTAACAAGCTATAGTAGCCCGTATCACCACTGACCATAACCACAACATCATAATCGTGAAGTTCACGCTCAATTTGTTCGGATAACCAACTTAGTTTACCCGTTACAGGATATGTAATCTGACCGGGTTCTTGAAAGTCCTCCAAGGAGCGTTCACTACCTACCAAAACGGTAGCATGTTTAATTAAATCAAGGCCTTTAGGCACCACATAGTCAGGATTGCCCGGGCCAATGCCTACGATATACAAGGTATGTGCCAATGTTCTAGCTCTCCTATCTCTTTTGCATGCGTATCCATAGCCAAAATCTCACCCTTTAAGGTGGTAATAATGATACCTACCTCAGCCTCATTAGCAATATATCGTTCACTGCGCATAGATGCGCGGTCTACTACACGTTGGTATACACCAGTTAGGCCTTCTCGTTCTAATATAGGGAACGTGGATTCTGTAGTTTGGCAATTAAATAACTCTTCACACACCGCTTGGGATGCTCCTTCAAGAGCTGCATAAGCTACAATACTTTCCATGCGACCATCGCTCATGCGATTATGGGTATGGAAACTTCCGCTAGCAAGCTTAATGAGCTTACCGATATGACCGATGATCAAGATACGTTTAAAGCCAATATGAACGGCTTGCTCAAGCATAAATCCGATGAAGTTGCTGGTTTCAGCCATTTGGTTCTTATGGATACCAAGCACTTGTTCCGCTAAATCTTGACCGATACGCCCCGGTACCAGAACTGCCGTTTCGCAGCCATTGGCTTTCATTACCTTTAACTGAGGCACAAGAGAATTCTTAAACCCTTCTTCACTCATCGGCTTAACGATACCCGTTGTACCGATAATGGATATACCACCTTCGATACCCAGCGTATGGTTCAACGTCTTCTTAGCCAACACCTTACCATTAGGAACGCTTACTGTTACCGTCACACCTTGACCTTGCGTACAAAACTCTTCAAATACGAGTTTCATCATCGCTCTAGGGCCCGGATTAATGGCCGGTTGTCCAGGGGGCATGGCAAGACCGGGTTTTGTAACCGTACCGACACCAAAGCCAGCTCGAAAACGTAGCTTGCCTGTGTCATCAAGGGTCACCGTCGTTTCCACATCATTGCCATGGGTCACATCTGGATCGTCACCGCCATCCTTCATCACAGTCGCCTTTGCCTCTGTTTCGGATATGATTTCCACAGATTTAATAGGTACCTCAATGAATTGACCTTGCGGATTCTCAATGACAACCTTGTCCACAATATCGTGTTCTAAGAGGGCCAATAGACCTGCTTTCATGCCTGCCGTAGCACATGAACCGGTCGTATAACCACCCTTCATGTCCTCTACTCTCATAGCGCCTCCTACACCGATAGGGTTAGCGATTCACTGGAATCAATCTAACCCTATCTCTTATGCTTATATAATTAGGAACGGAAGTTAACGAATTGCAATTCAACCGGTACATCCAATTGTTTTAACATTTGAATAACCGCTTGCAAATCATCCTTATCCTTGCCAGATACGCGCACTTGATCCTCTTGGATAGACGCTTGTACCTTAAGCTTCATATTTTTGATTGCCTTTACTACTTCTTTAGCATTTTCTTTTGTAATGCCTTTTTTAATAGTAATCACTTGGCGTACAGTGGCACCAGCAGCAGGCTCAACCTTACCATAATCAAGGTTCTTAACCGCTACATTACGTTTAACCATTTTGCCTTTTAATACATCGATAATAGCGTTCAATTTATATTCGTCATCACCGATGATTTTAATGGTATCACCGTCAAGGCTAATTTCCGCTTTAGAACCACGGAAATCATAACGCGTACCAATCTCTTTCTTCGCTTGGTTTACCGCATTATCTACCTCTTGCATATCCACTTCGGATACAACGTCAAAGGAACAATCTTTAGCCATTTTATACCTCCTACACCTGAACCCGTTGGGCATGGGGTTCACGCATTATTTTCATCATCATCCACGTATTCATTGAATGGAATACATCTATATAATTATATCGTAAATTATCAATATTTACTAGGAATTCAAATAATTAGATTATGATGATTTTTCATTAATCTAAATACAATAATTATCTTCGTATCCTATTATCTTTATATAATCAACTAAAATACCCAATAGCAATATTTTAAAATCTATCACTATTGGGTATTAATACTACTTATATTTTATTTAATCGGTAAAACAATATTTTGACCAGTAGGTTTACTTGGATTCATAGCATTAGGCAAATCTTCCACTGTTGTATTTAGATCTGTATCAGTAGATACAAGAGCTACAAATTTTTGGCCAGGTTCATAGTAAATATTAGTCCCTTTCATGAACAAGCCACCAACCAAACTTACTGCAGCAGCAACGGCAACTGCTCCATTATCAGAATGGCCCTTTCCTTTAACTTCTGCAGTTAATGGAACATTTACACCATTAATAGTCTTAATGCTATCAATTTTAAACTCTAAACGACCTTTGCGTCCAAGCATACCATTTTTTCTTGCTTTTGTAATTGTCCCTAATACCTCTTGGTTTGCTGGAATAACAACTACATCATTGATTAGTAAATTTTCTATGGTCTTTAATCTAAAGGTATTTCCTTCTTTGCTTTTCTTAGAACTAATAGGATCGATTAATTCTAAATTTATATTTGTATCTTTAGGAATATACGCATGTCCAGCAGCAACAGATGATGTCTTTACAGTTGCCGTAGTTTCACCACTCTTTAACAACTGAATACGATTAACTCCAGATGGTAATTCTGTCTTAACTACAGATTCTTGCATCGCACTTGGTGCACTTGTATCTTCTGCTGAAGCAGTCAATGGTAATGCACAAGAAACACTAAGACAACCTACAACCAAAAGTTTTAATAATGCTTTAGATGTTTTCATATATTCCTCCAAAAGCAAATAAATTCACAAGACAATTTATAACTACAGTATAGCATATTATGAAAAATTAATGAATTCCTTCATTTATAGTTAAACAACATAATATACTAGGATGACCAATACAAAACTTTTATTATAATACAATCTATCTATAAAATCTCAATATCCTCATACTGTGGTTGTACAACCCACTCACCACGAAGATTTACAATTCCCCACTTACCTTGAGATTTTACCGGAGCAAAACCATGTTTAACGGGCATTGCAGAAGTGATCGTGTTATCACTAAATAATACTTTACCACTATCATCAATAAGCTTATAATCACTAGAAGTCTTATGTACCCAAGTATATGGTCCACTAAATTTGTTTATCCCCATATCTTTGGAGGTAGTCAAAATGACATTTCCTGTTGTCATATCGATTAACTGTTGATTATCACCACTCACGACAACCATATTAGTTAGGCTTACAAATCTAATAGAATCATAGGTAAACGGAATAACTTGTTTACCTGTATCCACGTCAAATACACCCGCTTTTTTATTATCTTTATTGATAAGTACTAACAATCCATTAATATCACTAAATTCACCTAAATCATAATTACCTGGTTGAATAATATAATTACCTTCACGATTTACGAACCCAATAAGACCTTGATTTTTCACAAGTGTACCGTAAGCAGTAATTGGCCAAACTGCATCATTTTTACTGTCGATAACAATTTTACCATCACGATTAATATAACCGCGCTTTACACCATCATATACAGGGTTCCATGCATCACCATAATAGATTCCGCCATGATTACTAAGGGTTATTCCTACAGCCATACTCAACAAGCCTCCAAGATTAAACTTGCTTATATGGCGTCGGAATTCTGCCAATCCATCATCATATGTGTCAATATCATTAGATGGTGCTTCAAATACAGTCTTACCTGTACCATCAATTGCTACATTTTTACCTTTAGCATCTTTTACAAAAGCACGATCTTCACTAAATTTCGTATATACTTCTTTAAATTGTGGTGCGATTACAGTATTACCTGATGCATCAGTAAAGCCCCATTTTCCTTTTACAGAAACGGCCGTATAAGAATCACTTGCATAGGTTTCCTTATGGTTTAACGAATTTTGATTCTTGTTTACAGTCTCATCATGATGATTAATAATTTGTTTAACCTGTTCATCTAAGGCATCTTTACCACTTGATAAAACGGTACCATCTACTTTAATATGTTCTAAAATTTTCTTTAACTTTACGAAGTATGTTCCGTCCTCAGCATAAGATGGATCCAACTCTTTATATTGTGGATCAAGCAAAACTTGACCATTAGTTCCTACAAGTCCCCATTTACCATTTTGCTTAACCTTAGCTAATTGACCCAGTTTAATAAAAGCACTATTACTTTCAGTAGCATCATCAATGTTTGCTTGGAGAGACTTAAATGCTTCTGGTGCTAATTTTTGAGTGGCTCCAATAATTGGTACGGCTACATAATCACCTAATTGCCCTACACCAACAGATACAGTTGTACCACTTGATTTAGTAGATACCTTTTCAGTTGTAGAAATATTAGTAGTAGATGTGGATGCACTATGTTGTTCACGTGTTACACGCGTACTTGTAGATGTTGGTGTATCATGATTTGTTACTGTTGTACTACTAGTGGATGTTGTACTAGATGCTGCAAAAGCACTAGTGGACATAGCCGCCAACACACATGCGACTAATAAAGATTTCTTGTTGAGTTTCATAAATCTCTCCTCTTATTACTCAAAGGTCTATACATATAAAAAATATATAAATAATTATTAATATAAATTATACTATACGAACCTTTATATATACAATAAATTGTGAAAAATTCTTCATCCATTATTTTTTTGCTATAATAGGACCTATGAAAACAGCAACCATAATCGACTTGATTGTAGATGCTAATATACACACGCAATCAATGAATCATATTATAAAACAACAGCATATTTCACAGCGCATGCGACGTCGTCTAAAAAATAATGGAATCATCACCATTAACGGACAATCGGCTACATGGGATACCCTTGTTCATGGCGGAGATCATCTACTTATGAAATTAGCACCTGAACAAGAATTTTCACGCACTCCAATGAATCTGGAAATCGTATACGAAGATGAGTATATCCTCGCTGTAAATAAAGCCGCCGGTGTTCTTATGCACCCTACCTCGACGGTACGCGATGGAACATTGGCAAATGGCGTTCTCTATTATTATGACGAAACTGAGCAGGCTCATGACTTTCACCCCGTCCATCGCCTCGATAAGGACACATCGGGCATCGTCATCATCGCTAAAACATCGGTAGTACAACACGCCTTTGATAAGCAACGCACAAAATTTCAAAAGGTTTATAACGCCATCGTTGAAGGCACTATGCCAAGTCAATCGCTAACCATTAATTATCCCATCGGACGTAAACCGGCTAGCATCATCGAACGATGTTGCACATTAACAGGCAAACCAGCTCGTACAGATGTAACGGTTCTTGCACGCCACACGGTGTCACAACTGGCACTAACAGATATGCATGCAAACACGCAAGAGGTTCTTACTCATGTGCAATGTGTATTGCATACAGGCCGAACCCATCAGATTCGCGTACACCTATCCCATTTAGGTTTTCCTTTAGCTGGTGATGATTTATATGGAGGTCATTTAGATCATATCCATCGTCAAGCATTACATGCTGGGTACCTAGCTTTCACCCATCCTATGACACAAGAGTATATAGAACTACGCGCCCCTATGCCAACGGATATGAAAGATTTACTATGTCTCTAACAGATTCATCTAGAAAACCTTATAAAATTGTGGTGCTTTATATCGTTTCTTGATATACTAACAATGAATAGATATGTATCATCATAAGTTGATGACAATACTTTCAAAATACATACAATCGGCTATAAAGCCAAGGAGGACAACATGCCATTAGTAACGACTACGGAAATGTTCAAAAAAGCTTATGAAGGCGGCTACGCAGTAGGTGCTTTTAACGTTAACAATATGGAAATCGTACAAGGTATCGTCGATGCAGCAAAAGAGGAACAATCCCCTCTTATTTTGCAAGTTTCTGCAGGTGCTCGCAAATATGCTAAACATATTTATCTTGTAAAACTAGTAGAAGCAGCATTGGAAGATAGCAATTTACCAATCGCTCTTCACCTTGACCACGGTGATTCTTTTGAAATCTGTAAAGATTGCGTAGACGGCGGTTTTACATCTGTTATGATTGACGCTTCTCACCATGATTTTGAAGAAAACGTAAAAATTACAAAACAAGTTGTTGAATACGCTCATGCGCACGGTGTTGTAGTAGAAGCAGAACTTGGTCGTTTGGCTGGCGTCGAAGATGACGTTAACGTATCCGATGCAGATGCTCGCTTCACAGACCCAGAACAAGCTGCTGAATTCGTAGCATTAACAGGTGTTGATTCCTTGGCTATCGCTATCGGTACAAGCCACGGCGCTTACAAATTCAAAGGCACACCATACCTTGACTTTGAACGTTTGGAAAAGGTTGGTAAATTATTGCCTAACTTCCCTATCGTATTGCATGGTGCTTCCTCCGTATTGCCTGAATTCGTAGCAAAATGTAACGAATTTGGTGGCAATATCCCTGGCGCACAAGGCGTACCTGAAGAAATGCTTCGCAAAGCAGCGCAAATGGCGGTTTGCAAAATCAACATTGATACAGACCTTCGCCTTGCTATGACTGCATCTGTACGCGAATACTTGGCACAAAATCCATCCGAATTTGACCCTCGTAAATATTTAGGACCTGCTCGTGACGCTATTAAAGGCATGGTAGCTCACAAAATTAAAGATGTATTAGGTTCTTCTCACAAACTATAATCTATGGCTAGTGGATTTGTAAAAGGAACCTTAATCTTAACCATTGCCGGTTTCGTAGTGAAAGCCATCGGTAGTATCAACTGGATTCTTCTCTCCCGTATCTTGGGCGGGGAAGGCATCGGGATCTACCAGATGGCCTTTCCTATCTATTTGTTATTATTACAAATTTCGAGCGCAGGTGTGCCGATTGCCATCTCTATTTTGACGGCAGAACGATTAGCATTACACGACTTTGGTGGTGCTAAACGAGTATTTAATATTTCTTTCACAATGCTGACCATTACGGGCTTTATCGCCAGCTTGGCCATGTACTTTGGCGCAGATTGGCTTATCTCTAGCGGTCTCATTGCTGAAAGCCGTGCCTACTACTCAATCATCGCACTTGCTCCGGCAGTATTCTTTGTAACGTGGATTTCCTGTTTCCGCGGCTACATCCAAGGTTATGAGATGATGACCCCAACGGCGGTCAGCCAAATCGTAGAACAACTATTGCGCGTTATCGTCATGCTCGGTGCAGCGGCCATCTTATTGCCATATGGCTTACCTGCTGCAGCTGGCGGTGCTAGCCTAGGTGCTGGCGTCGGAGCCTTTGGTGCCTTCCTCGTGCTCTTGTACTATTACTACAAATTGCCTAAGGCTAGTAGTACTGGTGAAAGCTACGATGGTCCACGCGAATCGGCCAAGGAAATTTTATCGCGACTGTTATCATTGTCCATTCCTATTTCCTTAGCCAGCATCATGTTACCATTAACGGCCAATCTTGATTTGCTCATCGTACCACGTCGCCTATTAGACGCTAATTTCCCGATGAATGAAGTAACAGAACTATTCGGTTATCTTACAGGTATGGCAGTGCCGCTCATCAACTTGGCTACCATTATTACAGCGGCCCTTGCTACGAGCATCGTACCAGCCATCTCTCATGCTTTTGCTAAGCGAGATCATGAAGGTATTTACGAACGTACTGCTGGTTCTATGCGCTTAACATTTATGGCAACCGTACCATTTACGGTACTATTATATGTACTTGCGGCACCAACTGTTACGTTGATTTACAATGCTCCTAAGGCAGAACTGGCAACACAAATCACAGCGTTCTCTATCTTCTTCCTCGGTGTACACCAAGTTACAACAGGGATTTTACAAGGCCTTAACAAGCCACGTATTCCGGTTATTAATATGGGGATTTCATTAGTAATCAAAGTCATCCTGAACTGGACATTAACGGCCATCCCATGGCTTGGTATCGGTGGTGCTGCCTGGGCAACCGTTGCTGATATTGGCTTTGCAGCCTTACTCAATTTGATTTACATCAAAAAATACACAGGCTACTTCCTCGATATTTCCCTTCTATGGAAAAATGTGGTCAGTGCCGGTGTCATGGGTATACTCATCTTCTTGAGCTACCACTACTTAATAGATATTTTACCAATGTGGGTTAACTTCATACTCACAGGTATCGAAGGCTTATTGCTCTACGTCATCATCATGGTTCTCTTAAAAGGACTTAATAAAAATGATGGGGCTAGCATGCCACTCATTGGTAGATTTTTTAGATAATTACATATACAAATAGTAAGAGGACCGACTCATTTGAGCCGGTCCTCTTTTTACTAAGCGATATATATGCATCGCTTAATATAATCATATAGAATCACAATCTATAATAATTTATTTTTTCTTGTTCAATTGTTCTGATATGTTTCGTTCAATTAAAAACTTTGGCATGCCTAAACCCAATTTAAATCTACCATAATCCTCTTTATTATGCTTATAATCTACATATTGAACGATATCACGTAATTTAAAATTGCTTACATGTACATCATGAGGTTTGACCATATAGTGAGTATAAAGATGCGTATCATCAAATACAGTCATCACAAACAAAGTATCCTTTTCGCCCTTAACTTCATAATAAGCACCTGGTAAAGCATCATTCCATACGGTAGCAAATTGAATAGACTTACCTTCATTTAATCGATCTGCACCAACAAATCCAATTAAAGAATGGTTCATTATATTCTGTTTCTTTGGATCGTCTCGTTTAAAAAGAGGTCTAACAGAAATAGACTCTTTAATTTTACCAGACTTAAAATACTCGACTTGGGAACCATTTTTAGTGATTTTTGTACCTAAGGATTTACTATTTTTTAAAATTCTGAACGTAAAAGGTCCTCTATGTACTTCAGAGGTATATTCTAATATATCACTAGCAGGTTTTACCGATGGCAATACGATGTTCGCCAAACCATTCATAGTTGCTTTGACTAATGTATCATCACCTTTAGAACTTATCTTTTTAACTACCCCTTTGGGAAGCATATACCCAATATGATAGGAAATCGTCGGTTGTTTTGGCATAGTAAAATTGATTGTTCCTTCTACCAAATCATTCTTATATACGATTGAATCCCATGTAGCCTTTTCAATGGTGGGATATGTAAAAGTATTAGCACCTAACACCTTTTCACTAATTTTTTTATTACCTGCTATTGGATTATATTTTTTATAAAATACTTCTTTCATAGCATCAGAATTCAGCTTACTATATGGAATGTTCGTATCTTCCCAATTATCACCCTTAGGCTGTGGTCTTAACTCATAATGCCACTCCCCATTATAGGTCATTACTCCACCTGCACTGATTAATTCTTTATGCTTCCCCATACTTCCCTTAGCCTGAGCTACAATGCTTGGTTGAGGTATAGTAAATTTTATATTCGCTCCGTTTTCTTTTAAGATAAACACAGTACTAGAGTATCTAACACCATGATTTAATTCTCTTGTATGATATATATCCATTGGTGTTTTCGACATATCATAATTAGGAATCGATTTATTATCTCTTGTAACTTTCTCTACAATTCTTTGATCCATTTGTCTAGATTGTGAGGTATTTTTTCGATAATTTTGATATTCATCAGCAGGTATAGATGCATCGGCGCCAGGAATATTTACATCTATCGCATAGGACTGTCCCATGCCAAATGTTAATCCAAGTAAACCTAATGCTATTACACGTTTCCAGTTCATACATTCTCTCCTCAATTTATACTCTACATTCTAAGACTCATTATACCTAATTATTAATTTTTTATCAATTTTCTATAAATTCATTTTAGAATCATCCAGTATTATCTATATTTACACAAACGCAATTCCTACTTGCATAATATGTTATAGTATATTATAGGAAAATGAATTATAATTATACTGTACTTGATGTACAGTATTTTACACATTGAGGTGATAGTATGAAAAAACCATTAATCGGAATTTCCGGCAATACGCTACGCGATACCAGTGGCGCTTATGTCGATTTAATCCGTTCTTACGTAAATCAAGATTATGTCCGTTCCATCGAGGAAGCGGGCGGTATTCCTATTATTATTCCTTTCACGGAAAATTTAGAGCAAGCAAAGGAAACCATCAATATTGTTGATGGCCTACTCCTTACAGGTGGTCATGATGTGTATCCGCTCAATTATGGCGAAGAGCCATTGCGAGGCATTGGTGATGTGTTCCCTGAGCGCGATCAATTTGATTTCGCCTTGCTTGCAGCAGCAGAAGCACGAAATATTCCTGTATTCGCCATCTGCCGCGGTTGCCAAATCGTGAATGTCTATCGTGGTGGTTCCTTGTACCAAGATTTGCCATATGACGAAAATTGCACGATTAAGCACAGCCAAAATCAAACGCCTGCATTACCTACGCATACGGTGGAAATTGAACCTGATTCTAAATTAGCGAAAATCATCGGCACAACTACATGGATTACAAATTCCCATCATCATCAAACGTGTCGTAATATTGGTGAAAGCTTAGTTGTTACAGGCCGTGCCAAGGACGGTACAGTAGAGGCATTAGAGGATACGAGTCGTCCATGGTTTGTAGCGACTCAATTCCATCCAGAAATGATGCATGTAAAAGATATTCATGCTAAAGCATTATTTAAAGCCTTCGTAGATGCTACTAAGGAGGCCAACTAATGGATAAGAAAAGTAAATTTGGATTTTGGAGTATCGTACTCCTCGGTATCAATGGTATCGTTGGCACAGGGATTTTCCTATTACCGAATAAGGCCTATGCCATCATTGGGTCAGCCAGTTTAGGTGTCCTTTTATTTGATGCGGTCATTGCAGGATGTATTGCCTTATGCTTTGCAGAGGCAGCTAGCCTTTTCACACGTAATGGTGGTCCTTATCTATATGCCAAACATGCATTAGGTGACTTTTGGGGATTTGAGGTAGGCGTCCTTAAATGGATTGTAACCGTTATTGCTTGGGCCGCCATGGCCGTCGGCTTTGCCACAGCATTAGGTGCAGCAGTGCCAGCCTTAAGTGGCGATTTTGCAAAGGATGTCATTTCCTTCATATTAATCGTAGGCTTAACAATCGTAAACATATTCGGTGTTAACGTGTCTAAGTTTGTTAATAACTTGATTACAATCTCTAAATTAGTACCTCTCGCCCTATTTATCGCTATTGGTATATTCTTTATTAACGGCGCTAACTTTACACCGGTATTTCCACAAGATACCTATGTAGATGGATCCTTTGCGCAAGCAGCTGTTCTTCTCTTCTTTGCTTATACAGGGTTTGAGGTTATCGCTATTGCCGCAGAGGATATGAAGAATCCTAAAAAGAATTTACCGCGTGCCATTATCATGTGTATGCTACTCGTATCAGTCCTATATGTGGCCATACTTTCCGTATCTATTGGTGTTCTAGGATCTGACCTTGCTAACACAAAAGCACCAGTACAAGATGCTTTCAATGTAATTGTAGGTCCAATTGGCATGTATATTGTATTGGCAGGCACATTAATTTCCATGGGCGGTATTAACTTTGCCGAAGCCTATTACGCCCCTCGTATCGCAACATCCATGGCCGAAGACGGCATGCTTCCAAGTGCCTTAGCTAAACGCAATCGCTACAATGCACCATATGTAGCAGCGATCGTCACCGCTATTGCCAGCGTACTACTCGCCTGGTCCGGTTCATTTACAACCCTTGCTGCTATTAGTGCGGTATCCCGTTTCACACAGTACCTACCAACATGTTTAGCAGTCATTATATTCCGTCGTAAATGGGCAGATAAAGAACGGTCCTACACAATCCCTGGTGGTTACACCGTTCCAATCATCGCCATTGCTACATCCCTTTGGATGCTAGGCCAAGCCCAAACAAACCAATTACTTTGGGGTCTAGGTGGCTGTATCGTCATTCTTCCGCTCTACATTTGGTACTGGCGCAAGAAAAAGGCTGGTATAATCAAAGAAAAAGAAGATATCTAATTACATTTTTGTATACAAAAGAGGCAGGAGCTCGCTCCTGCCTCTTTAAAATTAGAACAGGCCTGTTCTATCTCTAAACACACCTATATAAGGCCTCCATAAAATTAGTACAGGCCTGTTCTATTTCTCAACATACCTATATTAGGTCCCCGAAAAATTAGTACAGGCCTGTTCTATCTCTAAGTACACCTATATAGGGTTTCATAAAATTAGTACAGGCCTGTTCTATCTCTAAACACACCTATATAAGGTCTCCCAAAAATTAGTACAGACCTGTTCTATCTCTAAGCACACCTATATAGGGTTTCATAAAATTAGAACAGGCCTGTTCTATTTCTGAACATACCTATATAAGATCCCCGAAAAATTAGAACAGGCCTGTTCTATTTCTGAATACACCTATATAAGGTCACCCAAAAATTAGTACAGGCCTGTTCTAATTTTTATGGACATGTATGATGTACCGATCAATAATCCGTAAAAGGTTCTTCTTCTACAGGTTCGGTCAAATCTTCTTCGATATAACCGTATTCATCAATGGATTCTTCTTCGTCGCGCGTATCAATGTATATACTAATAACAGCTAATGCGCCATGTTCGTTAAGGCTCACGATAAGGCTCATAGGGCCATAGACCAAAATAAGATTATCGTCTTCATCACGAATGATATGTGGCACGGCAGCAAAGTGTTGATTCATAAGTTGATCAAAGTAGTCCTCTACATCAAGGCCATTTTCTAGTGTAATAGATTCTGCATCGCCTTTTTGGAACACTACCTTGGTATCTTCATCGATGAATTGGTAGAAATCATCGATATCAAAATTATCAGTTTCAAGCCATATGCTGAGGGCCGCAATCCAGTCTTTCACAGTGTGCGGCACAATTGGGAAACGATATGGTGTTTCATCTAAGGATAAACGAAGATCATCGTATTCAAACGCATAATTTTCTTGGCTAGAAACGATACGGTCAATACGGCCATCTTCATTGATATCAACAAACAACATATACGCGTATTGGTCGCCTTCTTCATAGGCAACGGTCAAACCGTGACGGCCCTCATGAAATAAGGCGCCTTCTTCGTATACCGCTGTAATATGCATCACACGACAGATAACAGGTACATGGTCAGATTGGATGGAATCAACCATGGCCGTTAAGAATTCTAAGCTTTCACGTTTATTACGAGCAATAATGCCTCGTCCCGTAGAAACATATTCGCAATCATCATCGAGTATGGCTTCAATACCATGAAGATTTGCGGATTCTAACGTGGCTTTCATCAATAATAAAGATTGTATTTCAGTCATACTAATCCTCCAAAATTTTTTAACTAGTATACTAATTGTATCATAGACTAATTTAAAATTCTCGGTTCATGTCATATAATGGAATAAGATTATATAGATTTTGGAGGTCCCCATGAAATATACAACTATCGTATTCGATTGTGACGGCACATTGCTAGATACGTTAACAGATTTACGCAATGCGGTGAATTATGTATTGTGCGCTCATGATTTGCCAGAACGGTCTGTTTCCGAGGTGAAAGCAGCCCTTGGCAACGGCGTTGCACATTTGATGCGTCAATCACTGCCAGATTCCATTTCGGAGGCTGAATTCAACACCTATCTCGACGAATTTAAAGCATACTACGGAGAACATTTACAGGATTACACCGCACCATATCCTGGCATGCTTGATGTATTAGACACATTACGTGCTAAGGGATATAAACTCGCCATTGTTTCTAATAAAATCCAAGAAGGTATTACTCCATTAAATAAGGAATACTTTGGTGATCGTTTATCAGTAGCTATTGGCGAACGCCCTGGATTACAGCGTAAACCAGCACCAGACATGGTACTACAAGCATTAAAAGAATTAGGTTCCACACAAAGTGAATCCATCTACATCGGCGACTCGGAAGTAGATGTGGCGACAGCTAAAAACTCTGGCCTATTATGTATCGGCGTTACATGGGGCTTTAGAGACGAACAATTGCATAAAGATTTAGGCGTTACACATATTGCCCGTAAAGCAGAAGATATTGTAACGATTATCGAAGCGCTTAATGCATAAGAAAACGACTAGTACCATATACATATGTATATGGTACTAGTCGTTTTCTTATAAAATTAATGATATTATATCTAATTAAACTAAAGATTTACGAACCTCATTACATAAATCTATACAAATATCCACCTCTCGGCCCTTAAGCCCTAATGGTATATCTAATACTAAATCTAAACCATAATCTTCAGAAAAAGAAAATCCTGGTCCTACCCGTTGTAAAGCATCATGAAACTCTTGTAACTGTTCTGGGATATTAATTAGAGCCTTAACTAATTCACTTCTCCTTGGTCCTAAATAAACAGTAGCCAAATCGTATAAATCCCGAGGATGTAAAGATGCACCTCTAAAGAAAACCTTCTTAGTTACAATCTCTATATCATCATCCACAAATATATTCTGATTAAATACATGCCGTTCACTCTCCATAAATCGATCCTTCTACAGTACTAACAGCCGGGATATGCTTTACTTTGTTATATAATTGTTCCATTTCGAATGGTGTAATATTTTGTTCTACCATAAATTTACGTCTATTTTCTGGTTTTACCTCTCTAAAGAATTCAATCACATATCTCTCAAATTTTCCTAATTCTACACCTGATTTTATTAAATTAACAAAATTAACTATAGGTAAACGTTTATAACGAATACTAATTTCACGCTCTACAAATTCGGATACTGTTATCTTTGGAACAAACGCCATGAAATCACCTCTTTTCTAATTTAATAATATATCCCTATTAATTTAATAATAGCTTCTTTAAATATTATAGGTCAACTGTTACTCCTTATTTATTCCATTATACATCAAACTAACATACGTTTAAAATTCAAATAAAAATACCACATTATAAAAATAAAATCTTCTTATAATGTGGTAATAATTAATCTTTACATCCCAAACAGTGTTAATATTTCCATAATAACTGGTATAACGAATACGAACAATACGGAGCTAATGGTTACGAGTCCTGTGGCAAATGGCAAATCAGAACCTGCTTCATTCGCTACGATTGGCAATACGGCGATTACCGGTCCTGCAGATTGAACGATGAATGTAACGACCGCAACGGGATCCAATGTAATGCCCATGAGGTATTTTGTAGCATATATAACGCAGAACATGATAAACGGTGCTACGGCAAAACGGCCAATGATACCACCGATAGAGTCCTTATTTAAACGCATGCTTTTAAGGCCCGCATCATGTAATACGATACCAATATATAGCAAGGATAATGGTGTTACCATATTTCCTATATAGTTCAACGTATTATGTAATACCGTTGGCAATGGAATCTCAGCATATAAGAATATTAACGCCAAGAAAAAGCCCAATAATGGCGGTGGCAATAATTTTTTCCAAGAAAACTTGCGTACCAAGGTGCGAAAGCTTTCACCATGGCTAGCACCATTCGTAGGCAACGGATCAGCTTCAATGAGGAATACGCCGAACATCCACACGGATATGGTGTTGCCGATGTAGTACAGCAAGAAAAACGGTAATGCATCAGGCCCAAACAATGCAATCTGTACAGGTAGTCCAATAAATAAACAATTATCGTTAACTACCATGTTAATAAATATGCCACGCCGTCCCCGTGGGACATGTACAATTTTCATCATAATAAACGCAATGATGTATGACACTACATAGGTCATCATCACGACAAGTAATCCATACCGCAAGTCCCACAAATCCGACGTTTGCACATTGTGAAGCACGGACATAAATACGCCGACCGGCAAAATGACGGACATGATGAGCCTCGATAGATTCGAGCTAAATGTATCATTAAACATGCCCCGCCCTTTTAAGAAATATCCAAGAGATATGAGCAAGACGATAGGCATGATACTTTGTAATGAAGTAAGAAAAACCATATAACCTCCTACATACTTTATATGTAGTATATCACAAAAGAAGACCCCCGAGTTTCGTAACTGAACCAAAATCTACTGTGCCCATACATTTCTCCAATGGTCAAGAATTATGTTAAATCCATATGCAATACCCAATTTTTAGAGGAATTAAACCAATAAAATCGGCTACGATTTGTAACTATCCTTGTAAGTACTCACTTATCTAATTATGCATTTTAAGCATTGTTACCATTACCTATGGTGTTGATTCAAAAGTGTGATGTATGTTACATTTATGAGGCAGTGCTTTCATGGCACCTATAGTTGTAGTTAGTTGATTGAGAAATGAGGAACACATGGAAAAGGAAATTAAACGAGTTGAAATGAGCGAAAATGTTGCTGACCCGACAGGTCTTGGTTTACTTGGTCTTGCGATTGTATGCTTTGTAGTATCTACATCCCGCGTTGGCTGGTCTGGTCCAACAACATCTGTTATTGTCCCTTGGGCTGTTTTATTAGGCTCTTTAGCACAATTAATAGCGAGTTATTTTGATTTCAAGAAAAATAATCCTTTCGGATCTGTTGTATTCGGTGCATACGGTTTATTCTGGTCCGCCATGGCCGGCGTTTGGTTAATCCAAATGGGCTCCTTCGGTCCTGAAATCCAAAAAGGTTTCGATGTAACACAATTGGCATTCGCCTTTGTGGGCTTCTTAATCTTCTCTATCTTTGGCACCATCGCATCTTTGAAAACCAACAAAGTTGTATTCGCTATTATGCTATTAATCTGCTTTCTATTCTTCGGTCTTGCAACAGACCTATTCTTAGGTGGCAAAACAGGCTTCTTCGCCCTTGCAGCATGGTCTGAATTATTCATCTCCCTCTTGGGCTTCTACGGTTCTGGTGCCGTACTTGTAAACAAGGTATTTGGCAAAACTGTATTCCCTATGGGTAAAAGCATCCTATAATAGTTGGAAAACTAGATAATACAATTAAAGGTCTATATATTACTGAGTTGTAATATATAGACCTTTTTCATTACATATGTACCTTTAATTTATTTATAGCTAAACTGCGCATCCATAATCATTTCTCGCAGTTGCTCAATGCGTACACCATTTGGCAATCTATCTCTATAGAACTGCAATTTATAATAGTATCTAGTTCCTTCATAATCAGTAACTAATACCATGTCCGTCCTATTCTTTAATGGCCAGCCATACATAAATTCAGCTAGTAAACTGCGCACACCATCATTATTAACCTCTATTACATCATCCTTAATAGGCAATACCATCTTAACAGTCGGTTCAGGAATCGTTCTATCTTTAACAAGATTCTTAATCTCATTATCCAAGGACATACTACTATCATCAATAGATTTAGCCTTAACATGCATAAATACCCCATCAGAGGTTCTAAACACCCTACCATCAATATCTTTTGTTTCGCCCTGCGTTTCAATAGCATCCTTTAATACGCGGAATTGATATGGTCCGAAGAATTTTGTTTCTGTAAAAGCATCTAACGATTCATCATATTGACCATTATGCTCATTCGTAACACGTATCATTGGTGTTGTATCAATTGCTTGTGAAAGCACTGGTGTCGCTAGCAATACCCCAAGGCTGATAGCATATATAATTCGTTTCATCTCTACGCCCTCCACGATTATCGATGATACGGATAATCCTGTTCAATATCCTCTCTATAATCATCTTTATACCGGATTTCATCAATCTCTGCTGGAGTCAACACACGACCTTCAGCATCAACATATTCACGAAACTCATTAAAATATACCCCTTCTATATCTGAAGGTTCTAATTGTGGTTCATACGATTCAATATTTCCGTATGTACGATTAACTTCGTCTAATATGCGATTCTGTTTCTCTATATCCGCATCACTATCTGTTTGATTATTCGATGATCTAGATTTTGCAATAAATGCAATGACGATGACGGCAATAACTAAGTACAACATAGGCATCTCCTACAATATGACTACTATATTATTAATTGTAACATATTGGGTTATATAAATTTAAAAATCAAGTAAAAAAGGTTCCTATTGGTCACCTAGGTGACTATTAGGAACCTCTAATCTATTTACTTTTACACTTGACATCGTTATATTGAACTTGAGGCCTCTAAATGGGTCCAGTCTTTGCTAATCTTCTAGAGATTGGCGGTGATCAATATGAGTACATACAAAGTATTATCGTTAATGATTTCCTTTGGCATACTTGTAGCGACCATTATCATGGCTGCAAAGTGATTGACCTCTAGCTAAAAGCTAGCTTTCTAATCGTGGCATGAAAAAAGGCCCGACAGAGAAGTCAGACCGTTTCTTCAATTTTTTACTTTAGAAGCGAAGTCTGGCGTCGAAACCATTTATGCCTCACTTTGATATAAATTATATCATATTTAATGAGGGAAAGAAATCTCATGTGATTTCTTTCCCTATTAATATCTATTATTTATTTACAATCAAGTTAAATACGTCAATAGCATCAGAGTTTTTACTATGTGGTTGTAATACATTTACATCGATTAACATATTACGTAACTGTGCTTTTGTTATACCTTGATCTAATTTTGTATATTCAATAACATTAATAAATCTAACCTTATCATTTTGTGTGATAAATAGCATTAGACCACTACCATCAAAAAATTCTTGTTCAAGAAAAATCCCAGGACTACCATCATTCCAAACTAAGTTGTAATGATATGATTTGATAGTATTAGAATTCTCTGTACTGTCTTGCCCCAAAGAAAGTATATCATCAACATAACCATACGGATCCTCACTATTACTTGTAGGTCTGCTAACATAATCTACATGCTGTAAAATCGTATCATTATAATTATAGACTTTAATTTGATGTCCTTCTAATACTTCATCACTCACTAAGCTATCTTTTAATACCCTATACGAAAATACATTAGTATCATTTGGTATTATCTGTTTAGAATATGCATTCATATCGGCTAATGGAGTTATAGATGGTAATACATAATTAACTAATAATTGATTTGCTATATCTGAAGATGGATGATTATCCGCCTTAGGTTCAATAATAAAACCTAAACGATATTGAACATCAGGTTCCTTTTCATAGACAAATCTAATCATATTACTCCAGTATATATCTTTCGACTGTTTTTCTTTAAAACTAGCTTGTTCCCAATAGGAATCTCTTAATCTAGGATAAGTAAAATCTGCCCCCTGTACTGAATCTTGCTTTAATACCATAGTGGACTTTTGATTTTTTATACTCCACCATATCCGGTTTATTTTTACTAGCTTCATATGACTCACTCACCATCTTAGTCTTATCTAATTTTATATATTCATCTGAAAAGACATAATTTTCATAAGCATTTGAAGCAACACTTGGGTCTGCACCAGGAATATTTATATCGATAGCTTGAGCAGATAAACCAATAGAACTCAATATAATAGAACTTAATAATAATCGCTTTAGCATATACATATCTCCATACAATACTAGTTTTAATCGTATTGTAACATATTAAGTTGAGTGAATTTATGAAAGTCAAGCAAAAAAGGTTCCTATTGGTCACCTAGGTGACTATTAGGAACCTCTAATCTATTTACTTTTACACTTGACATCGTTATATTGAACCTGAGGCCTCTAAATGGGTCCAGTCTTTGCTAATCTTCTAGAGATTGGCGGTGTTCAATATGAGTACATACAAAGTGCTATCTTTAATGATTTCCTTTGGCATACTTGTAGCGACCATTATCATGGCTGCAAAGTGATTGACCTCTAGCTAAAAGCTAGCTTTCTAATCGTGGCATGAAAAAAGGCCCGACAGAGAAGTCAGACCGTTTCTTCAATTTCAATTACTAGAAGCGAAGTCTGGCGACCAAACCATTTATGCCTCACTTTGATATAAATTATATCATATCTAAGCACGGAAGGGAATTGAACAATTTCCTTCCGTGTTTCATTTATAAACCTTCGTGGTACATACGAATAGCATAAAACTCTTGAAATACAGGTGGTTGATCCTCCATAAAATTTCTCATAGAAATGAGTCTACGTTTTCCTACACGTCTATCTAAAACTGCAAAGATACGTACAATTAGATTATCACTAACCAAGCTCTTATCTATGTTTTGATTCTCAAATTCATCAAAAGCCTGATAAAAGCATCGCTGATCAAATACGCCTAATTCTAGTGCTGTATTGTCTATAAACGGAAAACCTTCATGCATTCTCTGTTCATAGGTATCATCTTTAGGAAACAGATGGGCCTTCACATATTGATTCCAATAATTGCCTTTTATAATTTCCTTACCATTATATCGTATAGCAGCCCGCCCCTCATGATCAGGCGATTTACTATAAGTGGTAACAAAATATTGAATATATCCTCGCAAGCTGATAGCAAGATATTCTGTTTCTAACTTATGCCGTATTCCAGACCACGTAGCCATAGGATTCACACCTCAACACACGAAACAAATATACACATTACTTAAAAGGATAATCCTGCTCATAGTCCTCTTGATAATCTAGTTTATGACGAACCGCATCAACTTCATTGGGACTTAGTACATTTCATATTACTATTATTGTATCATAGCAAATCTACTTCACCCTTATAGGTATCTCCTAAGTTTGCAATCTTAGCATCTGAAATAATACTATGCAATAATCCCTCGTTCACCATCTTCTCTAACTAATAACGTAATTACATATTGTGTATTAGGCTCATTCGGCAAAGCAAAAGAAATATCATTGGCCACAAAACTTGGTTTTTCCTTTGTTTTCATAGTACTCCAACGACCATTTATAATATTCGCTCTTTTGAAAGCTGTAAATGGCAATGTATAAGACAGCCCACCTTCTGGAGTATGCATATGTATCTCTGTTACAGCATTATATTGGGCTCTAGATATAGAATAGTTTAAATTTCTACGTTTGACATCGCTATATTGAACTTAAGACCTATAAATGGGTCCATTCTTAGCTAACTTTATAGAAATTGGCAGTAAGATTTCCATCAATTGAATCATTAGTATGATATAATATTAGATTATTAAGTTATGTATTTGAAAGGAGAATTATATAATGCAACAATCATGGAAAATTGCATTTGCCTACATAGGTGTTATTGTAGGTGCAGGACTCTCGAGTGGACAAGATCTTCTACAATATTTTATAAGTTTTGGCCAAATAGGTCTTATTGGTGTTCTATTACTAGGTCTATTAAATGCCGCATTTGGTAAAATCATGCTTTCTTTGGGGAGCTACTATCGTGCAGACAATCATGAAGAAGTTTTTACACAGATTTCCCATCCTATTATTACAAGAATACTTGATTTTGTACTAATCTCTGGTAGCTTTATTATGGGATTTGTTATGATTGCTGGCGCAGGCTCAAACTTAGAACAACAATTTGGATTCCCTTTTTGGCTTGGTGGATTAATTTGCTCACTTTTAATCATAACCGTATCATTTATGAACTTTGACAAAATAACCAGTGTTCTAGGTGTTTTTACTCCTATCATGATTGTTATGATATTCATCATTACAGGCTACTCTTTTATTGGTAAAAGTCATGATTGGACTACATTAGAGGCTATAGCCCACACAATCAAACCAGCCACAAGCAATGTATGGTTTTCTGTCATTAATTATTATTCTCTATGTGCTATGACAGCTGTTTCTATGGCCTTTATTTTAGGTGGTTCTGTTGTTCGTATTGGTATTGCAGAAAAAGGTGGCACTCGTGGTGGCCTATTAGTCGGATTAGTTGTTTTTATAGCTGCTATCTCTATTTTTGCAAATCTAGATACAGTAAAAGATGCAGATTTACCGATTCTTGCTATTGCTAATCAAATTCATCCTTGGCTAGCATATATATATGCAATCACAGTCTTTTCACTTATTTTTAATACAGCATTCTCTCTTTTTTATTCTATTGCTAGACGTTTTGCCAACGGCAGCACAAAAAGAATGAGAATTGTTATTATTTCTGTAGTAATCATAGGATATATATGTAGTTTCTTTGGTTTTAAAGATTTGATTAGTATCCTCTACCCAATTCTCGGTTATATGGGACTATTACTCCTAATTATTCTTATTTATGGCTGGCTCCGTGATCGTAAAGATATCATTATGGAAAAACTCTTCCGAAGAAAGATGCTCCATTTATCATTAAAAAAACATAGTCCTCACAAAAATCTTTCAGAAAAAGAACGCGAACTATTCCATACATTAGGTGATATTAGTCAAGCAGATACAAAATCTCTTAAAGAAGATATTCATAATGAAGCAAAAGAAATACTTTCAAATACGGAAACAGTTCAAGAGCTAAAAGACTATGTAGAAGAGCATCTCTCAATAGACGAAGAAGTTATACATCAAAATATCAATATTCTACAAGAACAACAGGAAGAATCAAAATCAACTGAATCTTCTAAAGATAGACCTATCAAAAAGTCCAATATAAATAACAATGAAGTAAAATGAACAACGAGGAAATAATGACAGGTGTGGAATTAGAAATTATACTAAAAGCTGGAAAAATACTACTTAGCAGTGGCGCCGAAATCAGTCGTACAGAGGATACTATGAACTACATAGCACGAGCTATGAATTTTAAAGATTTAGAAGCCTACGTATCCAATAGAGGTATTTTTGCAACTGCTAAGAAAGCTGATGGAACTGAAATTACTCGTATTTGTAACGTTCCTGAAGTCGATATTAACCTCAGCAAAATTGAATCTGTTAATGCTCTCTCCCGACGTATCACACAAAAAAATATTACTATTGAGGAGATTGAAAGTGAACTTAATCAAATTGATACCATGTCAGACTATTCTTTTTTTTGGAGATTAGTAGCTTATACGTTAGGAGCTTCGGGCTTTAGCTATGCAATTGGTAGTTCTATAACAGACTCTATAATTGCCGGTATTATAGGTTTGGTATTAGGTATCTATGTGTGTTCCATCAAACGCATACTTAGCTCTGATGTATTGATTACCATTTTAAGTAGTATTCTAATAGCCTTATTGGGTAATCTCTTTATCCACTTTGAACTAGGATCCAACCTATCAGTTATATTACTAGGAGCCATGATTGACATTGTTCCCGGAGTTCCTTTCGTCAATGCTATTAGAGAGTATAGCCAGAATAACTATAATACAGGAATAACCCTTATGATGGGCGCGTTACTTACCTGTATTTCAATGGCTGTAGGGGTCGCAGTAGTACAATCACTACTCTTCAACACACAAATGATTCCTCTTTATACCTCTAATTTAGATACTAATTCCTTAACCTCTATGTTTATGCGTAGTATAATGGCTGGTATTGGTACTACAGCATTTGCAATCTTATTCCGTGTAGCTAAACAACATTTTATCGATTGTACAATATTAGGATTTATCTCATGGTTCTTGTTCTTAACATTATCTTCACTACAGTCTAATGTTATGCTCTCCATATTCATCAGTGGTTTTATCATCGCCATAGCATCAAGAATATTGGCTGTTAAACGGAAATGCCCTGCTATAGTTTTCCTAATGACTAGCTTATTCCCTTTACTACCAGGGCTCAGCTTTTATCGATCCATTTATTATATGCTAATGGGACAAGAAACTATTGCCATTAGCTTCGCAAAAGAATCCTTTTTGATAGCTTTTACAATTGCTATATCTATCGTAATTGTAAAACATATAAAACCACCACGAATCAAAAAATACACTTATAAGTAATATAACCCTATAATAAATTCATGTAAATTAAAGCATTCTGTAATAGTTTAGTAACATAGTGACTTATATCACCGACAAAATATATTGTCAATTGGTATATTTATTTCATCTTCCTACTGGGCTGACGGATACGTAGAATTGACTACATGCACAGTAGCACACATCGTGTGATAGCCGACCGTCTGGGCAAGCTTTTGTTCAGATGGTCTTTTTTTATTGCCATCTCATAGCAAATGCTTCTTTATCAATTTTTGATAATCTCACGTATATGAAAGGAGTTTTTTTATGAGAAATCGTTGGCTTATCGCACTTGCAGCTATTGGGCTGCACATATCCATCGGTAGCGTGTATGCATGGAGCGTGCTCACGCGCCCTATCATGGTAGATATGGGATTTACCTTATCACAAACAACCTGGACTTTTTCACTAGCCATTCTAATGCTTGGTCTATCTGCAGGTTTTCTTGGATCCTTTGCAGAGAAGATTGGTCCTAAAAAAAGCGGTCTCCTCGCCATGTTATTTTGGGTAGCAGGTCTATTCGGTACAGCCTATGCACTTAGCATCCATAGCCTTACCTTACTATATCTATTCTACGGTATCATTGGCGGTATTGGACTAGGCATCGGCTACATCACACCAGTTTCTACGCTCGTAAAATACTTTCCAAATCGTCCTGGATTTGCTACCGGATTAGCTATAATGGGATTCGGATTTGCCTCACTTATTGCAGGTCCTCTTATGCAGTACCTTGTGGCTCATGTGGGCTTAGTAAATAATTTCATTATCCTTGGTATCACATATCTTATAGTTATGAGTGCTTCTTCCCTTTATTTGAAAGCACCTACGCCAAAAGAACCGACACGCTCTAATCAAGATAAATCTACCATGTACGTACATAATCACGGTATGCTAGCTAATGATGCTATGAAAACATGGCAATTCAGTGCTCTATGGTGGGTCTTCTTTATTAATATTACCTGCGGTATTGGGCTCCTATCTCTAGCATCCCCAATGGCACAAGAAACCATTGGCATGACACCAGCAGCTGCGGCCTCTCTAGTCGGTATTATTGGCATTTTCAATGGTGGTGGTCGCATTCTATGGTCCACTATCTCTGATTTCCTTGGACGAGCACAAACTTATATATTATTCTTTATCATGGAAATCATTGCCTTCTATTTACTGTCCCAAACCAATAGTGCATTAACATTCCAGATTTTAATACTCCTCATTATTACCTGTTACGGCGGAGGCTTCTCCTGTATGCCAGCATATCTTGCAGACCTCTATGGTATACGTCAACTCTCTACCATTCACGGCCGTATCCTAACAGCTTGGGGCTTAGCCGGCATCGCTGGTCCCATGATTGTATCGTACTTCCACGAAGCCGGATATGGCTATTCCATGGCTTTAGTGTGCTTTGCAGTTTTATTTGTATTAAATACAATAATTGCTATAGTCTTAAAAATGTATGGCAAGAGGGACCTTCATAGCTGACATCTACATTTAAACATGAAAAAAGGCCCGACTGTGAGGTCAGACCGTTTCTTCAATATTAAAATTCGAGAAGCGAGAGCTGGCATCCGAACCATTTATGCCTCACTTTGATATCAATTATATCATAAAAAATCTACTTCGCCCTTATATGTATCACCCAAGTTTGAAATTTTCGCATCAGAGGCGATTCCTGCTAGTGCTGGCAAACTCTTTCGATTTGCATCATATTTATAATAGATTGTATGTATATAAAGATTATGTGCATCTTGCGTGCTAAATCGCCATTCACTAGTACCATCTTCATATTCAAATGTTACCAGCACGCCAGGAACACCATCATTCCATATATACGTATGGCTACCACTACGCATATTCTTTCTAGTTTTTAACTGTGCTTCAGAGATTGTGACAATGTCAACAAGATTAGCCCAGATTTCCCCCTTATGCTCAACAGGATATACTTCTATCATCTGCGAAATACCTGTAGGATCCTTATATATTTTAATATGCTCATTACCGGATGCTTCCTCAACGGCATCATTTAACACCCGATAATTATAGTTATTAAAGCTTTCAAAATGACTATCCTTATTTAACCGTTCTAATGAAGTAATATTAGGCACAATGTAATTAGCAATAATATCCTCTATGCCCCGTTTACCAATACCTCGCTCGCCATCCTCTCTAACCATCAAGGTAAGTACATATTGCGTATCAGGCTCATTATTTAAGGCAAAAGAAATATCATTCGCTACAAAGGTAGGATTGCCTTTAGTTTTCATGGTGCTCCAACGGCCATTAATAACCCTTTCCCCTTTGAAAGTACTACCATCAATACTGGATATATCAAACTGATCTTGATTCATATGTGACCATTTTTCCTGCAATGCAGAACGCACATAGCCTTGCTTTAATTCATTATAGGGTTTGCCCAAATACTGAGCACTTTGCTCATACGGATGATTATCCACAACTAAACTAGTATAAATAAAAGGATGGTTAAATGTATACACTAATGTATTAGTATCTTTCACATTTGGAATAGGTGCAGATTGTGTGCCACCTTTGAAAGCTGGAAACGGCAGTGTATAGGAAAGCCCGCCCTTATCAGTATGCATATGGACTTCGGTTACAGCATTATATTGGGCACGCCACATAGAATAGTTTAAATTTCTACGCTGCTCAGCATTCATCTCATCAACACGATATAGCAATCTAGCCGCATCACTAACCTCCGCAACACTAGTAGCATTATAGATTCGTTCATTAAGAATACTATCCATCAAATCATTCTTATAAAAATCAGCACTAGAATGCTTAGATTTTGCATTATACCCAGGCAACTCATTAGCATTGCTGCAACCACTCAAACACAGTATAGCAATCAGACCACCGAATAACAAAGATTTTCTAAACATAAGATCTCCTCAATACACACTAACTATATTTTGTATATTGTAATGTACTTATATAGTAATAAAATGATAACAAAAGAGGTTCCTATTGGTCACCGGGGTGACTATTAGGAACCTCTAATCTATTTACTTTTGTTATTAACAAGACTATATTGGGCTTGAGGCCTCTAAATGGGTCCAGCCTTTGCTAATCTTCTAGAGATTGGCGGTGATCAATATGAGTACATACAAAGTGCTATCTTTAATGATTTCATTTGGTATACTTGTGGCGACCATTATTATGGCTGCAAAGTGATTGACCTCTAGCTAAAAGCTAGCTTTCTAATCGTGGCATGAAAAAAGGCCCGACATTGAGAGTCAGACCGTTTCTTCAATTTTAAAAATCAGAAGCGAAGTCTGGCGTCCAAACCATTTATGCCTCACTTTGATATAAATTATATCATATCTAAACACGGAAGGGAATTAGACAATTCTCTTCCGTGTTTTCATTTATAAACCTTCATGGTGCATACGAATAGCATAAAACTCTTGAAATACAGAAGGTTAATTCTCCATAAGTTCTCTCATAGAAAGGAGTCTACGTTTTCCTACACGTCTATCTAAAATGGCAAAAATACGTACAATTAAATTATCACTAGACAAATTTTTATCAATATTTTGATTGTCAAATTCTTCAAAAGCCTGATAAAAACACCGCTGATCAAATACGCCTAATTCTAATGCTGTATTGTCTATAAACGGAAAACTCTCACGCATTCGCCTATCATAAGTATCATCCTTTGGGAATAGATGCGCTTTCACATATTGATTCCAATAATTACCCTTAATAATTTCCTTCCCATTATATCTTATAGCCGCCCTGCCCTCATGATCAGGTGATTTACTATACGAGGTAGCAAAATATTGAATATGGCCTCGCAAACTAGGTACTAAATATTCTGTTTCTAATTTATGTCGTATTCCGGACCATGTAGACATACTATTTACTCCTATCGGGCTACATGAGAGCCATTTGTTAAGCTTAATAGATCATCTAACTCTAATGCATTATCTATTCTGTATTGCACTTCCTCTTTCATATTTTTCCCTTTTAAACACATAATCGAAATGTACATTCTTATATCATCATTTTTGTACATTCTTAGAGTATCATTTACACCTTAAAGAGACTCTTACAAAATTAGTCTAAAATAAAATATAAAATTTATTATAACCCTGATACAACAAAAGCCTATCTAAATAAATATTCAAATATCAAATTTAGCTTTTCCTGAGAATAGATTAATAATATTTAAAAGATTACCTCTTGTATTACTGTCAATATTAAAATAATTTAACATCAAATTATCTATACTGTTCTTACTAGATAAGTAATTAATTTCATGATTAAATAATTCGTTGTAACAATACTCTAGTGCTCTCTCTAATAACTCTTCTCGTTCAGAAGATAAATCTTGATTTGCTGATAAAATGAAAAACAATGCACTTCTTCTAAATCTATCTTTTTTTAATAGTCCTTTTATAATCTCATGTTTCTTTCCCGAAATAAAATCTTTAAATTCTTCCACAGAATAAAGCTTTAAAGCTAATAATATAGGGGTAAAAACGGCATATAAAGAGTCTAATTCCTCAGAAAAATCATTATTTTGATATATAGTATTTATATAGCTATGAAAGGCTATATTAACCTGTTGATTAAAACGTTGAATATCTCTTAGATTAAATTCAAAATATTTGGCACATGCTATAGAAATATCATCAATACGGTCTGTCCCTGTTTTCTGCCATAGGTATTTATAATATTCATCTGTAGAAATAGTTGGTACTGTAAGTCTTAAATCTATAAATCGATCTAAATACTTCCAACCATTGAAGCCATCTCCATAATATTGCTTTATACAGTATTGAAATTCACTTAAGTTTGTAGAAAGCACAAAAATTACTTTATCATTATTAAAATAATGTTTTATTATCTCAAGTAGTTCAACAGCAAAACTAGGCCTACAGCGGTCAAGTTCATCTATAAATACAACTAATTTATCATATTGACCCTCACATATATAATCTATAAAAGAGTCAACTTGATTATCCATTTGTTCTATAAATTCCAACTCTGAAAACCGCTCCTCATCATTAACTCCACATAGCTCTTTGGATCCTTTAAAAATCAATTCCGCATCAATCGGTGTAACCCCTTTAACAATATGTGAAGCACCTTTTAGTAGTGATTTTATAAAACTCGTCTCTTCTTTAAAATAATCAATTCCACCAAAAGTAAGTATCATGGTTCTTAGTAGAGTAAAAAAAGGATTATTAGACTTATCATGCTTCCAAGCATCATAATAAAAGGCTTTATATTTATGCCCTATAAAATTGTCTAATTTTGGAGATGTGCTATTTAATACAGTTTTAAAATCACTAGTAATATTTTCACTAGCAGAATCTAAAAGCCATTTTACCTGATGAACAAAATGCGTTTTTCCACTACCCCATTCACCATCTATAGCTATAACTCCACCCTTCTCAATATTTAATAACATGTAGATAAAATTATGAATATGAGTATTTCTATTAAGAGTATTATTGATATAACTTTTACGTAAATTTTCTGCAGAAAAATCACTTGTATGCTTTTGTATATCCATATAGACCCCCTTATATATGGCTGCTAGTAAAATACCTATTTTATGCAGGCATTACTTTTTATCTGCTCAACTATATTTGCAATTTCTTCTATTTCAACAGGCTCAAAAAGTTTCCAAAAATCAAACGGTCTATCAAGTGGAGGTGCCGTTAACATATCCAGAGATTCCATATATCCATTAACCGCAATATAGTTAATAACTTGTTTAATAAAGTTAATTTGATCACTATTCATAGACTTGGTATTAATTAAATCTGAAAAGGCTTCTTCAGCAGCTTGTGGGCTCATCTTTACAATATCTCTAACAACTAGTCCAAACTCTTTACCTTTAAAGCGTTTTTCATAATCATCTTTACTACCTAATTCATGAATAAAAATATATTCCAATGCTTTATAGTCTTCTTCATTAATCGGATTATTATTAATAAGTTTTTGAATGGTTGGATGATCTTGATGCGTTAAGAAATATGACTCAACTTTTTCTTGATAGCTTTCGAAAACTTCAGGCATAAGAGTATCGCCTTCTCTAGTTAATAATACTGAGTCTGTAATTGTTGTTACAATAACCCTTCTTTCTGCAACATCAAGAAACTGAATTAAATCTCTGAGTTCTTTTCGTAGATGATTTAGCTGTAATGCATCAACAATTTGCCAATATGTATCTTCTTTTATTAACTTCAAAAAATCTTGTTTTTTTCTAATTTGTTCGATACTAATTTTTTGTAATAAAGTATTCGAAAGACTTATTACACGTTTTTTAAAATAGTCAAGAGATTGACCATTAAAGAGATTTAAAATTCCTTCGTATACAAAGTTGTCAAATCCTCGTGCCAAATTCTCTTTAACATCAGCACAAATTAAAGGGGCAATATAAGTAATTAAGTCATGCTCATCAATCTTTGATAAATAATCAAATGACGTTTTTACACTATATTTATCTACATATTTTAACTGTAAACGGACAACCGGTTTTGTTACTTCTAAATCAGTAATTTCTTTATAGCACTCATCTACAAGTTCTGAACGCCAGCTTTGATATTCTTCACTGCCATATTTTTCAGTTTGTAGTCGTGCAATAATTTGAGCACGCTTAGCAAAGATTCTTTCACCTAATGTAGCACTATTCCCTTTTACTTCTACCGTATTTTTTTGATTTCTAAAATACTCAAAATTTTTACAGTAATCAAAGATATAGAAGTACTTCTTACCTACATAATCACCATTATTTTTATCAAAAAACTCCATTTCTGGACAGAGTCGAGTGCCACGACCTATCATTTGCCAGAATTTAGTCTTTGATTTTATACGTTTAAAAAATACCAAATTAACACATGCTGGTACATCAATTCCCGTGTCTAACATATCGACTGAAATGGCTATATCCGGTTCACCATCTGAAAATTTAAACTGGTCGATTAAATGTAATGCATGTTGATCAGAGCTAACAATAACACGTGCTTTCTTCCCTTTTGAAGAGCGATATAACAAATTAAATCTCTCTTCAATTAAATAAGCATGCTTTTTATTCTGAGCAAAGATAATTGTTTTACCTAAAGAATCTCCATTATGAGTCTTTATACCATTCTGATCCAATTCTTTGAGAACATGATCTATTGTATCTGTACTATAAATAATAGAATTTACTTCTGTAGCAGAATAATCGCCTTGAAATTCTCCCGCTTGCTCCATAGCTTCATCTTCTAGTCGTTCCTGGTCTTCTTTTGAAAGTTCATCATAAACAATACCATCGGATAAAAACTTTGATTCTATCTCAAAGTTATAATATGGAACTAAATAATTATCTCTTATAGCCTCGTCATAGCTATATGCATATGTAGGAACTCCGTTTTCAACCTCAAAGAAATCAAATGTATTTCTATCCACTTCCGATTTAGGTGTAGCAGTTAAACCAACAAGAATAGCATCAAAGTATTCAAATATAGCTCTATATTTTTTGAAAATACTCCGATGGCTTTCATCTACTATAATTAAATCGAAATGACCAGGTGTAAATAAGCGTTTACCTTCTCCATCGAGTGACTTTTCAATGGCATTTAATATTGTAGGATATGTTGAGAAAACTATACGGGCATTTTTATCATCTTTGCTTTCACAAAGATTACATAACGATGCAGACGGTAAATGTTCTCTAAAAGCATCATTCGCTTGACTTACTAATGCAATTCTATCTGCTAAAAATAATACATTCGTCACTTGGTTACTTCGGAAAAGCACATCAACTAAGCTTACTGAAGTTCTAGTTTTACCTGTGCCAGTTGCCATAACAAGTAAGCTTCGTCTAACCTTATTTTCAAGATTTTGACAAACAGCCCTAATCGCTTCCTTTTGATACGAGCGTGCTGAAATATTATCATTAATTGGAATAGTACTTAAAATAGGCTTATCTAGTTTTCTACGTACAATAAGTCGTTCTAGATCACTTACACCATATACACTACTTACACGCCGCATATTCCATTCAAAATCATCCCACATATGTGTCTCATATCCATTTGATAGGAAAATAATCGGACGTTGCCCATATTTACGTTCTAATGCATTTGCATAAGCTAATGCCTGTGTCTTACCATCATTTATATTGCGGCTAGTTTTCTTGGCCTCTATTAATGCGAGTGGCTTACCATCACGCCCTATTAACACATAATCTACACTAAGATTTGAACCACCTGGAATGTATGGATTTGCGACCTTAAACTCTTCAAACACATTTTTATTAGGGCCTTCAAACTCCCACCCCATTAATTTAAGATCAACATCGATTATACATCTACGTGTTTCAGCTTCTGTTTCAGGAACTTTAGGTAAACTACGATTTACAATATGCTCAGATTTAGAGGCAGATAATAACTTTGAAAGCTTTTCAATTTCTAAGTACAGATTGTCAATTTGTTGAGCATTTTGAGCAATTAAACTTTCTTGCTCTTTGATTTTCTTAACATCTACTGGAACTATAGCCTTAGGAATTGCACTCTCATCAAATGTACGCTCTACATAATTATAACCATAACAATAATCAATCCATTCAATAAAATTAAATAATGCTTGTAGTGAAATAATCGCTGTTCTTGGCAAAATTTTGGTATCAGAATGGACAGCCAAATTCCCCATTTTTACAATTGGTTGTAATTCACGCCACAAAGATTCAGGCAACTCATCTTTAAAGGACTTAGCATGTAACAGTGATTGAAGATTATCTTTATAAGGCATAATTATGCTAGTATCCGCTGTATATACCCATTTGACAGCTAATTCTAACGCCTTACGACAACCAATTGCACACATAGATGGTGATGAGTGAAATACACGCTCCGCCTCAATAGCTGCATCTGCAAAAACTTTATATTCAACTATTTCATTAAGAAAATCAAAATTAGCCATATATAATCCCCTATACATATAACTTCATCTGTTTTATATAATACTTAGTTTAATTATACACCATTTAAGCAAATTTCAATTTGTTGATTTGCGATAAAAACTGAATATACTGATTCTGTAATTCGATTGGCGGAACTATAATTGGAAACAATTCAATATGAGACTTATTTAATTGGCGTTTATCAATTCCACCCACGCATACTGTTCTAATTAGATTTTTATACGCCTCACTTGTTAGTATAGACAGTATAAAGTTTGGATTATACTCCGCCTTCAATCTAACTAAGTATACATGTCCATTTATATTTGCTTGAAAATCAGGACCAGTATATAATGCACATCGTCCTAAACTACTGTTCTCTGTATTAAAGCGTCCTGTTTTCGTAATCAATAAATCATTTTTTCGTAACCTTGTTTCTTTCATCTTTTCATTAAGTGATTCACTAATATGTACAACATCATCTAAATCCAACCTATTATTCCAAACATTTTGGCTTCGAATAAACAATACCCCATGATTAATATAGACTCGACTTCCACCTTGAGGAGTATTTCCACTCGTTATTTTAATAGATATCTCATGCAAATTCATAGAAGCCCATTTTTTATTATTAATTACTGGATCACCAAACATTTCTACAAATCGGGATTTGACAATATCATCAAGTAACAATAATTTCTTTTTATTGTTATTAATAATACTACTTAATAAGTTTAATTTACGCTTTATCACTCTTTGTATAATAATATCTTTATTTATTGATATCTCAAAATCAGAAAACTGTGTTTTATTAATAATTGGTACTACTGCAGAATTACAAATTCTCTGCAGCCTATCTTTATTAAAAAGTAAATTATAAGCAATATACTCTATATCATAATGAGGTTTAACATTTAGACTATTAATTTGCTGATTAAATGCTACTTTTTGAGACGTTATCCCAACTTTACCAATTATTCCAATACAACTAACTAAAATACAATTCGATCCGACTATTCTTGCTTTTCTTTCGGCTTTATTAGATATAAAGCTATTTGCTTCCAATTCAAAGTGACTTTTAAAACTATCTGGTTTTATAAACGGAATATCATTCGAATCATAATATTCATTAACTTTCATACTAGGAGTATTTCCTGTCATAATATCAGCCAATTCACCAAGTTTAATTTTCATTTATCTCACCAAATATGAATTTGATTATCCAATAAATTTTCTATGAGATATTTTTACATTGGATTGATTAACCATTGCATAATGCATTGTGGTATCAATTTGTTGATGCCCTAATAACTTCTGTACTTGTTCAATAGGCATGCCTTTATCAATAGCCCTTGTTGCCATAGACCGTCTAAACTTATGAGGATGTACCCTCTGATCTAATAAAGCTAATCGGCCTAACTTTCTAAGTCTTATTTCTACACCACTAATTTTTAATCTTTCAAAAGGACTATCTAAGGTAACAAATAAGGCTTCATTATAATCATTTCTTTGTTCCAAGTATCGTTTAAGATGAACTTTAGTTTTAGCATCAAAATAAACCTTACGTTGTTTGTTTCCTTTACCATAAACAATACATTCTCTTTCTTCAAAATTAATATCATTTATATTAAGGTTTACTAATTCGCCTACCCGGATACCTGTTGAGTATAAAAGATCTATCATTGCTAAATCACGAATATGTAAGCATGAATCTCGAAGTTTTTCAATACATTCTTCTGATAAAGTTTCTTTAACTTTACTACCAGTTCTTATTTTATGAATCCGTCTAATCGGACTTTTAATTATATAATCCTCCGCTTCAAGCCATGAGAAAAAACTTGAAAGATTTCTTCTAATATTATCTACAGTGGTTTTACTACAATTATTAATTAATTGATATTCTGCTAAATAAGCTCTTAACTCATCAGTATTAACCTGGCGTAATGGTGTAACTATTATACTAAGCATATGCTCAATAGTAGCTTTATAATAAGCTAAAGTTCGTTCTGAACACCCTTCAATCCTTTTAGCAGAAATAAACATATCCATATACTCAATATTAGTATATGGATATGTTTGATTATTTTGTGTATTTAATTTCTTCTGTAAAACAATTTGTAAAGTATATAATTCTTTAGCAGACAAAACTTCACTCATATCATGTAATATATCATTGATTAATTGTTGCATAGGTATACCTCTTTTCTTTTTATATTAGTATACCAAAAGAATATTAGCCAAAATATTCTTGCATTAATGAGTCCATTAAGAGTTGAGCCTTATCAATAGACTTTTGAACATCAGCTTTCAATTTGTTGATTTGTAAAGCAAATTTGATAAATAATTCTTGTTCTTCTTGTGAAGCAATAATAGGTATCAACATGTTTTCTAGGTGAGATTTAGAAATAATCCCCTTTAAACTCATTTCCACATTAGCTATGATACTAGGCTTAAATAATTTTAATAACCAATAAATATATAATGGATTAATATTATTTTTCAAAACTATAGCGTTAATCTGCTGATTAAAGGCCACAGATCTATCACAAATTCCAACATTACCTATACTTCTTATACTTCCTGCTATACATGTCATAAGCAAACTATCCTTAGGTGCAACTCGCCCCTTTGCTGCACCTTGTTCAGACAAAAACTCTTTTGCCTGAGAAATATATAAATTAGTACTAATAATATTATCTGACTTTATCCATTCAATATAATCCCCATAATATTCAGGTGATTTTCTACTTGGCGTATTGCCAGTAATGATTTTTGCAATAGAGGAGAATTTAACACTTTTATTGAGTGCCACCATATTCGGATCTCCAAACATTTCAACAAATCGGGATTTGATAAGTAAATCATATTGTTCTAAAACTTTTTTATATGTCCTTAAATGGCTATCAATCAACTCTAATATTTGTCCAATATGTTTTTGCTCACTATATTCTCGTACTTTAACTTTTCTTTTTTTATAATCTTTAAAATATATATGTGGAATTGTTGCTCCTGTATTAGCTTTACCTAAATCTAAATATTTAATAAGATAATACAAATACTTTAAATCAACATTTTCTTTGGGAAATATATATTGAATGGTACCAATAACAGACGAATTTGCAGGCAATTGCATAACCCGACCTACACCAGCGCCATCTTTAATAAGACCTAAATAAGGCTTGCTTTGATGAAAAAAGTCAACTTTAGTTATTTCACCAGGTGCACCATATACTGGATAAATACCACTATCAAACACTAAATCTTTTTGAGCTAAATTTGATAATCCTTTATCACATAATTCAGCCAATTCTATAAATTCCATTCATCTCACCAAATATGAATTTATTCATTTAACAATCGTTCTAGCTCAGCTGTATCAGCTATGATTTGTTCATTTAATGCTTTAATATTAGCTAATATTTCGCTAGTTGGAGGATATTCGACCGGGATATATTCAATCTCTTTATATTTATTAATAGATAAATCATATCCATTATCCACGATTTCTTGTTTAGGCACTAAGAAGCTTTGTTCAGTACGCTTCCGTTCACTTTCACTATCAATATGTTCAAAACGATCAATAATATCAGCAATGTCATTGTCTTCAATAGGTTGTCGCTTATCATCTAAACTAAAACCATCTGCTTTCATATCATAAAACCAAACATTAGTAGTTCCACCAGCTTGAGTTTTCGTAAAAATCATAATTGCTGTAGACACTCCTGCATAAGGTTTAAAAACCCCCGAAGGCATAGATATAATAGCACGCAAATGATGATTCTCAATAATTTCTTTTCGTAGAGCTACGTGTGCTTTAGATGAACCAAATAGAACTCCATCAGGTACAATACAGGCACAAGTACCACCTTTTTTCAAAATTCTTAAAAATAGTGCCAGAAATAAGAGCTCTGTTTTTTTTGTGTTATTTGTAATACTACGCAATTCATCGTTAATTGTTTCTTTATCTAAACTACCTTTAAATGGCGGATTAGCCAAACAAATAGTATATGCATCATGTATAGTATTTTGTTTTGATAAACTATCTTTATAATCAACCTGAGGATATTTGATAGAATGTAACATTAAGTTCATTGCAGAAATACGAAGCATTGTTGTATCTGTATCAAATCCACTAAACATATTACTTTCATAATGTTTCCAATCAGCTTTGTCCATTTTTTCACTATGATAAGCTCGAACATATTCCGCAGCAGACACCAGAAATCCAGCTGTACCACAAGCAGGATCACAAATTATATCCTGTGGTGTAGGCTTTAATAATTTGACCATCATTTCTCGTATATGTTTTGGTGTTCTAAATTGTCCATTCGTTCCAGCCGTAGATAATTTTGAAAGCATATATTCATACAGGTCACCTTGCATATCTAAATTCGCAATGTCATGAGTATATAAATCATCTAATCCAGTGATAATTTTTTCAAGCACTTGTGCAGTCGGAACTATAAATGTAGCAGTAGACATATGTTTAGAAAAGAAATCAAAACCATCCTTTGTTTCATCCGTATCAGGAATTGGTATTAGCTTGCCATGTTCATCAAAATCTGGTAACTTCCCATGCTTCATAGCCTTAATCGCTGGGAATACAAAATTAGAAACAATATTATAGATTTCATCAGCATTTCTAAATTTAAAATTACTCCAACGCATAGCTTGTCCAATATCCGACTCTGGAAAAATCAATTCCACATCTGCACCAAGTAAAGTCTTATTCCGGATATTATTAATTTCTTGATCATCTAATGCACGTATAAACATTAAATATGTAATTTGCTCAATTACAGATAAAGGATTAGTTAAGCCTGCAGCCCAGACATTCTCCCATATCTTATCTACTTTATTTTTAATTTCACCAGTTATCATATGCATTCCCCTATAAATAGATTACATGTTTCTTTCATAATAACATAATTTTTATCCTAATAATATCCATTAAAATAACTAGCTATAAACTTATTAATACACGCCTAATCAGTCAGTCATTTATAATACACCATAATATATAATATTATACAAATAAAATACCACATCATTCAGAACCCAAAATGCTCTATATGATGTGGTATTATTTTCTTTACGATCTATTTCATCACTATATACAAAATGTAATACTACTTTTCGGATTCTTCAATTTCGGAAAACCATATTTCTCCAACGCATGTAAAATCTTTTGAATAGTCTCTTTGGTATTATCTTTAGACACAGGTATAGAACTTACGATATATATGATTCCCTCAGCTTTTGCAGGATAAATACTTACAACACAATCATGACTATGTATGATGCGAAGCAGGTATACATCATAGGTAGACTCAATATAAAAATCAAACTCCTGATTTTCATGTATTACATCAGGTATGTCGTGTACTAGCGCTACTATACAATCAGATATCTGAAAAGAATCTTCATCAAAATGTACTCTAAATTATGTTTTCGTTTCATTCGTTCAAGTCGTTCCTCTATCATGTTTCACCACATCACTAATTAGTCGTCCTAAATCAATAGCATTTTTAGATGTAATAACAGGTTTACCAGTTCTAGCTTCAATCGATTTACGTGCATCACCAGCAATAGAACCACCATCTTGAGCAACTTGTTTATTCTCGTCTAATCCTTGAGGATTAATTGCCTCTGCAATATCCTTTGTAGCCGTTTCGGCTAACATATTTAAGATAAGTTCTGTAGTAGACATATTATCTCGTAGATTTTCTTTTTTTAGCCCCTTAAAGTCCTTATATTCTCTAGTCGTCATTCCAGACCAAGCTTTAGAGATTTCATTCGTTAGGATAGCATATTCATTACCAGCTTTAACACCATGATCTTGCCAAGTATCAGTTAATTCTTTACGAACCTGAATGGCCTGTAATCGTTGATTAATCCATTCTCGGCTATAACCCTTACGCACATATGATTCTAAAGCTCTATCAATCGTGAGTTCCGGATCAATGATTTCATCAATACGCTCTTTACCAACTTCGGCCAACCACATTTTAAACGGTTCCGCTTTAGGAGAAGGCACAGATTGGATTATACGAAAAATACCTTGCATATCGGCAACATCTGTTAATCGCATTTTACCATCTGGAGCTTTCAATTTTAACTGTCGACAAATTGTCGACAGTTCACTTTTCTCTTCTTCTGACATACGTTTTTTCACACGATACCAATAGTCACGCGGATTATTGCTTTCAGTCAGAGAACCTATCATATCAACTACACTAAAATACCACTCTTCCCTTTCATTATCCCACACAGAACGAATTTGACTACCTTCAAATATCTTTACATCATCACTCATACATCTTCCTCCTCTCTTTAAATACAAATATATGTTCTATATTATTATCTATAGTATACGCCTTTTAGCATAAGAAATAAAGATATTTTCTAGAAAAATAGAACTCTTTTTTAACTTTCATCACACATAAAAAGCTCTCTATCGCGAGGTATATACCTCACAACAGAGAGCCTATAGTTACATGAAAAAATCTAACCTATGGTGAGAGTCACTTCACAAGGTATTTTTAAATTCCTTACATTATCTATTATTTCGTATTCTTAATATCAACCGTCGCCATGTCTTTTGGCATCTTAGCCCCAAGTCCACTTTGGAATGTGTTATAGTAGTCCTTATTGTTATTAGTGTCTACATATTGCACAATATCTCGCAAATCTTTTTCGACCAAAGAACTCGTATTATAGGTCATAATAAAGTGATTGTATACATATTGTTTATCATGGGATATTAACATATATATCGTTGTTTTAGGGCGCTTAATTTGCATATATACGGATGGCATAGCATCATTCCATACGGTAGCAAATTGGATTGGCTGGTGCATCGAATACTTGTCAGTTAGAATAATACTGCGTACAGCTTTCGGGAAAATCTTCTCTGGATGTTGTATATCTTCAGCCTCAACTGGCATAACCATGATACCTTCTCTATACTGATCGCTATCGTATACGTACATGTACGAATCATTTTTATCTTCCCGAATCATTTTACTTGTTTTTAGTGTTAAGAATGTAAAATCATTAATTGTTAATGCTTTGCTTTTTGAAAATATATCCTTCGCTGGTTCAATGGATGGTAATACATAGTTTACCAACGGAGACATTATCATGTCTTTAGTCTTATCAACACCTTGAGCTTTTAACACGCTAAACTGTTTTCTAGGCATAAAATTATAACCCACATGATACGAAATCGTCGGTGTATTCTTCATCGTAAAATTAAGGCTCCCCACCATTGGTGCATCCTTAGCATACGTGATATCCCATGTCGCTTTTTCAACCGTAGGATACGTAAATTTACCAGCATATAATGAATGGTCATCACCACGAAATACGCCAGCTGTTTTCTCTGCGATAACTTTCATATCATCAACAGTCAATTTGCTATAAGGAATCTTACTATCCTCCCAATTATTGCCTGCTGGTTGATGACGCAATTCATAAGCCATCATACCGTCGGGGCTCATAATCATTGCATTTCTGAAAGCAGGTGTACCATCTGCAATCTTCTCAGTATTCCCATATCGACTCGAGTAAGGCATGGTGAATTTTACATTGGCTCCATCCTCTTTCAAAATAAATATTGATGAAGAAAAATCTAATGCATGGTTCAACTCACGATTTGAATAAATGATATCATTTAAATCAAATTCGCCATTACCTACCACTTGTTTGGGCATATATGTTTTTATATCCTTTTCAACATCCCGTTCCATTTGCTGCGCATCCGCATCAGTCTTGCGATAATTCTGATACGCATCCTTTGATACAGTTGGATCTGCGCCAGGTATATTAATATCAATTGCATGACCACCCAATGTAACACAACTTAAACAAAGCGTAGCCATCAATACACGTTTCATCATAATAACGCTTCCTTTCACATAAACTCTCTCAAATAGTATATATATATAGAATATCATATTTCGTTTGACTTATAGTAGTATAATATAAGTATAGAAACTAGGAGGTGATTACTATGAAATTTACTAAACGTATACTCATTATGACTGCTTTAGCCGTGACTGCTGTAGTGTCCACAGGATTTGCTTATGATTATGTATGCAATAATTCTCAGTACAATTGCAATACTAACACACAATACAACTGCAATAACAATGCTAACTATGCACCATGTAACAATAACAACCAAAACTATTGCGGTCCAAACTCTAATACTAGGGGATGCGGCGGATATAGAAGATAAGATATTAGACATGACAAAAGCCTATAGTACGATTTTCGTGGGTTATAGGACAAAAAGTGTGTGTGACTAATCCCAATAAGTTGGAAAATCTGTAGACATATGTAGCTCATTCCAAACAGGAGCATCACCCCA